>JAKSDJ010000029.1 GCA_022360155.1 Chloroflexales bacterium | reverse complement strand
TTTTTGACAATCAACAAGGCAGTCTACCGCCTTCAGGCGGCACTGCGAACCCCTTTTCTTCTTACCGGTTTTGGTTGTCAAAATTCATTAGGACGCCACGCCTACAAATGAGATCTCATTTGCCTCCAGCAGGTCCAGGGCTATTCCTCGCGCGCCAGGTAGTAAGTCATGCTGTGTAAAACCGCAACTGGATCGATATAGCGCACCCAGACGCCCTCGGGGACTTGCAAGATGATTGGGGCGTAGTTGAGAATAGCGCGCACCCCGGCGGCGACAAGCTTGTCGGTTACGGATTGGGCCAGGATGGCCGGCACCGCGACAATTGCTACCTTGATATTATGTTGGCGAATGACCTCTGGAATGTGATCATCGCTCATAATCTTCAAGCCTGAGACTTCTTGGCCAAGCTTCTCCGGATCATTATCGAAGAGTGCAACAATGCGCAGGCCTTTGCTATGAAATCCTTCATAGCGTGCAATGGCCTGCCCCAGGTGTCCAACGCCGACGAGCGCCACTGACCACTCCTGGGTCAGCCCAAGGATATCTTCGATTTGTTCGAGGAGTTTTTCGACATCGTAGCCAATACCCTGTTTGCCGAATTCGCCGAAGTATGACAAATCCTTGCGGATCTGCGCAGCAGTAACATTGATGCGTTCCCCCAACTCTTGCGAGGAAACGGAGTGAATACCCTCTTGGAGCAGGTATCGCAGGCTGCGCGCATAGAGTGGCAGGCGGCGAATAACTACATCAGGGGGTAAGTCTAAACGATCCACACATGCCTCCGCAATCACCGTAGCGTTGTAGAAATTGACAACAATTGTCAATAGGCACAAGCATATTGCGCCCATGCCTCGCACACGAAATTATTGAAAGGATAAAATATCTTTCGTGAAGTGTAGCACTATCTTTGGTGGGATGTCAAGACGTGTTGTGAATGTTGAAACACGCTCCATCAAAACAGAGGCGATGAGGTGATTCGTTCGTCTCGTCGCCCCTCGTATCCGCAGGATAGGGACCGTGATGTTAGGGACGGCGCTTGCGGTCTGGCTGGGGTCGGCGGAACCCAAAGAGGTTGGGGCGCTCTACTGTATGAATATTCGAGAATACATCTTCGCCAGGTCGCTGATTGGGTTTGATTTTCAGCCATTCGTCGCGTTTTTCTTTAGCATGCTGGAAGAATTGTTCGAGTGCGGCGGAATCATGTTGTGCCAAGTGTTCGCGGAGATCGACGAGGAGCGTAATCGTCTCGTTGATCCAGCGGGTTAGCGCCACATGGTTGGTGATGCAAATGTCGCGATGCATAGTCGGGTCACCCGAGGCTAGACGCGAGACATCGTGGAATCCTGTCGCCGCCAGCGGGGCCATCTCCTTCCAGGCTGGGCTGCGGCTGGTTGCGGCGACCAGGGCGGCGGACAGGAGGAAGGGCAGATGTGATACACCCGCTACATAGGCGTCGTGTTCATCGGGATCGATATAGTAGGATTTCGCGCCGATGGCATTGACCATCGCATCGATAACATCAACCGAGTCTTTGTGGGCGCGTGGGTCGGGGGTCAGGCAATAGATCGCTTCCTTGAAAAGATCAGGATCGGCGGCGAGCGCGCCCGACTGCTCTTTGCCAGCCATCGGATGGCCGCCGACAAAATGTGTTGTTGTCGGCAGGAGTTCGTGCGCCCAGGCGCAAACCTGAGCTTTGGCGCTGGCAGTATCGGTGACAATCACACCTGCCGGCAGCAGGGTGGCAAGTTGGGTGAAGATGTCGCGGATTGCCTGGACTGGAGTAGCGACTATCACGATTTGCGCGTTGCGCACGACTTCGGCGATGCTGCGCGCCTCTCGGTCAATTGCGAGCCTGCCGCGCGCATCTTTGATTGCGCGGTTGTTTTGATCAAATCCGACGATTTCGACCTCGCCAAGCAGCGACTCTTTTGGGTTGGCTGAACGAAGCGCCATACCCAGGGATGTACCGATCATCCCCAGCCCAATAATAGCAATCTGGATCATGTCTCTTTCCTCGATCTATCTGCGTCCTGTTAGGTATACTAACAATACCACCAAGGTGATTTTTTGCAAACTGGCTGTAGCTTAGAGCTGCATGAGCGTTTGTCTCTGACACGGGAACTACTCGTGTTTCGCCCGATTGTCCTATTTCCTCGCGTCGAGCAATCTGCTATAGTCATTGAGCTGTAATCCTATCAGCGCGCCAGGTATTTCGTATGCGCGCACTGCTCATGTTACTTTGATTTGCAATTTCATTGTACCGGTCTCCTCGTTTGATGTCCATCCTGTTCCGAGGTGCAACATTCTATGGCTGCCTACATTCCCGCTAATGGCTATTTCTTTCGGCGCATGGTTACGATTATTCTTTCCTCTGTCGGCTACCGCATTGAGACCGCCGAAGACGGCGCTGCTGGGTTGAAGCTGATTGAGCAGAACAGCCTGACTTAGTGATCACTGACATTATTATGCCGGGTATGTCGGGGTCAACCTTGCCAAGCAACTTGCAAGCGACAAGCGCACGCAGACTATCCCGATTCTCATCCTTTCCGCGATCGACTCCGGTGAAGACGATGCACTCCAATCAAAACTAGATGCGATGGGGATCTATCAACTCGAAAAACCCTTTAGCCCCCAGCAACTAATCGATACAGCCCAGCCGATCCTCGCCGATCGCTAGGCGATAAAAGAATGAATCAGCCGATGGAATGCAAGCGCCTCCCCATCTGATAGAGCGCTTCGCGAAGCGCCCCTACGCACTTCGTCTTCATCTTCATCCCTGCGTACGCGGGGACCATCGTCTCCTCGTCTCATCCCCGCGTACGCGGGGACCGTCCCCGCATATGTGGGGAACATCTGCTCGCCTTTTCTCATAGTTTGACAATCAACTCCATCAATTTGCGGCGATATGTTGCGCTCGCAACTTTTTCCCAGCGCCGCGGCAGTTCGGCAAGCAGGCGCTCGCGTTCGGCGATGCGGCTGGCGACATAGGCCTCCAGATCTGTATCGTCTGTGTCGAGATTGGCGACATAGGCGACGGCCACGGCGACATCCTGCACCGCGCCGAGGTTTTCCTGCAAAGCGACGAGCGGCTTCAAAACCTCGTCTGTTTTGGGGCCAAGCGGTTCGGCAAACGCTTCGAGCATGTAGCGCAATCGCTTCCCAGAAAGGCGTAACTCATGGAGCGCTTCGTTCTCTTCTGCCACGCCGTTGTGTATATCGAGCTCAATCTCGTGCGCCCGCAAATCTTCATAACGCTGCCAGAGCAGTCTGCCCGCCCGATCACGTACGCGGAGGGTTGTGTCCCAGCCCTCAGGCTCATTGGTCATGAAAGCGGCGAAATCACGCTTGAACTTGGCATAGCGCGGCGATTCAAGATAGGTGAAGAGGTGGGTGTTTGCCTCGACCCGGTCGCGTTGGAGCGCATCGAAGAGTGGGACAAGAGGTTGGGTTGCTCCATTTGTGCTTGCGTCGGTAAGCAGATTGGTGACATAATTGGTCACCTGGCCCAGAAACACATCGCAGTCACGGACCCCGCCGGCGGCTTGCGCCGTCCGCTGAACCTCTTTGCGCAGGGATCGTATTTTCCCAGTTGGCGCCACTTCATTCAAAATAATCAGCGTTGCGCGTAAGCGGCGCGAGGCCACCCGCATTTGGTGGACCGCCTCGGGGCCTTGGTCGGCGCGTATTCGGCGTTCCTGGTCAAGGAGACGGCGAAAGTGCTGGCGCAATACAACGCGGCCCATTTCGGTGAGCGAACAGGTCGAGCGCATCGGCGATAATTGCGGCATCGCCGGCTCAAGCTTGGCGGTATCAGCGTCGTCAGCTTCAGGGGTGTCATCTGCGACGGCTGCCGCGTCACTTTCGTCAGGCATATTTGTAAGTTCTACTGCCAGTTCTCCTTCAAATACCTTGCGCCATAAATCGGCCTTGGCCAGCGCGCGCGCACCATCAGTGCGGGCATGCGGGCCGGTTAGGTGCAAGCAGATGTGGGGCTCTTCCTCTACGCAATCGCTGATCTGGGTTGTTTGTGATCCGGAGTAGTCCAGGCCATCGGCGACCCGCAGCAGGGCAGCTAGGCGCAGTGCAATGGACTGATCTTTTTTGCCCAGGCTCAGATAGGCCGGTTCTAGGTTCGGTCGCACCTTCTTGCGATGAAATGAAACCATACAAGCGACAATGGCGCGCTTGTCGGTGTCGAGGCTGGTAAAGTCTTCGTCTAACACAATGTCGCGTCCAACGATGTGATGCTGCGGCTGATCAATATTCATACCAACATTGTGCAACAGCGCGCCAATCTCCATGAGGCGGCGCGCGTTCTTTGGCAATTTGTGGAGTGAAGCAGTATGATCGAAGAGCGCTAACGCTAGATCAGCAACATGACGAGCATGTTTCAAATCGACGTCGTACTTTTCCAATAATAGTTCTGTGGTCATATAATACTCCTTTCAGATAGAAGTGCTCTTTGTAGATGCATCCTGCAGCGCTAGGCCGCGTTCGAGCTTTGATCGAGGCTCGGGGATCAGGGTGTATCGCTCTTGGAGGTTGGTAACCAGCGCATGGAGATCGTCCGGCGTACCTTCCGGTAACAACTCAATCTCTAACTCGCAGAATGACTCACTCCGCGCGCCTGCTGTGATTGTGCCTTCGTCCAGACTGATTTCGGCGATGTCGCGTCCGCCAGTATGCGCATAAATATGCCGGCGCATCGTCTCGATAGAGAGTAACGGCAACAACGAGCGGTTACCTAGCAGCGCCAGGGCCTGATCGCGCGCTGCACCTGGCGGCCAGGTTGATGGATCGGGCGATTGAGCTGTAAGCTCCCACTCGGGTCGCTGGTGCAGACCGTCATGTCCCTGGTTTGGTCCCTTGAGCGTCGCGATGCTTCGCCCGTTCACTTCACGGATGCGCAGACCATATCGCGCCGCACGGAGTACGCCATCGGCGGTGTCGTAGTATATATTGCGTTGGTGTTCGCTCTCGGCAGCGAGGCGCAATGTGTAGGAATTCACCTGGTCGACATTGGTCAGGGCGGTGAAGATTGCAGGGTCGTCAACCCGAAATTTGACTTCTACTTCCATAAGATGCTCCATCTGATATGCTACTGTATGGGTGAGAACACGACGCAGTGTAGTCATTATACCAGTGACAAGCGATGAGTGGATATGTTACATGAGTACGCGATTGTTGAGCGTATTTCATGTAGCATCCTAAAGACGAATTGGCAGTATGCCTTGTCCCGTTGCCAAAAGCTGTGATGGCGATTTCTGCCGCTGCCCCAATGCTTGTGGTGAGTATGGTGGTATTGTGTGTCAGGGCTCTTCGGCTCGCAGCCAAAGCACTGTTCGAGCAGCTTATGAAAATTGCAATGCAGAATAACGATTGCTTGGGGGTGCGAAACGCTTGCTCTCATATGGCTTTCATGCTCTTTAACATTATAATAACAAATTCTGACCCATACCACAAGTGATGGTCATGGATTGTTAGGTTTTTGGTGGCGTCCCTGGCCTCGATCTGGGTTTTGCGGGGATGTTAAAGCGGGTTTGGATATGGCCTGTCTCTGCCCGAAAGAATACACCGCCGTGATAGCCGAACTGCGCGCTGTGGCGGTCTTCAGGCTGTCGTGTTACTTTACAAATCGCCTAAAGAATTTTGACGATCAAAACTGGTAAGAGGGAAAGGGATACATAGCGCCGCCTTTAGGCGGTTGTGCTGCTGTCAAACCGCCTGAAGGCGGCACTACGTTAAATTACCTATGTTGATTGTCAATTTTCATTTTTTAAGCCGCCGAAGAGCGACGTTACATGAGACTGCCGCCTTTGATTGTCAAAAACCATCTTGCGATGACCAGAAGTCTGTAAATTTGTGGTATAGTAAAATCATTACAGATACGAACCTTCGGGGCAGGGTGAAATTCCCGATCGGCGGTATATGGTGGCGCGGCCACCTCAGCCCGCGAGCCGCAAGGCAGGACGCTGGTGCGATTCCAGGGCCGACGGTATAGTCCGGATGGGAGGAGGTTCGCATTGGCGCATCTGCGCCTACCCATCATGGGGCAGCGCAGGAATTTGACCAGGCGTTAACGCCGCTACACGATATCGAAACCTCAACGTCTTCGTGTTCTGGCGTGTGTCCTGGCATGTTTGACTTGGACCGGACTGCGTATTTCGGCCCGATCCTGTATGTGTCTATGCAATGCCCCGAAGCACGAATGCAGGGGTGTTGTTATGACCGTTGAACAGGAAATTCCACTTGAACACCGCAACTTCGTTGAGCAAGCTGTCGCTCTCGCCCACACTGTTGAAGGTCGCACTAGTCCTAATCCGCCGGTAGGCGCTATCGTTAGACGTGATGACAGCGTTGTCGGTGCAGGCGCAACACAGCCCCCTGGGCAAGCCCATGCGGAGCGAATGGCGCTGCAAGCAGCCGGCCCCGCGGCGCAGGGCGGCGATCTGTATACCACACTCGAACCCTGCACGTTTCACGGACAAACACCCCCATGCACCGATGCGATCATCGCTGCCGGCATCTGCCGCGTGTTCTACATCGCCCCCGATCTCGATCCGCGGATGGGCGCTGGTGCAACGGCGGTCTTGAACAAGGCCGGGATCGAAGTCCATCGTCTGCCCGATCCCGGCGGCGCTGTCGCTGCCTTGCTCGCCCCATTTCGCTGCCGAGTCGCCCTCGGCCGCCCGCTTGTTACCGCCAAATATGCAATGACGCTCGACGGGCGGATTGCGACCGTGACCGGTGAAAGCCAGTGGATCAGCGGCCCGGCGTCACGCCTCCAGGTTCACTTGCTCCGCGACCGGGTCGACGCGATGATGGTTGGCGTAGGCACGATCCTGACCGATGATCCATTGCTCACCACGCGCCTGGACAACCACTGGCGCACCCCAAACCAACCGCTGCGCGTCATCGTCGACAGCCGTGGGCGTACGCCGCTGAATGCCCGCCTGCTCGATCCCATGCTGCCGGGAAAGACCCTGTGCGCCACGGTCGATCCGCCCGCTGCCTGGGTTGCCGCTGTTGAACGGTTTGGGGCTAGCGTCGAGCGTCTGCCTGCCGACGCCAACGGGCGTGTTGCCCTGCCCGAACTGCTCACGCGGCTAGCGGCGCTTGGGGTCAATCACCTGCTGGTCGAAGGCGGCTCCACGCTGTTTGGCGCGCTCGCCGCCGCACGCCTGATCGACGAAGTTTGGGCTTTCATCGCGCCGAAGCTGCTTGGTGGCGCCACAGCGCTTGGCCCGGTTGGCGATCCAGGCATCGCGCGCCTGTCCGATGCGTTGACCCTGGTGACGCGCCGTGTTGAGCGCCACGGCGATGATCTCTTGCTGGTTGCGACGGCAGCGGCGGCGCCATGGTGGGATGTTGTTTAGGAGTCGTAGAGCGTTGACAGGAGAAACAGCAATGTTTACCGGAATAGTCGAAGAGATAGGTTGCGTACGGGCTGTGATCGGCGACCGTGAACGCGACAATACATTGATGGTCGACTGTCGGGTGGTGTTGGAAGGTACTCGGTTAGGCGATAGCATCGCTATCAATGGCGCCTGCCTGACCGTAACAGCATTGACCAATGATAGCTTCACGGTGGGTCTGAGCCCGGAAACCTTGCGCCGCACCAATCTGGGACGGCTCCAGCAGGGCGATGGCGTGAATCTGGAGCGGGCGCTCGCTTTCGGCGGACGCATGAGCGGCCACTATGTCGAGGGTCATGTGGATGGCGTTGGCGAGATTGTCGCCATCGCTCCCGACGGTGAGGCGAAGTATGTCACCATCCGTCCGCCCGCCCCTTTGCTGCGCTATATTGTCGAAAAGGGCTATATTGCTGTCGATGGCGTTAGCCTGACGGTGGCCGCCCTGGATGCAACGACCTTCAGTATCTCCCTGATTGCGCATACCCAACAGGCTGTGATTATGGGGCGACAAGTTGTTGGCGCGCCGGTCAACCTGGAAGTTGACATCATCGCTAAGTATGCCGAGCGGCTGGTGGAACCATACCATAGTCCTGCAATCGCACGCAGATAATGCAAATAGATGCAGATGAGCGCGGAAATCCGCCAATGTGCGGCAATCGTGCGGTTTCATCTGCAGCTGATTTCCGACAATGACATAGTCCTAACTGGAATACGACCATTGCGCACTGGAACGAGCGTAGCGTTTTGCCTGCCCGCATCTCTTGATAATAAGCACGCCCGCCTGGTGCAGTTGAAACCCAAGTAGAGTAATCGTATGCTTACGTCAGTTAAAGCGGCCCTGCGCGACTACGCCGCCGGGCGCATGATCATTATTGTTGATGATGAGGACCGAGAAAATGAGGGCGATTTAGCCTGCGCTGCCCAGTTCGTCACCCCAGAAACGATCGCCTTTATGGCGCGCGAAGGGCGCGGCCTGATCTGCTTGACGATGAGCGGCGACCAGATCGACCGGCTCGACCTGCCGCTGATGGTCGGCGCCAACACCTCACGGTTCGGCACCAACTTCACCGTCTCTATCGAAGCGGCCCATGGCGTTACGACCGGCATCTCGGCGGCAGATCGCGCCCATACCATCAAGGTCGCCATCGATCCGCAGAGCAAACCGAAAGACCTGGTGCGGCCCGGTCATGTTTTTCCGCTCCGCGCTGTCGAGGGCGGCGTGTTGGTGCGCGCCGGGCAGACCGAGGCCTCGGTCGATCTGGCGCGGCTGGCCGGTTTGACTCCCGCCGGAGTGATCTGCGAGATTATGAATGATGACGGCGCTATGGCGCGTATGCCGCAACTCGAAGCCTTTGCTGCGCGCCACAACCTCAACATCGTGAGCGTAGCCCAGATCATCGCCTACCGCCGCCAGCACGAATGCCTGGTCCGGCGGGTCGGCGCCGCAACGCTGCCGACCCGCTACGGCCTCTTTCGGGCTATCTCCTACACCAGCGCCTACGACCCAACCGATGCGATGGCTCTGGTGATGGGCGATGTAGCGACCGATGAGCCGGTGCTGGTGCGCGTTCACTCCGAGTGTCTGACCGGCGATGTCTTTGGCAGTCTGCGCTGTGATTGCCGCGATCAGCTTGAGATGGCGCTGCAACGGATTGCTGCCGAAGGGCGCGGCGTAGTGCTCTACTTGCGCCAGGAAGGGCGCGGGATCGGCCTCCATAACAAGCTGCGCGCCTATGCCCTCCAGGACGAAGGTCTCGACACGGTCGAGGCCAACGAAAAGATCGGCTTTCCCGCCGATCTGCGCGACTATGGCATTGGCGCACAGATCCTGGCCGATCTGGGGCTGCATCGCATCCGCCTCATGACCAACAATCCGAAGAAGATTGTTGGTTTGCAGGGCTATGGCTTGGAGCTTGTCGAGCAGGTATTGCTCCAGGCTGCGCCGACGCCATATAATGCCCGTTACCTGGAGACCAAGCGTGTTAAGATGGGACATCTCCTGGAGGAATGCCATGCCTACATTTGAGGGAACGTTCACTGCTATGGATCTGCGCCTTGGCATCGTTGTGAGTCGCTGGAATGAGTTGATCACGTCGCGGTTGCTTGCCGGCGCGCTCGATAGCATCCGTCGCCATGGCGGCTCTGAAGACGCGGTGACGATTGTCTGGGCGCCGGGCTCGTTCGAGATACCGCTGTTGTGCCGGAAACTGGCGGAGACAGGGCGCTACGATGCGATCATCGCGCTGGGCGCTGTGATCCGTGGCGCGACAACCCACTATGACCATGTTGCAAGCGCCGCCGCGAGCGGTATCGCTCAGGTCAGCTTGCAGACCGGCGTGCCCTGTATCTTCGGGGTGATCACGACCGAGAGCATCGAGCAGGCGATCGAGCGAGCCGGCACGAAGGCCGGCAATAAAGGTTTTGAGGCGGCAACGTCAGCGATCGAGATGGCGACCTTGTGCCGAACGATTGACAAGATGCAAGAGCGTTGAGCAGCAAGCGCCTTCGCTCCTTTCGTTGGCCTGGTTCAATGTTGAGATGACCCACTTCCATCCAAGATCCTCTTCATCTCCACATATTCTCCATAGTCGCTTGCTATACTCAGAGTGAACAAAGCACACACAACCCGGCCACAGTGGCCGGATAGGAATGACAAATGGAGGTATGTGATGCGAACGCGCATGTGGATGGTTCTGGGTGGTATCGCCCTAGCATTGTTGACGACACTCGCGCTCGCGCCGGTAACCCTGGCCCAGGGGCCGGCGAACGGGTTCACCCCCACGCGGAGCGTGATGGGGCCGCGCGGCGGCGGTCCAACTCGTGGAATGAGCGACTCGCTGGTCGCCGTTGCGGCTGACGTTTTGGAGATGGACCGAACGGCGCTGGTCGCCGAGCTGCAAAGCGGCAAGACAATTGCCCAGGTCGCTGAAGAGCATAATGTAGCGCTGAGCGAAATTGTTGATGCGTTCCTCGCACCGCGCGCCGAGCGGCTGGCCAGCCTGGTTGAGAGCGGACGCTTGACCCAGGAGCAGGCCGACACAATGTTGGCAACGATGGAAGCCAACGTGACGACGCGCCTGATTGAGCCCTGGTCACCGCAGGGGCCTGGCGCTGGCAATGGCGACGGTATATGTGATTGCAACGGTGATGGCGTATGCCGGGGGCCAAGAGGCCAGGGACCGCAGGGTTGTGGCCTTGGACAGAATGGCCGCTAGGCGTTGATGAAACATTAGAACGTTAAAACGTTGGAATGTTCCAACGTTTTAACGTTCTCCGGTACGATTATTTCTCGTAGGGTTGCTGAATCTTTACCTGACGCCAGGGGATTGAGCTACATTTTCAGCGATAAAGCCGTATAGTATAAATACAGCACCAAACCCATAGGGACATTTGTTTAGGCGTCAACGTTGCAAAGCCGCCAAATGAGTTCACAAGGAGGTGAATGATGGCATTCATTGAATTTATGGCAAGCGCCACCGGACGTACTGTCCGCATTGTCACCGGGTTCGTTTTGATCATACTCGGCCTGTTAGTCGTAAAGGGATTCTGGGGTGATGCCATGGCGGCCCTCGGCCTAATTCCGCTGATGGCAGGTGCATTCGATGTGTGTCTCCTGGCCCCGCTGGTTGGCGCCCCATTCAGTGGCCGTAAGATCCGCCACGAAGTCAAAGTCTAAGCTGCTTGGCGTCATGAGTGCAGGCCGGTGCAGGTGTCGCGCCTCCACCGGCTTATGCTATGTCTGGACATGACGCAAAATCGACGATATGCACTTATGATGAGACGCTCATCACCGTCCTTTCTTCTCATCATTTCAGCGCATCCAGCTTCCGCCATAGTGACTGAGGAACGCTATGTCGCAGCGTATTCTGGTTGTTGATGATGACAAACAGATCGTTCGGTTGGTCCGATCCTATCTCGAACAGTCCAACTATCAGGTCTTGACCGCCTATGACGGCGAGACCGCCCTACGCCTAATCCGTAGCGAGCGACCCGATCTGGTGATCCTTGATTTGATGCTGCCCGACCACGACGGCTGGGAGATCACCCGGATGGTGCGCAGCGATCCCTATCTTACCCAGTTGCCGATAATTATGCTTACCGCTCGGACCGAAGACACCGATGCCATTGTCGGCCTGGAGCTAGGCGCCGATGACTATATTGCCAAGCCGTTCAACCCACGCGCGGTGGTTGCGCGGGTTCGGGCTGTGTTACGCCGCGCCATGGGCGGTCTCGTCCCGCTGCACCTGATCCAGATCGCCGATCTCCTGCTAGATCTCGACCGCCACACTGTCACAGTCGATGGACGGCTGGTCGAGGTTACGCCGACCGAATTCGCCATCCTCCAGTTGTTGATGGAGAACCCTGGTCGCGCTTTCACCCGCGTGGAATTGATCGAAAAGGGTCTGGATTACAGCTACACCGGCAGTGATCGCACGCTCGACAGTCACATCAAGAACCTGCGTAAAAAAATCGAACCCAACCCGGCCAACCCGACCTACATCCAGACCGTCTATGGCGTAGGGTATCGTATGCGCGAGGAAACGTGACTTGGTGAGGGGTGAGGTTGAACGTCCGATGGAGTTACGCCATGAATCGGCTCTGGGTTCAATTGACGCTGGGCTTTGCGGTCGTGACAACTGCCGCGGTGCTTATTGTTGCGTTGCTCGCTGATCGCCAAGTGAATAGCCAGTTCCGGCTTTTCCTGGCCCAGGATCGGCTCGCCGACTCGGAGTTGCTTGATCAGCTGGCCGAATATTACGGGCGGACCGGCAGTTGGGATGGTGTTGCTGCCGTATTCCGTAACGCCAGCGGTTCTGGCGCGGCGGGCGGTATGAGCAATCGCAGAGGCAGGGGCTGGGGAGCGCCCACACTGGTTCTGCAGGATAGCAGTGGACAGGTTGTCTATCCCGAAACCGCACCGGCGTCTCTCGATCCGCGAGACTGGGACGGCACATTGCCGGTCGTGTGGCAGGACCGGACCGTTGGAAATCTCCTCATCAGCCTGCCCGGTCGCATGGCTGCGGCGACGCCGGAGCAGGATTTTCTGATCCAGATCAACCAGGCGTTGCTCCAGGCTGGCCTGCTTGCCGGTGGCTTGGGTGTTGGGTTGGGCCTCCTGATCGCCCGCGGCTTGACTGCCCCCTTGCAGCGGCTTGCCGGTGCGGCCCAGCAGATTGCCCAAGGTGATCTGCAGCAGCGGGTCGCGTCATCCGGCACGGCGGAGATCGCCAATGTAGCCCGCTCTTTTAACGCGATGGCCGCCAGCCTTCAGCGTGCCGAACAGGTACGCCGCACGATGGTCGCCGACATTGCGCACGAACTGCGCACCCCGCTGAGTGTTATTCAAGGCAACCTCCAGGCGCTGCTCGACGATGTCTACCCGCTCGAGAAGAGTGAAATCGCCGTCATTCATAACGAGACGCTGCTGTTGAACCGGATCGTGAGCGATCTCCGCGATTTGGCCCAGGCTGAAGCGGGCCAATTACAGTTTACCTTGCAAGCGCTTGCTGTTGATGCCCTTGTCGGACAAGTTCGGGATGTCTTCGGCGACCAGGCTGCTGCGAAAGGAATTGACTTAGAGCTGCACGTGCCTGACGGTTTACCTCCTATATATGCCGACTACGACCGGGTCCAGCAGGTATTACACAACATCCTTGCCAACGCGCTGCGCTACACCCCGACGGGCGGGCGGATCACGCTCCAGGTGCGTGAAACACGGCATGCAGAACGCAGCATGGCAGTGCAGCAGCCTGCAGATACAAGCAACCTCGCGCACCAAAGCCCCACGCTCATTTTCTTCGAAATCACGGATACCGGCCCTGGCATCGCCCCAGAAGATTTGCCGTATGTCTTCGAGCGCTTCTGGCGGGCGGATCGATCACGTTCTCGTGAACAGGGCGGTTCTGGGCTGGGCTTGGCGATTGCCCGCCAACTCGTCCTGGCCCAAGGAGGCAATATGGGGGTAATAAGTGAGCCTGGCCAAGGAAGCTGGTTCTGGTTCACGCTGCCGGCGGCTCGTGACCAAGGCTGATTTGGGCGAAAACCCTTCGTGCGTTATAATAGTCAGACGCTCTTTAGCAGATTGGAACGGTAGAACGGTAGAACAGCATCCATCTGCATCATCAGCATTCCATTGCATATGGGCGCATTCGCCGGGTGGCAGTTTATCGGCTATTTTCGTGTTAGTCATCCCATGCGTGATGCGCACACATGAGTATGACAAGAGCCGTCCAATGGCGATCTATCGGCTATTGGACTATCGGACTATCGGCTATTTTCGTGTTAGGAGGAGTGAGATTCGATGGCAATAATCATTCTTATACCGATTGTTATTCTGATTATGCTCATTCCTATTGCATTCTGGCGCAGACGTAACGCTATACCCTACGAAGACGAGCGCATGAACGTAACTGAGATTAGGCTCAAATATCAGAATTATTGGATATGGGGCATGTCGGGCTGGGAAGGTAATCAGGGTAGTCGTGGCGATCAAAAAGAATAGTGAAGCCTCGACGCCTTAGCCTTCGCGCCCGCGCAATAGGGCAAGGCCGAACAGCAGCCCGCTGAAGATAATCCCCAATACGCCCAAGATAGCCATGATCAGCGGCCACGGACCGCTCCAATCGCCAACCCCGACGGCGATGGCCAGCATTCCTAGTCCCAAGATGTGCGCCGCGAGCACCAGAGCGATCGCTAGACGATTCGCCGCGCTGACTAGTGCCTGAGCGACGCGCCGCAGTTCCAACTCGCGTGATTGCACCCGCACTTCGCCATCGTTGAGGCGCTCCAGCGCCTCGCTCAACTGGTATGGCAGCTCCAGGGCGGCTTCGCTGAGGGAGCGCCCATGCTCAAATAGCCGTTTGCTCATCGCTTCTGGCGAGATCTGTTCATCGATGGCCTGGCGCGCATAGGGACGAGCGATCCCGAAGACATCCAGATTGGGGTCGAGTTGGAGTCCCGTCCCTTCCATCATAATAATGGCCTTCAGCAAGAGCGCCATCGGGCCGGGCATCCGCAGATGATGGCGCTGTACCAGGGCCAATAGCTCTTCGGCGGTCTCCTGCGCTGATAACTCGGTTAGCGGGAGATCCACAAAGCGTTCGGTGAAGCGTTGCACGTCGCGGCAGAGCGCCGGTGTGACATCGCGCCGCGCCACAATGCCAATACGCTCTAGGGCGCGGAGCACCCCGTTGTTGTCGTGGTTCACCAATGAGACGAGGAGCAATAACAGTTGGTTGGTGGTCTCGCGATCCAGCATCCCAACCTGGCCGAAATCGACTACGCCAATCACCTCGCCGGGCAGTGCAAAGAAATTCCCTGGATGCGGGTCGCCGTGGAAAAAGCCATGGCTGAAGACTTCTTGCAGGATGAGTTGCATACTGTTGTGGGCGAGGCCGATCCGGTTGATGCCAGCGCGTTCCAGGCCAGCGATATCGTTGATCTTCACGCCATCGAGATACTCGCTTGTTAGCACGCGGGTCGAGGTGTAGTCCCAATAAATCCTGGGGATGTACACTAGCGGGCTGTCGGTGAAATTGCGGCGAAAACGATCTGCATTGCGCCCTTCGCGTCGATAGTCGAGCTCCCCGCGCAGGGTGGCGCTAAATTCCCATGTTAGATCGACCAGATCATATTTGGTTCCCCACGATGTTCGCTCTTGCGCCAGCGCTGCCAGGTCCGCAAGGATCGCCAGGTCGGTTGCGACGTGGATGCTGATATCGGGTCGCTGCACTTTGACCGCAACGCGTTCCCCGCTGTGCAACACGGCAGCGTGAACTTGTCCTAGTGATGCGGCGGCCAGCGGTTCTAGGCAGAACTCACGGAAAAGATCGCTGATGGGTTGACCTAATTCGGCTTCGATGGTGGTAATGGCAATAGAACCAGGGAACGGCGGCACAGTATCCTGGAGCTTGTCCAGTTCAGCAATAAAGTCGGGCGGCAGCAAATCGGGACGGGTGCTCAGGATTTGGCCCAGCTTGACGAATGTCGGTCCGAGGGCGACGAGGGCCTGACAGAGGCGTTCTGCGGCGCCAAGCGGCGTTGGGGGTGGGACGCGCAGAATCACTCGCCGCGGCAGTGACAGAAGCGAGACCAAACCAAGTTGTTCGACCAAATAGCCAAAGCCGTGGCTTACCAGGATTTGGGCGATCTGGCGGTAGCGACCTAGGTAACGAGCTTGACGAACGAGCGGCCACATAACCACATTACAAGGAACGAGCGGTGGGTAACGATATGATCGGGTTCATTGCGCTCCCGCAGTATTTCTGACACTCCCGCCCCTAAAGGGTGCAGGGTTCTCGGTTCTCCGGCCCGCCCAACGGCAAAACCTCCCCGAAGGCGGCGCCCCGCCTTTCTTTAAGATATTGAGCGCAGCGTTATGATCGCGGTGCAACGCACAACCACAATACGGGCAGGC
>JAKSDJ010000982.1 GCA_022360155.1 Chloroflexales bacterium | reverse complement strand
TCAAAACCGGTAATAGGGAAAGGCGCTCGTAGTGCCGCCTTCAGGCGGTTGTGCTGCCGTAAAACCGTCTAAAGGCGGCACTACGTCGACGACCACAGTTGGTTGCCACATTTCATCAGAGCGAGTGCCAACGTGTCAACGTGTCAACCTGCTAAAGCATAGTCGGTCGTTGCTTTCCCGGTGTAGGTGCGGCTGCAACCCATCCATCAAGCCGCTCTGTAAGAGGCCGCCAGCGCGGCTGCAAGCCGTGCCTACAGAGCGAGCGTCAACTTGCCAACCCGGTCCTGGGCGCCGCCCAAGGAAGCCAACGTTCCAACGTCAGGACGCAAGCCTAGCCATATGGCGCTTGACACTGGAAACGTTTCCGGTTATACTATGCCTATCCATTTGGAAACGTTTCCAGTACTCGTTGTATCCCTAACACGCCATGCCGAAGCATACGATTGTCGATATTGCGCGGCGGGCCGGCGTTGGCGTCGGCACCGCCTCTCGTGCACTCAATAATGCTCCCGATGTCAGCCCGGCCACCCGCGAGCGGGTGCTGGCCGCCGCTGCCGAGCTGAATTACCATCCCAGTGCAGTGGCCCGGCGTTTGCAAGGCAAGCGTGCCAAAACGATCGCCTATGTGCCGGAAGTTGGCGAGCAGCCAGCCGCCGATATGCTCTTCAAGGATTTCATTGCCATCCTGGCCAATAGCTGTGCCCGCCACGATCTCGATTTGCTTATTCATCCCCTGACGAATGGGCGCGACTACACGCACGACTTCGAGCAGTTGCTGCGCGGTCGCCGGGCCGACGGCCTGATCCTCGCCGATACGCGCGTACAGGACGAGCGGGTTGCCTACCTGGCGCGGCAGGCATTGCCGTTCATTACTTTTGGGCGTACCATCTGCGACTGCGCTTATTCCTATGTTGATGTCGATAGCCAGGCAGGAACGCGCGCGGCGACACTCCACCTGATCGAACGCGGCCATCAGCGAATTGGCTTCCTAGGCTTACCGCTCGATTACAGCTACGCGAACCACCGCTATGATGGCTATCACGAGGCCCTGCTCAACCGGCAGATCACGCCTGACTCCGATCTTGTCGTCACCAATCTGGTGAATGAAACCAGCACCAGGACTGCGGTCCGCTCTATGCTGCTGATGCCCGCGCCACCGAGCGCATTCGTAGCCGCCTCCGATCTCCTCGCCATTTATGCGCTGCGCGTTGTCGAAGACTTTGGTTTTCACGTCGGGCGCGACATCGCGATTGTCGGCTTCGATGACCTCCCTCTCGCGCAACACACCAACCCGCCGCTCACCACGATCCGCCAGCCTTTTGATCAGGTCTGCGATTTGTTGATCGATAAGCTGCTGCGGGTGATCGAGGGCGACCCGGCAGGGGTGCATCAAGCCCTCGTCGAACCGGAGCTGATCATCCGCAGATCGAGTTGATCCGGCGCGCGGCGTTATCCCAGCGCCGCGTATCGAGTGATACACATGGTTCAAGCTATGCACATTATCAAACGACAACTGAGGTATGGTCCACACCAACTCATGAGCCAGAGCGATGACCCCGGCGCTGCGCCGTACGTTATCGCCGGGCGGCGCATGTACGTGATCGGTGTGGCTTCGGGCAAATTGGTTCCAATTGGCGATGAACACCTGGTCGGTGAGATGGGCGGCGTCTGGGCGCACCCGTTCAAGGTCGCCGACGGTCTCACCGTAACGATCAGCGACGATCGCGGTCAGCCGCTCGCCCCGGCGGATGCGGTATTCACCGAACGCCTCGCCGATGTTGGGTGGCAGTGGCGCGCCGGCCCATTAGTCGTGCAGCGTGACGACGCAGTCAGCGCCGAGGAAGCGGTGTGGCGGGTGCGCCTGCAGTTGCACAACGCGGGCCAGGAAGCATTCGCAGGACAACTCATTGTCGAGGCGCAATTGCTATTCTTGGGGGCCTGGTTCAGCGGTCTATCGAGTGCAGGCGCTACGTATTGGCTTGCCAATAATTTGGTGCTGGGCTACGACCGGGCGCAGCCAAACTGGGGGATTGCCTTTGGCGCAAGCGATACGCCGCAGTCCTGTCAGATCGCAGCGCAAGCCAACCGGACCACAATCAGGCTCGCCCATGCGCTGTGGCTCGCACCAGATCAGGCCCAAACCTGGGAATGTCGTCTGGCAGTCGGGCAGCAGGGTGGCTGGCAGGAAGCCGAACAGCGCTGGCGCACGGCGGCGAACAGCAGTGAACAAGATGCAGAGCCTTGGGACGGTGCGTCCATCGTGCATCTGGATTGCGCTGAGGCGACGCTCACCCGCGACTTTGCCCTGGCGCAGGCGAACCTCCGGCTCCTCCAAGCCAACTACCCGGACACAGGCGCCTACTTCCTCGCTGGTCTGCCCGAGTTTGCCCAGTTCTTCGGCTGCGATACGACATACACCGTGCCGGGCGCGGTTGCTGCCGGGTTTACCGCGACGACACGCCGGGCGTTGCTGACCTTAGCCGCCTATGCGCAACGGGCCTGTGGGCGGGTTCCCCACGAATTGACCACCAACGGACGGGTATTTCATTCCGGTAATATCCAGGAAACGCCCCAATTCACCATCGCGTGTTGGGATTATCTGCGTTGGACCGGTGATCTGGAGTTTGCCCGCCAGGTCTTCCCAGTCTGCCAGGAGGGCATACTCCAGTTACTTCCGGCCCTGTGCGGCCCAAGCGGTCTGTACCCTTTGGGCGATGGGATGGTCGAACGGCTCGGCATGGGTGTCTACAAACTCGACAGTGCATGCTATGCCTTTGCGGGACTGGTCGCGCTAGCCCGGATCGCGCAGGCGCTTGGCGACCCCGCGGCGCTAGAGTACTGGGCGCGGGCGACATTGCTCCAAACGGCCTTGGAACATAACTGGTGGCTGGAAGACGAAGGTCTCTATGCCGACTCGATGCATTCCAACGGCAAGCTTCAACTGGATGGACACTGGACGATTGTCGTGCCGGTGCAACTGGGCTTGGCCGCGCCTGAGCGGGCGGTGCGCATGCTCGACCGTATCGAGCGCGAGTGGGTGAATGAGTGGGGTTTGGTTCACACTCGTGAACGCGAAGAGCGGGTCTGGACGCTCCCGACCGGGCTGCTGGCCCTGGCGGAGTTTGCCCACGGACGAGCGGCGCAAGGATGGCGGCTGTTGCAGAACATCGCCTTGACAGCGCAGTATGGCACGCTTGGCGCCTTCAAAGAGCTTATTCCCGAGGGGCTTTGCTTTGTCCAGCTCTGGAGCGCGGGCTTGTATCTGCAAGGCGTGATCGAGGGTCTGTTAGGGCTGCGTCCCGATGCTCCGGCGCACCGCCTCGAAGTAGCGCCTAGCATGCCTGCCGGGTTCCCGCCGGTTCAGGTGCGCGGGTTGTGTGTCGGCGCGCACCGCCTCGACCTCGTGATAGGCGAGCGCGAACTGCGCGTCATACACACCGATGGCCCCCAGGCATTGACCCTCAGCTACCAAATCCACGAACAGTCCCTGACCGTCGGCGAGTCGTTCACCTGGCCGCCTGCCGAAGGAGGTGATGCGACAACAAACGGCTCTTGACTAAACCGTTGTATAGAGTCAATTCGGCAAATGTTCGAAAAGGAGAATGGCGATGAAACTCAGACAGATTACAACACTCTTATTGTTAGCTCTACTGGCGCCAATCGTGGCCGCGTGCGGCAGCCAGCCAAGCGCACAGACATCCCCGGAGGCCCCGGCAGACGCACAACAAGCGCCGGCGGCAGACGCTCAGCAGCAAGCGCCGGCGCCCGCTGAGGTTTCTTTCACCGGGGCGACCGCCGGCGCCAATGGTGATAGCACTGCTATCCAGGTTGAAGACGGCGCGACGCTGCGCTTTGTTGCGCCGGCTAATGCTACCGAGCAGCAGCTCTATATTGAGGGCGCTGCGCGTTTTCAGGAACTGTTCCCCAATGTGACCGTCAACTTTGAACCGATTAACGACCAATACCTGACGACCATGATCGCTGAGTTTACCGCCCAGACTGCTCCTGATGTGCTTCTGGTCGATGGCGAGGTCATGGGCAATATTGGCGCGAATGGCTTGTTGCTGCCGCTCGACAAGTATATGCAACAGACGGGCGCGCAGGTTGCTGACTATGTCGAGCCGTTGATCCAGCTCTATCAGCAAGATGGACAGACGTATGCAATACCCAAAGACTTCAATCCGTTGGTCGTTTTTATCAACACCGAGATGGCTGCTGCTGCGAGTGTCGATCCCGCCAGCATCCAAACCTGGGACGATTTGAAGCAAGCCGCTGCGGCAATGACGCAGGGTGAGGGCGCTGGGAAGACCTACGGCATGTGCCTTAATCCGGACATTCTGCGCTATGGTGCGGCGATGTTCCAAAATGGCAATCCTATTATTGAAAATAACCAGGCGGTTTTCGACCAGCCTAGCGGTGTCGAAGCCTTGGAATTCTGGTATAGCTTCAAGGATGAAGGAACTGGCGAGCTTTACGCCGCGTTGGGCCGCGGATGGTGCGGCGAGGCGTTCGGTGGTCGGAGTACGGCGATGGCGGTCGAAGGCGGGTGGATGGCGCCGTTCCTGGCCGATCCTGCTCAGGGCGCGACCGATTTGCAGTATACGGCGATTCCGCTGCCGATTCCTACCAACGGCGAACAGGCGACCTGGCTCTTCACGAATGGGATTGGCGCAAATGTTAATACCCCGTATCCCAATGCCGCTGCAGCCCTGGCCATCTTCCTAACCAGCGCCGCGAACCAGCAAGCGCTGATACCATCAGGCCTAGCGCAACCTAGCTTGAAAAACCTCGCTGACGATCCATATTATCAGGAAAACGCTGTTGCGAAAGTATTGGTCGAGCAGGGTCAATACGGTCGCTTGGCTGACACGGTTCTCGGCGGCCCATTGCTGAAGGGCGACATTATCAACACCATCAACCAGGAAGGGATTGAACCGCTCTTCCTCGGTGCGATGTCAGCCGCGGAAGCATTGAACGCCGCCGCTGCCGAAGTCAATCAGCTCTTGCAGGAATAGCAACCGGCGTTCTTCTGTGGATCGCGCATTGGTATCGTGGCGGGCGTTCAGGTATGGCTCGCCACCCTGAACAAAGAGGGAGGCATGCGATGGCAACAGCGGCTCAAGCGCCGCGCCGATCCCGCCGAGGTATGTCGCGCGCGGCCTTACGTGAGGCGTTGACGGGATATCTTTTTATCTCGCCATACTTGGTCACCGCAGGGATCTTTACCTTCGGATTGCTTGGTTATGTGTTATACACCAGTTTTACCAATCTGCAAACCACATTGGCAACTCGTAACGTCGAGTTTGTTGGCCTGGAAAACTATATTCGCGCCTTTCAAGACACCGACTTTCTTATTTCCTTAAACAATGCCTTCTGGTATTTCGCCATCGTCACCAGCGTACAAACGATACTCGCGATCCTGCTGGCGGTGGCGCTGAATGCCAAGTTGCGCGGCATGCGCTTCTTTCGCACTGCCCTCTACGCTCCGAGCGTCGCCTCCGCCGTGGTGATGTCGCTGATCTTCCTCTGGCTCTATCTGCCAACCGGATTTG
>JAKSDJ010000250.1 GCA_022360155.1 Chloroflexales bacterium | reverse complement strand
TGCTACTGATCGAAATTGATGGATTACGTGAGGAGTTGGAGGTTCAGGCGAAACGGATCATTGCGGTGTGCGAACAACACGGCGCGCGCGAGGTGCGAGTCGCCGCTGATCCAGTGCAGCGGATGAAGCTGTGGGCCGGTCGAAAGGGAGCGCTGGCGGCCTGCGCGCGTATTGCACCACATTATCATATCCAGGATGGCGTCGTGCCACGTTCGTGTCTGACCAAACTGCTACGGTTCACCGAAGAGGTGGCAGCGCACTACGGCCTGATGATCGTGAACATTTTTCATGCGGGGGACGGCAATCTCCATCCGCTGCTGCTGTTCGATATGCGAACGCCTGGGGTACGCGAGCGAGCGATTGCCGCTGGTGAAGAGATCTTGCGGGCCTGTGTCGCTGCCGGTGGGACGATTAGCGGCGAACATGGTATTGGCCTGGAGAAGCGCGACTATATTCCCTGGCTGTTCGGTCCGGAAGATCTGGCGGCCTTTCAGCAACTCCGGGCGACATTTGATCCTCTTGGCCTGATGAATCCATGCAAAGTGCTGCCGATGGGCTCCTCCTGTGCTGATATTCAACACGCCAAGGGCGCGGCGCAAGCAGTAGCTGAGGGGGCTTGGATTTGAAGATCGCGCTTGATGACCTTGTCAGCGGTTAGGCGTTTGAGCAATGTTGAAATGTTAGGTGTTATCAGTTGTGCGGGTTGTCATCTTTTCTGATATTCATGGCAATGCAGTCGCGCTCGAAGCAGTGCTCGACCATATACATCGCGAAGCTGCACCCGATGCCATTGTTGTGGCCGGTGACCTGGTCGTCGATGGGCCGCGCCCGGCAGAGGCATTGGCCTTATTGCGCGATCTCAGTGGCGCGTTGTTTGTGATGGGCAATACCGACCAGGATGTCCTGCACCAATCAGGCGATACCTTCGACTTTACCCGTTCAAAGCTTCACGCCGATGATCTGAAGTGGCTGGGTAACCTGCCGTTTTCGCAGCAGATCACAGCCGCCCCAGGTCACGATCTCCTGGTGGTTCACGCCAATCCGCGCAATTTATGCGATGCCTTGAAGCCAGATCTGAGCCCGGTGCTTGTGCGCCCCTTGCTTGAAGGTGTGCAACAAGAAGTGATTGCCTTTGGCCACTTTCATGTACCGTATATCCGCCACATCGACAATTACACGCTTGTTGATGTGGCGAGCGTTGGCTTGCCCCGTGATGGTGTGCTGCGTGCAGTCTACGTCACCTTGACGTTCGATGGGCGCAACTGGCAGATTGCGCATCATCGGATCGTCTTCGATGTCGAGGCGGTTGCGCGTGACTACGAAGCGGTAGGCTATCCAGGGGCGCAGCGTCAGGCCAAAAAATTCCTGAAGGCTAGCTATTAATGCTATGAATGACTGCTCGCTCTATGGCACAACGCCTCAGTCTATCGTCACACCAGGCGATATCGATGCTGTGGCGGCCACGCTTCGGCAGGCGACTACGGAACGCCTGGGCGTTGTGCCGTGGGGCAAGGGGACGCGCCAGCATCTTGGGAATCCGCCCAATCGCTACGATTTGGCGCTGTGCTTGTCTCACCTCGATCACATAGTTGAATATAACCCGGCGGATCTGGTGGTAACTGTCGAAGCGGGTATGACCTTGGATTCGTTCCAGCAAATCTTGGTTGCGCACGAGCAATGGTTGCCCTGGGATCCGCCGCAGGGTAGCCAGTCGAGTATCGGCAGTCTGTTGGCGACAGCGGCAAGCGGGCCATTATGTCTGGGTTTTGGTACGCCACGCGACTGGATTCTAGGGATGCGGGTAGTTCTGGGCGATGGCCGGCTGGTTAAAAGCGGAGCGAAGGTTGTCAAAAACGTCGCGGGTTACGATACCCACAAATTGCATCTCGGCGCGCTTGGGACGCTTGGCGTGATTGTCGAGGCAACCTTCAAAGTGACTCCCCTGGCACCCTGTTCGACGACGCTGCTGCTGGCGTTCAACACCATCCAGGAGGCGCTCGCGGCCGCAGGACAACTGCGCGTCGCACCGCTTTCTCCGGCCAGTCTTATTGTGCTCAACAATATAATGACCATACAAATCGCGGCGCTGCATAATCGGCAAATCGACAACCCTGATCTGTTCGTGGTCGCTGTCCGCTTTATTGGCGTACAAGCTGCGGTTGGGCGGCAGGTGCGTGAAGCGGTGCAGCGTGCCACCGAAGCCGGCATGTACTGTATGGAGCTTAGTGATGAGCATGATCATCTGATCTGGCAGTCTTTGGTCGACAACACTGCTCGAAGCCCTGATGGGACGCTGGTACTACGGATCGGAGTCAAGCCGAGGTATATCGGTCACGTGGCTGCTTGTCTCGAACAGATCGCGCGCCAGTATGAGACGAGTTGCGCCTATGCGCTCTATGCCGGTGTGGGTCTGGCCTGTGTGCTGTGGCGCTTTCCTGCCGATGTTGCGCCCAGTGTTGTGTCAAGCGCGCTAACTGCGCTTCGAGCCGCCATCGCCACGGCTGTGGGCAAGGCGCCTGCCGATGCGTATGTCGTCGTCGAGGATGCACCGCCAAACATCCGGTCACACCTTGATATCTGGGGGCCGGCCCCGGAGACGATGCGCTTGATGCAGCAATTGAAGGCGCAATGGGATCCGGCCGGCGTTTTGAATCCAGGGCGGTATCTGCTCTGAGCCAAGACTCGCTGATGCTTTATCGTTGGGGCGACAACGCTGCATCTCTTCGTCTCTACGGCGGGCTATGTTGAGTTGAAGAGCGATAGAGTTGTGGAGCAACGGTTATGACTGGGGGGGCGC
>JAKSDJ010000192.1 GCA_022360155.1 Chloroflexales bacterium | reverse complement strand
TAAATATATTACTATATCCAGCGCTTCTTTTGTGACCTCATATAACTCGTAACATGTAGGCCGATCGAGTTCCCAAAATCTGATTATGTCTTGATTTGCGCTATTCGCTAGATGTTCATAGCAATGAGAAGGCGACAAGGTCGGGTTTGGGTCAAAGTCAGACATCAACCGCTGATGAGCGAGAGCGCAACCGCACAACTGCCGCAGATTGACAAATCTCTGCGATAATCTAGGCATAGTTGCATTCTCTGCATGCTATTGCAGAAAGTTGTCTTAATCCCACGGAGAGGCGTGTGCTATGCCAGGAGTTTCTTTTGATCGGGCTGCCAACTACTATGATGCAACCCGAGGGTACACTGAAGGTGTGGCCGAGCGGATTCGCGATGCCCTGACAGATCACATTGGAGCAACGGTTACGACGCGCTTTTTGGAATTGGGCGTCGGCACAGGTCGCATTGCGCTGCCTTTCATCCAGGCAGGCTATAACTACACAGGAATTGATCTGTCGCGTGCAATGCTGAACGTACTTCAAACAAAATTGCGGCAGCCAGGCGCAGGCGTTAGGCTTCGCGCATGGCTCTGTCAGGCTGATGTGACCGATTTGCCCTTTGCCGCGGCGACATTCGAGGTTATTCTTGGAGTTCACGTGTTACACTTGGTTAATGACTGGCAGCAAGCGCTTCGGGAGGCTCGTCGCGTGTTGCATCCGTCTGGCGCCTGGATGATCTTGGGTTATGACGAGGGACTCCGCGAGCCTGGCGATCTCGACCGCAGCGAGTCGCTTCCACCGCCGCTGCAAGCGCAAAAGACCTGGAATTCCATCCTCAAAGAGATGGGCTACGGCGCTCGCACCGGGCGTTCTAGAATCCAGATAAGCGATGAGCGGCTGCACACCCACTTCCATGAACTGGGCGCAACAACTGAAGCGGTTTGCCTGACGACCTATGCGCGTCCGGCCATTTCGGCACGTGATGTTGTCAATCGTTATCGAGAGCGCATCTATAGTTCGGACTGGAATCGACCGGATGACATTCACAATGAGGCGATCCGGCGCATCGAGCGTTGGCTTGCGACTGAGTGCGCAGCACCCGATGAACCTGCGACGGAGATGGGGCAGTTTACGGTTCTAATCGCACACTGGGACTGATAAGTCCCAGATATGGCTGAAGAATACACAGAACCCGCGAAAAGAGGCCAGATTTAGCGATGACTTGTTGAGGGCATGATATCGATAGGTGCGCTTTAGCGCATGACGTTCTGTCTGAAGATTATGAAGATCAGGAGGGGTAAGGCTTTTCTTGAAACTGCAACTATAGAATCGCTTCGCATGCTGCAGAAATATCCTGCTGATGCGCTAGAACAAGCGCCTGCATTGACAGATGGATTACGCTCCTTACCAGTTGAAGGTAAAGTGATTATGCTCCGCTCCGCGTCCGCGCCCGTCGGTAGGCGAACCGCGCCCCTCAGCCTGAGAGCGAAGGCGCGCAAAGAGGTTGCGGCGTAATTCACTCAGTTGTTGTTGATACTCAGGAGTCCGAATAGACTGCGTTGACATGATCAGAGCATCTTCGCCATTGTCGGTATAGTAGCGCGGGCGCTTGCCGACAGGCTGAAACCCATATTTGAGATAGAGGCTCTGCGCAACAACATTCGAGACGCGCACCTCAAGAGTCAACATCGTCGCTTGCATATCGAGCGCCTGATCAATCAGCCCGGTGAGCAGAAGTTCGCCGACCCCCTGCCCGCGATATTCAGGTGCGACGGCAATCGTCGTGATATGCGCTTCCTCTATGGTCAGCCACAGGCCGCCATAACCGACCAAAGGATAGGCGTTGACCACACCGTTGTCGCCGAAGAGATGCGGCAACAACATCCCGAGCAGACCAGAACGTCGCTGCGGCGCCGGGGCAAAGCGGTTGCGCGGCGGCGGCGGCGTTGTACTGGCTCGCGCGACAATATAGCGACTAGCTGTGGGATTGCGCAATTCGCGCCGATAGGTGTTGGGGGACCAGGGCGTTGGAAAGCTGGCTCGTTCAATTTCTTGCACCTGAGTAATGTCTTCTTCAACCATTGGTTCAATGAAGTAGTACATTGTTGCGTCCCCGCCTGTCGAATGATGAACGATGAACTATTGAAGAAACCGTGGAGCTTATAGTTCATCGTTCATCAGCTTCTCCAGTCTCCTGACAGTTACCGCTCGTCACTGATCCTCGATAACAGTTGCTGATTGAACCAGCAACAGGCTCTGATAGGCGCCATCTTTGCCAAAGCCGCCGCCAGTTTGGAATGTGCCAGTAACCTCAACGAGGCCCCACACAAAGCTATTATTGGGGCCTAAATTCAAGGATGCCGATTGATCGGGCGGAAAATTCTCAACCCAAATCGTCGCTCCCATTGGTTGCGGATTCCCGCTCAGTTCATCGGTGCGAACACCCTCAGCCAGCACATAGATTGCTGGATTCCAGAAATAATACGCCTGAGTTGTAACCGTTTGGTCGCTATAGTCTTGGGCATTACGTTGCAAATCAAGGAATGAGACTTTGCCTTCGCCCAACGTTTGGTTTTCTAGGCGATGCTCAATCCAGGTAATCTGCTCGGTAGGTGTAGCCTGCGCAACATCTAGGCGATATTGGTACGCACCATCTGGACCAAAACCACCGCCCATCTCGAAGCGGCCAGTAATCTCCACGACCCCATAAATGGCATCGCCGGGTTGGTGGAGGTTAGCCTTTACCTCGCTAGGAAACGAGTCAACCCAAATGGGTTCCCCCAACGGTTGGGCGTCGAGACCATTGTCCCTGGTGCTGAGTCCATTTGCCAGCACCGAAGTATCTGGATTGCCGGGGCGCCAGAGATACATGCCTTGAACTGTAACTTCTTGCCCAGTAAGCATTTGCGCCTGAGGAATTAAGTCGGAGATATTGAGCGCTACACCCGTCGCACTGCCCTGACTGCGACATGTTGCCAGCAAAACGAGGCTGGAGAGGAGCAGCATGGCGAGCGACATGGCTCGCCGGGGAGTTTGGATCATGCACTTCCTCCTCAATTACATGTGTTGATAATCGGGCAGATTATACCAGAAGGGGCGCTAGGCCGCAATCAACTTTATCAATTAAGATATGGCGACATCGATGCTATTTTGTGTTTTACGTCAAATAATCCTTGACAGCACTTCTATTGGACAGTATTATTAGCATACCATGTCACTACATAATGAATGAAAACATCGTTGCTGCACGGCGAAGCGATGTTCCTATTTTTCATTCGCTTCGGTCCGTTGCACTTTAACAACTACATAGGAGGCTACAGGTGTTAGAAGCTTTCTGGGCTGTGCCAGCCCTCATAATCGGTCTAGCCGCTGGTGCTGGCCTGGGTATATATTGGGCGAACACCAGTACTAATTCTCGCTTCCAGCAGAAAGAGACCGAATCACGCTTGCTCCTTGAGGAAGCACGCTCCGAACAAAAAGAATTATTGCTTCAGGCAAAAGATGAAGCATTACGTATGCGCAATGAAGTAGAAGCCCAACTCAAAGAAGCCCGACAAACATTGCACAAACAAGAAGAACGATTACAACGGAAGGAGGAAAACCTCGATCGGAAACTCGAGGGATCGGAACGTCGTGAGCGGCAAGTGCAAAGCCGTGAGCGGCACATCGATCAGTTATATCAAGAAGCCGAACGCCTCAGGAACCAACAAATGCAGGAGCTTGAGCGTATCTCCGCGCTTAACCGTGACGAAGCGCGAACTATCATTCTGGCCCAAGTCGAACGTGAAGCGCGTGATGACGCTGCGCGCCGTATTCGTGAGATCGAAGTCGCAACCCGCGAAGAGTCAGAAAAAATTGCGCGTAAAATCATTGGGTTAGCTATTCAACGTTGTGCGCCGGATTATGTGGCTGAGATAACGGTCACGACCGTCAATTTGCCCAGTGAAGAACTCAAAGGACGTATCATTGGGCGCGAAGGTCGAAATATTCGTGCCTTTGAACAGATTACCGGCGTAGATATTATTGTTGACGACACGCCGGAAGCCGTTACCTTGTCATGTCATGATCCAGTACGGCGGGAAGTGGCGCGTGTTTCACTCACGAAACTATTGAAAGATGGGCGTATTCATCCTTCACGTATCGAAGAAGTAGTATTGAAGACTCAGGCTGAGATCGAGCAGATTATGCGTGAAGAGGGTGAACGCGTTGCGTATGAAGCCAATGTACAGGGGCTCCATCCTGACTTAGTCAAGCTCTTGGGTCGGTTAAAATATCGTACAAGTTACGGGCAGAATGTTCTTCAACATTCCTTGGAATGTTCGTTGCTTGCAGCCCATATGGCGGCTGAATTGGGCGTAAATATTAATGTTGCCAAGACCGCAGCATTATTGCACGATATTGGGAAAGCCGTTGATCACGAAGTTCAGGGACCGCACGCGCTTATTGGCGCCGATATTGCCAGGCGTTTGGGTCGTTCCCCTGCGATTGTTCATGCAATTGCAGCACATCATAACGACGAAGAACCCCAAACAGTCGAATCTTTCCTGGTTCAAGCGGTTGATGCCATCTCCGGGGCCCGGCCAGGTGCTCGCCGGGAAACCTTAGATCTGTATATCAAGCGCCTCGAAGCGCTGGAGACGGTTGCGATATCATTCACTGGCGTCCAACGCGCATTTGCTGTCCAAGCCGGTCGCGAAGTGCGGGTACTAGTTCAACCCGATTCCATTGATGACCTCGCTAGTATCCATCTGGCACGCGATGTGGCGAAAAAAATCGAGGAAAGCTTACAGTATCCCGGCCAGATCAAAGTAACGGTGATACGCGAAACACGGGCGGTCGATTATGCCCGCTGAGATTACGTGCCCCTATAGTATCATTTGATGGGGCGCTGATCTCGATTTCGGCATTGCTGACCTATCCCTGGCTATGCCTTTGTATCAGGAAGAGAGGAGGGTTGCTCTGAAATGGGACTGGATACTCCGTACAACGACCCTACTGTAATATCGTCCAATCGTCCAACGAACTCCGAGGAGGAACGTATGAATACTGCTCAGTCGCTTCCAGTTGCTCGCGCTGTCGGTGCGAGCAGTGCTCAAACCGAGCAACAGGGAACCGCAGAAGTCCTTAAGGTCTCGACCCGTTCGCGCCCCAGCGCAGTCGCCGGCGCTATTGCCGGTGTGATCCGAGAAAATGGGACGGCCGAAGTCCAATCTATTGGCGCAGGTGCAACCAATCAAGCTATTAAAGCCGTTGCTATTGCGCGCAGCTATTTGAACGAAGAGGGTATTGAGATTGTTTGTGTGCCTTCATTCATTGATGTTGCCATTGATGAGGAGGAGCGTACGGCTATTCGCTTACTCATTGAGCGGCGTTAGGTGACTGCTTTGCTATGCGATGCGAAATGCCGCCGCAGTGCTGCATGCGCTTGTTGAGGCTCGTTTTGGGTATAATAAACCCTCCAGGCATGGCCGCTCTCACTCCAATGGAGTGAGAGCCTTTTTGTTTGGGGAACGTTTTATTGCTATGGAAGATATTGCTCGTTTCCTTCATGAACATCCCTTCTTCAGTCAGGCGCCGTTTGCTGAAATTCAACGCTTGGCCCACCTGATCCAGGTCAAGCAGTTTCCAGCCGACTTCGATATTTTGGTCTATAATGGAAAGCTCGCAGAGTTTCTCTATGTGGTTCGTCAGGGCAGCGTTGATCTACTGCGCGAGAGTGAGCACGGGGTCAAAATCTATGACACCCTTGATGAAGGCGGGGTGTTTGGCCATCCTTCGCTGATCCGGGGGCTGCCGCCTAGTGTCACTGTGCGCACCCGCGAGGAGACCACGGTCTATCTTATCCCTGCAGCCACGTTTCATCAGTTGCGTCAAGACTACCCCGCCTTTGCCCAGTTTTTTGCCGCTTCGGTGATCGAACGCCTGCGCTCGCCCTTGCTCGCACGCCAAACTGAGACCTCACCAACGCTATTCCAGACTCGGTTGCGCGATCTGATCCAGCGTTCGCTGGTCACAGTCAGGCGAGAAGCCACCATTCGCGAGGCGGCCCAGGTGATGCGTGAACAGAATATTGCGAGCCTGATCGTCGAGGGAACGCCGCCGGGCATTATTACCGCCCGCGACCTGAGCAATCGCGTTCTCGCCGCCGGTTTGAGCGATAACACGCCGATTGCCCAGGTCATGCGCGCCCCAGCGCTAACCTTGCCCGCCGAAAGTATGGTCTTCGAGGGATTGATGTTGATGCTGGAAAATAGCATTCACCATCTGCCGATCACCGATGCCGGCCAGGTCGTCGGCGTCGTCACACATACCGACATCCTCCGCCACCAGAGCCGCAGCCCGCTGTTTTTACCGCGCCAGTTGCAACGCGCCCAAAGCAGTGACGAACTCCGTGCGTATGCCGACCAGGTTACCGTGACTGTTGGGGCGCTGCTTGATGCCGGTGCGCGGGTGAGCGATATCGGGCGAGTTGTGGCGGTGGCGCACGATGCGCTGCTGGTGCGCTTGCTACGCGATGCGGTGGCGCACCTGGGTGAGCCGCCAGCGCCTTATGCCTGGCTAGTGTTAGGCAGCGAGGGCCGCTACGAACAGACGCTCCGCACCGACCAGGACAATGCCCTGGTGTACGCCGATGATGCACCGCCTGAGGCTGATGCATACTACACAACCCTGGCCGAGCGGGTCATAAGTCAACTAGTCGAGTGCGGCTTTCCACGCTGCGTGGGTGACATGATGGCCACCAACCCAGAGTGGCGTCAACCGCTCCACGTCTGGCAAACCTATTTTCAGCGCTGGATCAATACGCCCGATGAGGAGGCGCTGCTCCGCGCCGCCATCTTTCTCGATTATCGTCAGGTCCATGGAACGATCGACGCCGAAGCGGCGCTACGCCCGATCGTTGCAAGCACGCGCAGCAATCGAGTCTTTCTTGGCCGGTTGGCGCGTACTGCCTTGCGCCAACCGGCGCCGCTCGGCTTCTTCCGCCAGATCGTGCTCGAACGGAAGGGCGGCCAACGCGACTTGCTCGATCTGAAGGCGCGCGGTACGGCAATGATCGTCGATCTAGCTCGACTCTTTGCCCTCGAGGCAGGATGTTCGGCAACAAATACCGTGGCGCGATTGCGCCAAGCTACGCCCCAGAGCAGCTTGAGCGAAGTGGGCGCCGAGGAATTGGCCACCGCGTTCGAGTTGATCAGCCTGTTTCGGTTGCGCCACCAATATGCGCAAATCCAGCGGGGCGAAAAACCCACCAACCTGATTGCCGTCTCTAGCCTAAGCGACCTGGAACGACGCGAGCTCAAGGAGGTTTTGCGTCTGGTTGGGCGCATCCAGCATAGCGTCGAGCTCACTTTTCAGATTAGCCAGCTCGGGTGATGAGACAAGGACACGCCCCCTCCAACCTCCTGGCGCACCGGAGCGCCGCCTCACATTGGCGAGCCAGGCCAAACTTATGTCAATCCCACAGTTACATTTGATGTGCGGAAGGTATTATCCTGTACGCCAAACTGCTATATCCAATGTTAGAACGTCCATGGCAATGCACTAAGAGGGTTTGAACATAGCCCTGGAGTTAGGCGTTACGGGATGCAGAAAAGCTGAAACTGTGGTAGAATTGCATAATATCAATTCTCTTCACTCATCATATGTTAGTTAAGGCTCATCGTTTCTATACGGTTAGTAGGGATTCCTGAGAGGCAGGCCCCTCTCGTTTTGATATCCTCGTATGAAACATAAAGCCGCGTATACTGGCTAGCGAATTTGGCCTCAATTACTCTAGCGATGTTGGCTGAATGGGGAGCTATAGCGGGCTTTCGGCGGTGGGATAGTATCCGCGCTCCTCGTTTTTGTATAACCATCTTACAAGCATGTTTCGATGACAATGTGGTCGTGACTGACGGTGCAGTTGACGCTTGGCATTGACGAAAAGCGCTGTGCCGTCCCCAAGCGCGATAGAGCGCATATCATTCAGTATCGTATATGCCTAAATCGTGGCTTGTTTCATCTTTTTCGCGTCGGAGCGGAGAACTCATGGACAGGCGCAACAACAAAAGCCAGCGATTAATCGCACTTTTCATCTTGGGGTGTTTACTCTTCAACTTTCCCCTGCTGTCGCTCTTCAACGAACCGCGTACCGTCCTAGGCATTCCGCTGCTCTATATCTATGTCTTTGTCGCTTGGCTGGTCTTGATTGGATTGACGATTATCGTCATTGAAAGGTCGTCATAACCCAGTTTGGCGGGCTCCAGAACGTGAGGGTGCAGCATGTTGCAGGGATGGGTCATTGTTCTTGCGTCACTGGCCTATCTGGGTGTGCTCTTCGCCATCGCCTACTATGGCGATAAACGCGCTGATGCAGGGCGCAGCATTATCAGCAATCCCTACGTCTACGCGCTATCGATGGCGGTCTACTGCACTTCGTGGACGTTCTATGGCAGCGTTGGGCGCGCAGCGAGCGGCGGGCTTGGCTTCTTGCCCATCTATATTGGTCCGACTCTCATGGCCATCCTGTGGTGGGTGGTGCTACGCAAGATCATCCGCATTAGTAAGACCAACCGTATTACCTCAATTGCTGACCTGATTGTCTCACGCTATGGAAAAAGCCAGTTGTTGGGCGGCCTGGTCACGATCATCGCAGTGGTCGGGATTGTGCCCTACATATCGCTCCAGCTCAAGGCTGTTTCGAATACCTTCACGATTCTGATCCAGTATCCTGAGATTGTCATGCATACCGATGTGGGCGCAGTGCCGCTGTTACAAGATACAGCGCTCTACGTGGCGCTGTTGCTCGCCACTTTTACCATTCTCTTTGGGACGCGCCACATCGATGCCACCGAACGCCACGAAGGGATGGTCGCTGCGATTGCTTTCGAGTCGCTGGTCAAACTACTGGCTTTCCTGGCAGTCGGCCTCTTCGTTACGTTCGGGATCTATCAGGGAGCGAGCGATCTGTTTCAGCGTGCGATGGCCTTGCCCGAGGTCCAGGAGTTGCTCACCTTCAACCCTAACACAACGACTTTTGCGAACTGGGCCTGGCTGACCTTTCTCTCCATGTTTGCGATTATGTTTCTGCCGCGCCAATTCCAGGTCGCTGTCGTCGAAAATGTTGACGAAAAGCATTTGAACAAAGCGGTCTGGCTGTTCCCGCTCTATCTCGTCGCTATCAATATTTTTGTGATGCCGATTACACTTGGCGGACTGCTCCATTTCGCCGGCAGCTCGGTGGATGCCGATATCTTTGTATTAACCTTGCCGATGGCCGAGCGCCAAGAGTGGCTGGCCCTTCTGGTTTTCATCGGCGGGCTTTCCGCCGCGACTGGGATGGTGATCGTCGAGACGATTGCGCTGAGCATCATGGTCTCGAACGACCTGGTGATGCCCGTGCTGCTGCGCCTAAAACAACTGCGTCTGAACGAGCGCCGTGATCTGAGCGGGCTGCTGCTGGCGATTCGCCGCGGCACAATCCTGGTCGTATTGTTGCTGGGCTTTCTCTATTTCCGCGCCGCTGGCGAGGCCCAAGCGCTGGTCGAGATCGGCCTGGTCTCGTTTGCCGCCGTCGCTCAGTTTGCGCCGATCATCCTGGGCGGCATTTACTGGAAGGATGGCAACCATCTTGGTGCGTTATGCGGTTTGAGCGCAGGCTTCTTGATCTGGGTCTACACCTTGTTGCTGCCGTCATTCGCTCAGTCGGGCTGGTTACCGATCAGCCTGCTTGATCAAGGCCCATTAGGGATCGATTTGTTGCGGCCAACCCAACTCTTCGGGCTGTCTGATATGGACCAGATCACCCACGGCCTGTTCTGGAGTATGTTGTTCAATATTGGCTGTTATGCGGGCGTGTCCTTGATCAGCAAGCAGAGCGTGGTGGAGCGCAGCCAAGCGGTGACGTTTGTGGACATCTTCAAACGCTCTGGTGACGGCGAGAATGTGCGTTTCTGGCGCGGAACCGCCTCGGTCGACGAGTTGCGCACGCTAATCGGGCGCTTCCTTGGGCCGGAGCGAGCCGACGAGGCGTTGATCGATTATGCGCGACGACATGGCATGCAGACGATCAACGACCTCACCGCTGATGCCGACCTCGTCCACTTCGCAGAGACGCTGCTTGCCGGAACGATCGGCGCTGCCTCGGCCCGTGTCATGGTTTCATCGGTGGTCAAGGAAGAACCGCTCGGGCTCGACGAGGTGATGCACATTCTCGACGAGACCTCGCAAGTAATCGCCTACAGCCACCAACTCGAACAGAAATCGCGGGAGCTCGAAGTAGCGACAGCTGAACTACGTGCAGCAAACGCGCAACTGCAGGAACTCGACCGGCTCAAGGACGATTTCATCTCGACCGTGACCCATGAGTTGCGCACCCCGCTAACCTCGATCCGGGCATTTTCCGAAATCTTGTACGACAACCCCGATCTGGAGGTCGATCAGCGCAGCAAGTTTTTGAACATTATCGTCAAAGAGAGCGAGCGCCTAACGAGGCTGATCAATCAGGTGCTCGATCTGGCGAAAATCGAGTCGGGCAATGTCGAGTGGCAGATCTCGGAGGTCGATCTTGGTGAAATCATCGAGGACTCGCTCGTTGCGACGAGCCAAATCTTCAACGAAAAGCGGATTCAACTTGACTTTTACCGTCCGCCGAGCGTACCCGTTATTGAAGCGGATCGGGATCGCCTGATGCAGGTTTTGCTCAATCTGCTCGCGAACGCAGCCAAGTTTTGTGACAAGACAATGGGCCACGTTGCCATCAACCTTCGGGTCGACTCCGAATCCTTGCGTGTTGATATCAACGACAATGGTCCAGGAATTAGTTCTGCTGACCAGCGCGTGATTTTCGATAAATTTCGACAGGTCGGCAATACGTTGACCGATAAGCCGCATGGAACCGGTCTGGGACTACCGATCAGTCAGCATATCATCACACATTTTGGCGGCAAACTGTGGGTTGAGAGTACGCCAGGCGTGGGTGCAACCTTCTCGTTCACGCTCCCGCTCAGAATGCCGTTGCAATACGGCGACAACGCCAAACAGGAAGATGTAGGCTTCATGGAAGCGAAAGTGGGATGAACGAAGGATTGCTCGTGCTTGCCGTCCTGCCCGGCGTAGGGAAGGAGTGTCATCATGACCAAGAAGGTCTTGATTGTCGACGATGAACCGAATATTGTCACTTCGCTGGAATTTTTGATGGAGCGGAACGGGTACGAGTTTCAGATCGCGCGTAATGGCGACGAAGCTTTAGCGTGGGTCCGTTCATTCGAACCGGACCTCATCCTCCTGGATGTTATGATGCCGCAGCGCAGCGGATTCGAAGTCTGCCAGACGATCCGGGAGAATCCGGCTTGGAACACGATGAAGATCATTATGCTGACGGCCAAAGGGCGTGATATCGAAGTGACAAAGGGTCTAGCCCTGGGCGCCGATTCCTATGTTACCAAACCGTTCTCGACCAAGGAACTGTTAGCGAAGGTGCGCGAAATGCTGGGAGACTGAGCGTATGCAAGAAGCGGTTAGCTGATCGTTTCCAAGTCGTGAAAGAAGTGCAGGCGCACCTTACTAATGTGCAATGTGTGGGGGTTGCTCATGAACCTGAAATGGAAATTTACCCTGACGGTTGCAAGCCTGTTTGGCTTTGTGATCTATATGGTCGCTACATGTTTCCTGGTCATCTGGTTTAACTTGGCCCCGGATGAGCGGGATGTCCTAGCCGGTATTGCCGCTGAAAACCTGAGCATTATGGCGCTCTTTGCCTTTTTGCTCCTCGCCGGGCTGATCTCTATTCTGCGCCGGCTGTTCAAGGTGTATCGCCATACGGCCCGCTTGCACGAAGAGACCCAGGTGATTGTCAATGCCAATCCGAATCATCGAGTCTCATCGTCGGATGTGGCGGAGACACGCCTGCTTGCCGATACGATCAATGCCTTTGCCGACCGCTACCAGGATCTGCAGCAGAACGTCGATGCCAAGATTCGCGCTGCGCGAGCATCGGTCGAAAAAGAAAAGAACATCCTGGCCGCACTGATGTCGGAGCTCTCGCAGGGCGTTGTGGTCTGTAATCTTGAGGGGCAAATCCTGCTCTACAATAGCCAGGCGCGGCAGTT
>JAKSDJ010000511.1 GCA_022360155.1 Chloroflexales bacterium | reverse complement strand
CAGCAGCAGCGCCGCTGCGGCAGCACGCCCGGTGCGGCCCACCCACCGGGGGGCCAAGGCCATGACCCGCCAGACCCGGGCGGCGCGGCGCGGGTCGGCCATCGTGGTCTGCGCCCAGCGCCACCCGGCGTGTTTGTGGTCGTTGTCGCTGCACGCGCTCCCGGCCCGCATGCCCTACCCGGCCACAGCGGCCTTATCGGGCGGTAGGTCGGCGCGGATCCGCCACCGATCTTTGTACCCCGCATCCCAGCGCGCCAGCAGGGTGCAGGTCAGGTGGCGCTGCTTGGTGGAAAAACCGGTCACCTGGCCTTGCCCAGCCCGCCCCCCTTGGGCCGCCACCATGCTGAGCGGGCGGACAGTCGTGCGGCCGCCGGGGCAGGACGGGCCCTGCCGATGGATCTGCAGCAGCGGCTGCCCGCCCAAGGCGGCCATGGCGGTGAAGCGCCATGGGGCCTACAGGCCGCGGTCGGGCGCCACGACCACGGTCCAGTCGGCGGGCACGGCCCCGGCGAGCTGGGCCAAGAGCGCGTTCCAATGCGGCTGCCAGGCGCCTGTGGCCGTCGCGCGTACGCTGGGCCAGGCGACCGGCATCGCCCCCCCGGGAGCACGACCTGAATCGACAGCACCGTGAAGCGCTGGCCCAAGGTGGTGGCAGCCATCGTGCGGCGCTGGTCGCCGCGCGTGGCCCCCCGTTGGTGGGGCGCATCGCGGGAGGTATCGCGGCGGGGCGCGCGCCCCGCCGCCGCGCGGCGGCAACGCAGAGAGGCCAGCAGACCGCCACCGGGGTCAAGCCACCGCGCTGGGCCAGCACGAGGCCCGCGCTCCACCGGCTGAGCCCCAGCGCCTGCGGCCGGCTGAGGTGGGGGAACTGCGTTGCCCCAAGGTGCTGCCCTTGCGATAATCCATGTGGGTGGGGCATCCATCCTCCGGGCTACGGGTTGGCTTGGGAACCGTAGCGGAGCAGCAGGAGGCCCCACCTTCAATAATCCGTTACACAGCTGGCTTCACGCCCCCAAAACCCTACACCTGAAAGGCGGGAGAGGGGCTAGAGGGTGAGGGTATAACGCGCGTCCCAACGCCTCAAAACCGAATTCGCCCGGATATTCTGCCCGTTCCTAAACTTTCCCGGTGGGAGAGGGGAAACGGCGCTTCTCAATACCTCAAAACCGAATTCGCCCGGATATTCTGTCCGCCCTTAAGGTGTGGGGTGGCGGAGCTGCCCTGTCCGCGGGTGCGGGGCGCGCAGCCCGGCGCGGGCGCCATTTGGCGCGAACCTTGGCGCAGCCTTGGGCAGTGAGTTATAATGGGCATAACACTTGTTCGATATCTATACATACCCTCAGCTATAGAGGAATATATGGCAAGCGATCTGATTGATAGCATGTCGTCGGGGGCGGCGCGCCCCAACATCCGCTCTATGAGTACGGCGCTGTTGCACTGGACCAGCATCGTGTTGGTCGTCACCGTCTGGATCAGCACGACGTTGTTTGGCTTGTACATCCTCGCGTTCTATGCTGGCGCGCTGGCGGAAGGCGAAATGGCCAGATGGAACGACGTATTGCCGCGGCTGTACAATCCGGATGCGCCGGTTGCCACCGCCGGCATTGGCCTGCACTTTGCTGCGGGCGGCATCATCCTCGTGCTGGGATGTATTCAGTTACTCGGTGCGGTTCGCACCCGCTACCCGGCGCTGCACCGCTGGATCGGGCGCGTCTATATCACCGCGGCGCTACTCGCTGGGGTTGGCGGGTTGGCCTCGATCGCCGCCAAGGGAACCATCGGTGGCACGGTGATGAACATTGGGTTCTCGCTCTACGGCATTCTGATGGTGCTGACCGCGGTGCAGACTTTCCGCCATGCGCGGGCAAGACGCATGGAAGCTCATCGCGCTTGGGCGCTGCGCCTGTTTGCCCTGGCCATCGGCTCGTGGCTGTATCGCATGGACTACGGCTTCTGGTTGCTGCTGACTGACGGCCTCGGCCATACCCGAGATTTCCGCGGACCGTTCGACATGGTAATGGCGTTCTTCTTCTACTTGCCTAACTTACTGGTGGTAGAGGCTTTTCTCCGCGGGCGGCGCCGTAAGGCGTCGCCTGCGCTGAAACTAGTCGCTGCGGGACTGCTTGCTGGTGCAACCGGATTTCTGATGCTGGGCACCTACTTCTTCACCAAGATCTACTGGGGACCGGCCATCCTGGATCGATTGTTTGGCTGAGGTTGGTCGCGGCTGCGGCGCGATCCGCCTGCCGAGTTCGAAGGATCGTGCCTCTTTCATCCAATCTTCCAAAGAAGCATATCTTTGGAAGTAGCTTATGGGCAAGCTCTTTGGCGATCAGCCAAGAAAGGGCCTTCTAACCAATGGAACCAAAAGTGATTGAAGTTCAGCCATAAGCTGGGCAAAGACCGGTAACAGGTCGGCTTTGATGTGCATATGCACCACTACTGGGCGGTCCCTTTGGACTCGACTCGCCAGGTGTTTGACAAATCACAGACGAAGAAGGGCATCTTCTGAACATCCGCCGCATAGCTAAACGTTTTGCGCGTTTCATCAAACTGGGTGATCGTTTCTTTGACATCACCAAAGCCAGGGGGGCTGCATGCCCGTTCTTCACCAAGCGGCAGATCTGGATTCGGTGTTGACTTCTCAATCTCGCTCGCCCACTCGCCGACCTTATCATAATCTTCGGCGAGAATTTTCCATAGTTTTTCAGCCGGAGCATTGATGATTACTGCTCGAATGATGTCCATTTTGAATTCCTTGTGTGTTGTAATAACTTTGACAGTATCGACGGTTACATTTTGAATTTAGGCTCCAGCCTGCATCGCTGCTGCTTTACGCGGGTGGGGTTCACCTATTTCCGCATAGTGAACAAATTCCTCAAGCGTGTTCTTCAATGCGCCGCCAAATTGCGCTTTGACTTGCTCCTGGGCTTCCAACGGAGCGTTATCGACAAACTCCAACTCAAGGCGAATCTCAACCAAGCTCTGGGCATCTCCGTACGACGTAACGAACCAATTATTCACTGCTTTGGTCACGATTGGGGGCAACCCATCCGCCTGGTAAGTGATGTGATGCGCCTCCTCATCATAGACCGGCATCACTTCTTTAAAATCGCCCAGCGAGGTGCTGCAAGAGCGTGTAGACCCCACTCCGTTATCGGTCATCGATGCATCCGTGCTGTCGAGCAGTGTCGCCCACTTTTTGTAGGCGCCGAAGCTGGGGCCAATAATTTGCCAGTCAGCGTCAGCGGATACGTTTACCATTGATTTTTCGGTCAGTGTGGCTTGAATGGACATAGAATCACCTCCATAACTAAAATGGCCTTTTTGATTGCAGGTTATTGACTTGCTATATTTGGAAAAGCCGGATACGGCTGTTACCCAGGGGTTTGTGTGATGAGGGCGAGCTTAGCCTCACTCTGCTTCACAACGGGAAACTGCACTTCAACCACAGCCTCATCTTCACGGCCTGGGCTGGGTAGGACGATGAAGACTTCGCGCGGCGGTCCAGCAAAGCAATATCCGTTACTCTCAATCCAGGCTCCAATCGCCCCATACGTCAGGTGGTTATTGATGTAGATACCCAAGCGAATGGCTGTCACCGCCGTTGGTGTCGCCGGGAGTTGCCGAACCTTCATTTCGCGACTGCTCGGCAACGTGATGCGTTTCTCTGAGGCTTGGTCGAGCAGAAATCCTAATTCAACGTCAGTATCTTCGATATCAAAGCTATCATCATGCAGTATCGCCGTAAAATGACCCAAATCCTTTTGACACAGGACCAGACGCTTTTGCCAGAATGCACCCATAAGTAGCCATGCCGCAGATCCGACTCTCAATCCTGTGAATATCCTCGCTGCACTCGGCATGACGATAGTTACCGCCATAACGTGTTGAGCAAGTCATTGCCAAAGTGACAGCGCTGTCTCGGGAGTTGGGCGCCGGCCCATCAGTCGCAGAGCAGGTCTACCGCGCAATGATTGCTGGGTTTATTACCGCCGAGTTGGCTGAATATGCCACACGATAGCTGAAAATGGAGAATGGAGCT
>JAKSDJ010000906.1 GCA_022360155.1 Chloroflexales bacterium | reverse complement strand
TCGGGCTTGGGTACGGCGGCGGGTAGGGTGTCCCCGTCGGGCTTGGGTACGGCGGCGGGTAGGGTGTCCCCGTCGGGCTTGGGTACGGCGGCGGGTAGGGTGTCCCCGTCGGGCTTGGGTACGGCGGCGGATAAGGATAGGGGGGCGGATAAGGATAAGGATTGTCTGTCGGATTGGGATTGGGGTTGGGGCCAGGATAGGGAGCCGGTTCCGGATAGGGTTTGCCTGATGTATTCTCGATGACGGTAACACTCCCTCGCATTTCAGGATTGAGAGGGTTGCTGTATTCGAATGTGCCAATTTGATTAAAAACATGAGTAAAGCTCTGGGTTGGTTCCAATGTCCCAGAACTCCAACTACCGTCAGTTGCAGCTACTTGATGCGGCACAGCGTCAGTGTTAATCCATGTGACGTTGCCATTGACGACAACCGTGACACTACTCGGCTGAAGCGTAGAGTCACCGATTAAAACGGTATGACTCTCTGGGGCTAGTTGTTGCGATTGGGCACCGCTAAGAGCTGGATGGAGAATTGATACTAGGAACGCAATCGCGAGGAGTACGCCCAGAATCAGTAAGAGTCGATTGAGGCCATGATGTTTTACTGCAGTCATAGCAATCCTTCCTTAGTATTGACGTACGGGAACGATCGTGCTGGAACGCAGATTTGCTGGTTGCAGTCGGTAAGGATGCCACTCAAAGCCTGATAGCAAAGGCGCCGTATGGTACGATGCATGGTTGACTACATCTGATGCGAACTGGCAGCGAGAGCAGTGGCAATTGATTCTTGTTGGGAGAGCGATAGTCTCGCTTTCGTTGGAACCTCCTTTGCAATCGAAAAGGACATATGCCATACAGGGGACATATGTTGTCTCTGGAACAAAACGCTCGGTTAGTCTAGTATGATCAGGTAGTGTATGTGTAGTTTTGAAGACGCAAACATAACAGGGACAGGCTCGATTATAGATGCATATGGATATACGACCGAGAGACGAACATGACTGAAGTGTTACAGAAGGGTTAAGATCAATATTTTGTTAGTTTGCACCAAGGAGTTCGATAACAGCCCGTATCATAAGTGAACAATTTGCAATCAATGATTCGCTGTTTCAACGCCGCCGTATGTTAGGGCAAGAACTCATACTATTGGTGATACAAAAACCTGGAAGCGCAACGGGGAGAATGAGTGCGGAATACGAGGCATAACGAAGGGCGCCCCCAGCGGCAAATACCCGCGGAAACGCCCTTTATTCAACCGAACAAGCGCCAGAGCGCTTACAGCATTGTCAAAACAGAGCCCACGCGATTGCTTACGAAACACCGACTCCGCGCATCAACCGGCGGTGTTCGATCGCGATACAACGATCCATTACCACGCCAAGACCAGATCGTTGGGCATAGTCGGCAGCCTCTGGGTTAATAACGCCTAATTGCATCCATACTACTGGGGCATTGATATCGATCGCCTCCTCAACGATTGGAGGCACGTATTCAGAGCGCCGAAAAATGTTGACAAGGTCAATCGGAACATCGACATCACGGAGGCTGGCGTACGGAGTTTCGCCTAGGACCGATGCGTTCAGAGTGGGATTGACCGGAATGATTCGATACCCGTTGCGTTGGAGAAAGCGCGCCACGCCGTGTGAGTCACGGGAAGGGTTTGCGCTAAGGCCTACGACAGCAATCGTACGCGTCTGGGTGAACAGGTGGCGGATATCGCCTTCAGAAAGCATTGATATATTCTCCTGTTAGATGTGTGCTTGTGTATACTATTGTTTGACAAGCACAAAGATTGTGAGATAATACACTAAATGAAGCGCCAGACTTACTAGAACATTCTTGCGCATGATCCTCACAAGGGAAAGGATGAAAGGTGCCATGAACAAAATGGTCCGAATCTGGACAATCGGCATCGTTGCCGTGCTATCACTCATCCTCACGGCATGTGGCGGCGGCGGTGCTGCTGATGGCGGCGGTGAGCCGAGTACGGACGGTGGCGGCAGTGCGAATTTAGAACTGACCGCCGACGAAATAACCTTTGAATATGATAAGACCTCACTAACTGCCACTGCTGGTCAAGAGGTAACACTGACTCTCAACAACCCCGCGGCGATCGAGCACAACTGGGTTTTGGTTAATGGCGGCGAGGATGTCGCCCAAGCTGTTAACGACGCTGGTATTGTTGTGGGCGTTGACGCTGGCTACATTCCGGAGGATCAATCCCAGATCATTGCATTTACTGAGCTTGCTCAGCCTGGCGACTCGGCCTCGGTCACCTTTACAGCGCCCGCTGCGGGAACCTATATGTATCTCTGCACCGTGCCTGGACACTTTGTTACCATGAAGGGTACTTTGACCGTCAATCCGTAGCGTCTGCTCAATTTCGCTAAAGCTTTCCGCGCGGGGTGTGGCGACAGTGCCAGGCCCCGCGTTCCTTATTTCCTCATTTTGTGACTAGCGTGCGTTCGAGATACTTAGTCCAACAACGTTTCTGTATTCCTTTGGACCTCTATGTGTGACGAAGCCCCACTCGAATGAGCGGGGCTTCGCTGCATCGCGATTAGTTGTTGGATGATGCTCCGCCAGCCATTGGCGGCCCGCCCCCCCTCGTATTGAAGTAAATCGTTCTAACTAGACCAAGGAGGTAATGTTCCATCTCACGGGCGACAATGAGTTCGCCCGGTCCAAGTTTGAGTTTACGCACTTCGTCGAAGAAGTAGCGGATCATTGTTGATTGATGGTCGTGTGTCACCCCATGACGGGGCAGCACCCCATGCGCCCAGCGTAACTCGTTTTCGGCGAGCGCGGGTAGTTCGAATATAAGCATGGCTCGCACCAACTCGCTTAAACGCTCGATAGCTACGGTCGAGAGTCGCATTTCGGCAGTCTGTACCTCTTCGATCCGTAGCGTAGCAACCAGTTCGGGATAGGTTGAGAGGAGTCGCTCTGCGACATACGCACACATACTGCCTCGATGATCTTCGAGGTGTGTGGCAAGCCGTGCCGCTGCTATAGACTCCATGACGGATTCCTTCCACTTGCCTTGAACTCATGTAACGACGACAATGTGCTTGTTAACCGGTATTATACCACGCTATCTCCCCAAGGCCAACGGCAAAATATAGTTTTTTCGTTGTT
>JAKSDJ010000589.1 GCA_022360155.1 Chloroflexales bacterium | reverse complement strand
ATTTCGTGGCGGTCGCACTCGGCGGCCACCTGGCGCACTACATCTTCCTGTTGCGTCGCCGTCGCGGAGTCGGGATGGTAATAGAGCAACAGCTTCACCGCCGCGCCGCCCATACGCTTGATTGCAGCCACACTCCAGTCTTCCAGCAACGTTGTCACGCGGCCCGCGCTGGACCCGTCGTAGCCGGATTTTTCACGGGCAACCGCAAAACCGGTGCGACGCGGCAAGAATCCGCCGGCGATGACCGGCCCGGCGCTGTACAGCGGGTCGAGCAGCACCGCGCTGGCGTGTGGCGCTAATGCCTCGGCGATCCGGTTTTTCTCGGCCGCCACGGTCGCCCAATCAGCCTGCACGATACCTAACGTGCGACTGAGCGCCTCGACAAACACGTCGCGGTGGTCAAAAGCGATCATGGTGAATATGCCACGTTCATTCGTCAGTTGTTGCAAGCAGCGGATTTTGCCAAGTGAGAGCGGTTTCATTCTAAGCCTATCCCCTTCAAGTATGCTCTATTCCGCAGAGCGCTGGCCTTGGGCAAACCCATGCCGGGCAACACATCCTGCTCCACCGTGATATACCCCTGATAGCCCTGCTTATGCAGCCATTGCAAGACCGCCGGAAAATCAACGCAGCCCTGGCCCAATTCGCAGAATACGCCGTGTTGCAGCGCGGTAAAGTAATCCCACTCGTTCGCCCTGGCTTGCTGGGCTACGTGCGGGTTGCAATCCTTGAAGTGCAAATACCAGATCCGCTCGGCAAAGCAATCGAGCCCATCTATCACGGTTTTGCAGCCATCCGCGCCAGCGCCATAGGCATAGTGCCCTGTATCGAAAACCAAGCCTAGCAACGACGGGTCGGTCAATTCCAAAAGGCAGGCAATTTCGGCGGGCGTTTCTACATATCCGGCGCAGTGATGGTGAAAAACCGTGCGCAGGCCGGTTTCGTCGCGCACAGCGCGGGCAATGCGCTCCGCGCCCTGGGCAAAAATGCGCCATTCCGACGCGGGTAAGCCCATTGCCGGCGTCACCCGTCCGGCGTTACGGGTGCGCATCGGGTCGGCCTGCCCGTTATCGTCGGCCAACACCAAAAAAGGCTTGACCGCCTGGTTGGCCGACACTGCTGCGAGTAGGCGGGCCGTTCGCAGCGCGGTCGCTTCGCCGGGAGCGTGGGCGTCCAGATTTTTCAGGGCCACCGGCACAAATGCGCCGTTCATCGCCAGGTTGCGTTTTTTCAGTTCGGCTTGCAGCGTTGCTGGCTCGGTGGGCATAAAGCCCCAATCGCCCAACTCGGAGCCGGTGTAGCCGGTCTCAACCAGTTCGTCGAGCATCTGCTCGTATCCAATGCGCTGCTCTGCCATGCCTTCGAATTCGAGCGTGCCCCAAGAGCACGGGGCGTTGCCAATAGAGATCGTGGGTTTGCTCATAACGTATGTTTCATTTCAGGATAATACCAATTCAACTTGAACACGACGCATGTCATGCTGAGCCCTTCGGCGAGCCGATCCTGAGCGCAGCCGAAGGGCTCAGCATGACAGGATGCGGAAGAGCTACGTCGAATTGGTATAAGCTATAGCATAGCTGCCAGCCGTCAGCTTTCAGTTCTCAGACCGTCGCTTTAGCGCTCATCCACTCATCATCTCCATCCACGCGAGGGCTGTATCCGATTGTGGATTGGGCAAGCCATGCGTGCGCACGGCAGCATGGCGGCGACACTCCCTACCTTGTTTCAGACAGCCGCGCATCAATTCGTCGCTTCGTCGGCTCGTTGCCGCATCCGCTCATCCGCGGCTCTACAAAAAATAGCGCTCTTTGGGCCGCATCTCCTCCCAGGCCTGGCGGGCGGCGCGGACGCTGTCGCGCTCGCTGACCTCGGCCACGGGCACGTCCCACCAGCTTTCGTAACCGGAGACGCCGGCGTAGCGGTCATTTTCGATATAGATCACGGTTGTGCGGTCGACTGCTTTAGCCGCCCCTAACGCGGCGACAAAGTCGTCGTAGGTTTTGCACTCGATCACATGCGCGCCCAGGCTGCGAGCGTTCAGCGCCAGGTCGACCGGCAAGTGATGGGCTTCTGGCGCGTCATCATCGGGCAGACCGCCGTTTTCGGGGTAGGCGTAACGGGTGCCAAACCCGCCCTGCCCCAACGAGCGACTCAAGCTGCCGATGCTCTTGAACCCCTGGTTATCCATCAACACGATGGTCAACTTGAAGCCTTCCTGGATCGAGGTGATGATATCGGCGGAGAGCATCAGGTAGCTGCCATCGCCAACCAGCACATACACCTCGCGCTGCGGATCGGCCATTTTGACGCCCAGGCCGCCGGCAATCTCGTAGCCCATGCAGCTATAGCCATATTCCAGGTGGTACTGCTTGGGGTGACGGGTTCGCCACAGCTTGTGCAGGTCGCCGGGCAGGCTACCCGCGGCGCACACCATCACTGCTGCGGGGTCGCCCAACTCATTGACCGCACCGATGAGTTCGCCCTGGCTGACCAGCGGCGTGTTGCGGATCGCGTAGATACGGTCTACCTCGGCTTCCCAGGCATCGTGCAGTTGTTTGGCTTGGGCCTGATAGTCTGCGTCGGTCTGGTAGCCGCCTAGCAGATCCGACAGTTCCGCCAGCGTCACTTTGGCATCGCCGACGAGGGGCAGAGCGCAATGCTTGTGGGCGTCGAACGCGGCCACGTTGATGTTGATAAAGCGAAGATTCGGGTTTTGGAAGGCGGTTTTGCTCGCCGTCGTAAAATCGCTGTAACGGGTTCCAATCCCGATGATCAGGTCGGCGTCGCGGGCCAAAATGTTGGCCGCCGCGCTGCCGGTTGCGCCCAGCGCGCCCATATTCAGCGCGTGGTCGTAGCGCAGGCTGCCCTTGCCGGCCATGGTCTCGCTGCTGGGGATGCCGCTCTGCTCGACAAAGCGGCGTAATGTGTCGGTGGCTTCGCTGTACAACACACCGCCCCCGGCGACGATCAGCGGGCGCCGGCTGGCGCGAATCCACTCGGCGGCCTGGGCCAGCGCCGCCCAGTCGGCCCGGTTGCGCGGCACAACCCAAACGCGCCGCCGGAAAAACTCAAGCGGGTAGTCGTAGGCTTCGGTTTGCACATCTTGGGGCAGGGCCAGCGTTACCGCACCGGTATCGGCGGGGCTGGTCAGCACACGCATGGCCTCGGGCAGCGCGGTCAAAAGCTGGTCGGGCCGGTTCAGGCGATCCCAATAGCGACTCACCGGCTTGAAGCAATCGTTCACCGAAAGATCCTGGCTATGCTCCGACTCCAACTGCTGGAGCACCGGGGCCACGTTCCGCCGGGCAAACATATCGCCGGGCAGGAGCAGCACCGGCAGGCGGTTGATCGTTGCGGTCGCCGCGCCGGTGATCATGTTGCTGGCGCCCGGCCCAATCGAGGTGGTGCAAACTAGCGTTTGCAGCCGGTTTTTCATTTTGGCATACGCGGCGGCGGTATGCACCATCGCCTGCTCATTGCGTGTCTGATAGTAGCGAAAATCGGGATATTGCTGCAAGGCCTGGCCAATCCCGGCCAGGTTGCCGTGCCCAAAAATGCCGAAGCAACCGGCAAAAAAGGGCTGCTCGACCCCGTCGCGCGCTACGTATTGCTGTTTGAGAAATTCGATCATGGCCTGAGCCATGGTTAGCTTCTTGGTTCGCTTGCTCATCGTGCTGCTCCTCAAAAACCTCCCCGCGCCTCCACAAAGGCCATCACCTCGTCGTAGGCGGGCATGAAATTAGCGCAGCCGTGCTTGGTGACAACAATCGCGCCGCAGGCATTGGCCAGCCGCGCCGATTTGTACCAACCCCAGCCCCTCACGTAGCCGTACAGAAAGCCCGCCGCGAAAGCGTCGCCCGCGCCGAGGATGTTGTACACATCGACCGGGAAGCCGGCGGCGTCGATCTGCTCTACACGGCCATCGGCCTGCTTCACATGCACACGGACGCCGTCGGCCCCCAGCTTTTGCAACAGCACCTTCGGCCCCAGCGAGAGCAGGGTGCGGATGGCCTCATTCACATCGCCCCCGACCCTGGTATCGGACACCTGCGAGCGGGTCAGCTGCATTTGCCCGACATCCCAAAGCAACGCGGCGTTGAGTTCGTCTTCTGTGCCAATGACGATATCGACCGTCGGCAAAATGCTGCGCACCGCCACGCCAAACGCGCGGGGGTCGCGCCACTGATCGGGGCGAAAGTCGATATCCAGCACAACCTCAGTACCGGCCTGTTTCGCGAGTTCCGCCCCGAACATGGTGGCGCTGCGACTCGGATCTTTGCTCAGGTTGGTGCCGGCAAACTGAAAAATACGGCTGTCGCGCACCGGCGCCGCCAATACGTCATCAATGGTCAACTCGATGTCGGCGCAGTTGTCGCGATAGAACACCAACGGGAATGTATCGGGCGGCTCGATGCCCAATACGACCGCGCTGCTGCGATAGCCGGGCTTGCGGGGGATAAACTTGGTTTCAACGCCTTCGTTATTGAGAAAATTCAGAATGAAATCGCCCACCGGGTCCACGCCCAGGCCGGTCAACAATGCGGTCTTCAGTCCCAGACGCCGCCCGCCCACGCTGATGTTGGTCGGTGAGCCGCCGATGTAGGCCGCAAAATTTTTGATGTCCACAAATGGCGCCCCGACATCATTGGCGTAGAGATCAATCGAGGAGCGGCCCATGTGGAGCGTATCGTAGGTGCGAGAGGGCGGGTTATTGGTCATGGCGGATCTCCAAAGAACGGGGCGGCGGGTGGGCTGCGCAGGCAATCCCACGCCCTACGCCCAGGCTCAATATAAGGGCAATCTTTCATCAACGCGGCTATAGCTCTCTTTAACCCAGGTATACTGCGGGTCGTCTTGATTAGCCAGACTTTGAGCGCTGCCGGCCAGCACGTTGAGGTAGTAGGTGGTATAGCCCGGTGCGCTAACCACTGGGTGATAACCTTCGGGGACCAGGACAGCGCAGTTGTTTTCGGCTCGGACCAGGACATCGATAGGAAACCCGGCCCGGTGCAACGGCGACTTTTCATTGGTATAGATGCGCTGGTAGGCATATCCTTCGGGTTTATCGATTTTGTAAAAGTAGACCTCTTCCAAGTCGGCCTCGATGAGATTACCCTGTTCATCCTCGATATGAACGTCGTGTTTGTGGGGCGGGTAGCTGCTCCAGTTGCCGCTGGGGGTGTAGACCTCAACCAAGACCAGCCGGTGTACCGGCGAACCAGGCGGCAGCGTGTCGTTAATCTGGCGGCTCACGTTATCGCCGCCACGCACAGAGATCGAGATGTCTTCCGGCTGAATCAGCCATGGTTCGTGGTCTTCATCGGTTGGCGCCCAGGCGACGGCGAATTCGCCGCTGCGCTTGGCCGTGATGGTAAAGTCGGTGCGGCGGGGCAAATACAGCGTATAACCGGCGCTGGAAAAAACATCTTGGCGCTCAAGTCCGATCCATGCCCCGCGGCCGGACTGGATGTCAAAACAGCCGCTGAACACCACTATCGCCAGCTCATTTTCGCCGCTGCTAAAGGACCACTGCTTGCCTGTCGCCAAGCGCCGCGCCTGAAAAGAGATGAAATCCCAACCAGCTTGCTCGGGGGCGATGGATACAATCAAATCGGGGTCGTTGGGGTTTTTCGCAGGGCGAACGACGATATTTTCTGCTGTGTATTGCATATCAACCTTCTTGACTGAACAACTGGAGGCAGCGCGGGGCGCCAACACGCTGCACACCGCCTGCGATTGAGCTTCGGTGGAGGCTCTTCAATTGATCCGCATCGACTCAACCGCTTCCCATCGCTCCGACTCCCACGAACGTTCGATAGCCGCTTGGACGCTGGCGACGGCCAGGGCATCTTCAAAATTGGGATGCCCTGGCCTGTTTTCGACAATCGATCTGAGCCACTCGTAGGCTTCGATCACTTTCAGGTCTTCGTAGCCGATGCCGATGCCGGGACCGGGATTGAAACGACCGTGATAGGGATGCGCTGGCCCGGCCAGGATCGTCGTAAAGCCATCTTCGGCATCGGCTGGGTTGCGGAATTGTACGGCGAGTTCATTCATGCGCTCGAAGTTCCACTTGAGCGCACCCGCGGCGCCGTTGAGTTCAAAGATATATTCGGTTTTGGGGCCATTGATCACCCGGCACATCTCAATGACGCCCTGTACGCCATTTTCAAAGCTCACCAACGCGCCCACATAATCTTCGTTGGTGACGTTGCCCGTTGGGTCGCCGGGTCGCCCGACGCTGAAGTGCGTCCCTTCACCCGCTTGCGCCAACGGGCGCTGGCGAATAAAGGTTTCTTGGTTGGCCACGACTTTCGCGATCGGGCCGACAATCAGGTGGGCCATATCGATGGCGTGCGAGCCTAAATCGCCGAGGATGCCCAGGCCGTGCTCCCGTTGAAAACGCCACGAGAGCACGCCATACGGGTTGCTGGCGTAGCAGGCGAAGTACCGGCTGCGATAGTGGGTCAAGCGGCCCAGGCGTTGTTCCACAATCAGCTTTTTGGCATACTGCACCATCGGCGGCCAGCGATAGTTGTAGCCCACAAAGGAAAACACCCCCGCCCGGCGCACCGCGCGTTCACACAGGGCCGTCTCTTGCGGATTTTTGCCCACCGGCTTTTCGCAAAAAACATGCTTGCCCGCCGCCGCCGCCGCCTGGATCATCTCCAGGTGCAAGCCATTGGGCGCGGCGATATTGACCACATCCACTGCGGGGTTGGCGATGACGTCGCGCCAATCGACGCTGTATTGCTCGAAACCGAATCGTTCTTTGGCTGCACTGGCCCGGCTTTCAATGTTGTCGGAGCATACGACGAAGCGAGGCCTGATGCCGCTATCGTAGAAGCGGTCATACGCCTGCCGGTACGCCCGGCTGTGGACTTCGCCCATCCAGCCCATCCCAATCACGCCAATGCCTATCGTTGCGGTCACAAATGATGCTCCTTATGAGAGTCGTCGGTCGTTGCCAAGTTATTCGTATAGGTCGCCATTAGGCTTCATAGCGCCGCTCAGGTGGGCGTTGGCGAGGATTGCGCCATCAAGCTCGGCTTCAAACAGGTTGGCGCCCCGCAGATGCGCGCCCGCCAGGTTTGTGTTGGACAGGTTCGCGCCTTTGAGAACCGTTTGGCGGAGCAACGCGCCGCTCAAATCCGCGCCGCTCAAGTTGGCTTGAACCATTTGCGCCTCGCGCAAGTTAGCCTCATACAGGTTCGCGTTCGCCAGGTTCGCACCCGCCATTCTGCTCGCCCTCAGGTTGGCATTACTGAGATTGGCCTCCTCCAGATTCGCCCCTTCCAGATTTGCCGCACTCAGGTCAGCGCTACTCAAGTTCGCACCCTTCAAATTAGCTTCGTGCAGGTCGGCTTCGTTTAAATTGGCGCCTTTCAAATAAGCGCCGCTTAAGTCACAGCCAGCCAGCCAGAGTGGTTTGGGTCTGTTCAGCAAATCGTATATTTGCCATGACGTTAATTCCGCCATTCTGCTGCCCCTCTACCTTTTCCCTAGATTATCGGCCAATTGTTGGTCTACTTCGGCGGCTTTCCCTGAAGCTTTGAGCTGGTCGGTATGCTCGAACTCCTGGAGTTCGTGGGTCAAGGCATCCAGCTCATCGGCGCCCGACATCATCCGCACCATCTCCTCGCGCCCCAGTTCTTCTTTGGTAAAAGTGCCAAAGGTGCGTCCGCGCTTGAGGATGGTGAACCGGTCGCCAACCGCATAGGCGTGGTGCGGATTGTGCGTAATAAAGATCACGCCTAAATTTTTGGCCCGGGCCTGGGCAATATAGCGCAGCACCGTCCCAGCTTGTTTGACCCCCAACGCCGCGGTTGGCTCATCCAGAATCAACACCTTCGCCCCAAAATAGACCGCGCGCGCAATCGCCACCGATTGCCGCTCGCCGCCAGAGAGCGTACCGACGGGCTGCGACGGGTCGCGAATATCAATGCCCATTTTGGCCATCTCTTCACGCGACCGCCGGTTCGCCAGGCCCACATCAAAGCTTTTAAACAGTCCCCGGCCTTTGGTCGGCTCTGAGCCAAGGAAGAAGTTCCGCGAAATGCTCATGAGCGGAATCATGGCCAAGTCTTGGTACACGGTCGCAATGCCGTGATTGAGCGCATCGCGGGGCGAGTTGAAGCGCACCTCTTTGTCTTCGACCAGGTATTGCCCTTCGCTTTGCTGGTGAACCCCGGCCAACGTTTTAATGAGCGTTGATTTACCGGCCCCGTTATCGCCCAACAGACACATGACCTCGCCGTAATGCACCGACATCGAAACATCGCTGAGGGCGATCACACTGCCAAAATATTTTGAGATATTTCGGACTTCTAAAGCGGTTGTGCTTTTGGTGTTCATCTTCGTGCTGCCTCCGCTCTTTTCCGAATGTAGTTATTGATCAACACCGCAATGATTAACATCGCGCCCATAAAGACCTGGAACCAGTCGGCTGACACGCCGGCGAATACCACGCCCTGGCGTACCATGCCAATAATGAGGGCGCCAACCATCGCTCCGATGGCCGAACCATACCCGCCGGTCAACAAGGTGCCGCCGACAACTGCGGCGATAATGGCTTGAAACTCAAGTTGCTCGCCGCGCAGAGTATCCATTGATTTCACGGTGGTAACCTGGATCATCGCCAGCAGCCAGGCAGCGGTGGCCGTAGTCATGAACAAGCCAATTTTGAGCCGATTGACCGGCACGCCAACCTGACGCGCGGAATGGGCCGCCCCGCCAGCGCCAAAGATCCAGTTGCCGACGCTGGTTCGTAGCAGTATCCAGCTTGCCACAACGCCGATCAGCAACCACCAAAAAATGGAGATGGCAAACCGAGCATCGCCAATCGGAATGTCAATAGCGAACAGAATGCGCATCAACTCATAGCCGGGCATATCATCCAGGCCGCCAAGCTGGGTGCGATTCGTGATCAAAAGGGTCAGACCAATCGTCAACCCGCGGATGATAAACAAACTACCCAGCGTGATAATGAAAGAAGGCAGTCCGGTTTTAACCACCATGACGCCATTTAACCAGCCGATAAACAGCGCTGCCGCCAGTGCGATCAACGCCCCCAGCCACAGCGGCACGCCGAGGACGGTCGCCAAAATAGCCATAATTGCGCCCGATAACCCGACCATTGAGCCAACCGAGAGATCGAATTCGCCGCCGATCATCAGCAACGCGACCGGAATGGCCACAATGCCCAGGCTGGCCGCCACTTCCAAATACGTTGCAGTGCCGCGTAAGCTGAACCAGGCTTCTGGGGCCACAATCGCAAAGAAAAGCCAAACAACAATCGCGCCGGTTATCGCTCCTAGTTCTGGCCTTCTAAGTAACTGCGTTACGAGTCCAATTTCAGCTAATCGTTCATCTTTTACTGATGTGGCTGTTGTTGACATCATGCACCTCATCGCCTCATTGCCTTATTGCCTCATCGCCTCCTCACCACTCGGCCCGTGCAAGAGCTGATCAGCGCGTTCCCGCCGCACTCAGCTCGATGACTTGCGCAGCGTTCTCCTGGGTCACAAAACCTGGCCCGGTCATCACCACATCATTGGCGATGGTGTTGAGATTGGTGCTGAATAAGGTCAACAACACAATGGGCAGGTATCCCTGCAGATACTGTTGCTGGTCAATGGCGAACAGGATGTTGCCATCGCGGATCGACTCAAGCACCTCTGGCGAAAGGTCGAACGTCGCCAATTGAATTTGACCAAGCTGGCCCGTCTCTTCCAGGGCGGCCAGGGCTGGGGCGGCGCCGGTCGGCCCTAACGCCAAGATGCCGTCGGGGTTGTTGGCCGTCATAGCTGCGCCAATTCGCTGTTGGGCGTCGATTGGGTCGGTCAGGTCGACCGCTATCACCTCGACCGACCCGCCAGACTCGGCCAAGGCATCGGCAAAACCCTGGCAACGCAGGTCAAGGCTTACATTGCCTACTTCCTGGTTGATACACAAGGCATTGCTTACCCCAGCCGTCGCCATGCGCTCACCGCCGCCAAAACCGGCTTCGTATTCGGTTTGGCCAACGTGGGCCAGGATGCCGAGCTCTTGCGCGACGTCGCTGCCGGAATTCATCGAGATCACCGGGATGCCGGCATCAACAGCGGCGCGGATAGCATCGCTCAGGGCGGTAGCATCCGGTATCGAAACGACCAGCCCATCAGGGTCAGTGGCTACTGCTGCGTCGATCAACTGCGACATTGCTACCATGTCGAAGGTTTGCGGCGCTTGATATTCAACCGTGACGCCCATATCAGACGCTGCCTGGTCAACACCGTTCTTGACGACCGACCAGAAGGGGTCGGACGCCTGGCCATGGCTTACAACGACAATACGGATATCGCTGCGCCCACCCTGCTGGGCCGGTGCGGCGAGCGACTCGGCATCTGCTTCCGTGGGCTGCGCTTGATTGCATGCGCTTATGGCAAGCAGCATCAGCGTGCCCAGCACGAACCCGGTTAACCTTTTGCGATTCATAGAGCGTTTCCTTTCAGACTCATGTTGACCCATTAACCCGTTTGAACGTTGGCAAGTTTGGCGCGTTTGAACGTTCTCTCTGCCTTGATTGGCATCCATCTGCGGCATCAACATTCCATTGTCGGTTGGAGTGTTGACATGTTGGCCTTCTCATACGATGGTCACAAACCAATCATCTGACGGCAGGCGGCTGACAGCCTATCGGCTGGCGTTATTGGCTTATCGGCTGACGGCCTATCGGCTATCCTGAAAAGAAACGATCAACTGTGCCGCCACCGCACCTCATTTTCACTCGTTCTAGTGTGCCGCAGGTTCATGATCAGCTATCGGTTATCGGTTATCGGTTATCGGCTATTTCCGCCGCCCTATTGTTCGATCTCGCTGAGCTTCACCGGCCTGTTTTCCCGGTACGATTTCCAGGCGGCCAGTCCCATCACTACCGAAATGCGACCATCGCGGCCAGTAACCGGCGGGTTGGTGTCGTACTGGATCGCCTCGATAAAGGCTTGCAGCTCAGCGATATAGGATTCGGTATAGCGTTCTAGGAAGAAGTGCAACGGCTTGGCCGCATGAACGCCGGCGGCATCGCTTAAAACCGCCTGATGTGGCGCATTGTTCGCAACAATCACCCCGCCCGCCGAGCCAAAAACCTCGACCCGTTGGTCATAGCCGTACACAGCCCGACGACTATTGTCGATGACGCCAATCGCGCCCCCGGCGTAGCGCAGGGTGACGACAGCCGTATCGACGTCGCTAGCTGCGCCAATGGCTGGGTCGACCAGCACCCCGCCGACCGCGTATACCTCTTCCACCTCGTCGGCAATCAGGTAGCGAGCCATGTCGAAATCGTGAATCGTCATATCGAGAAAGAGGCCGCCCGAGACTTTGATATATTCGAGGGGCGGCGGGGCAGGATCGCGGCTGGTAATGCGGACGATGTGCGGCGTGCCAATCTTGCCGCCGGCGACCAACTCGCGCACCTGTTTGAAGTTGGGGTCAAAACGGCGATTAACGCCAATTTGCAGCTTGACGCCGGCGCGCTCAACCGCTGCGAGCGCCGCATCAATATCTGTCAGATTCAGGGCAATCGGTTTTTCGCAAAAGATATGTTTGCCGGCCTGGGCGGCGGCGATAATTAGCGGAGCGTGGGTATCGGTGCTGGAGCAGATGAGAACGGCGTCGATCGCGGGATCGGCCAAGATCTCAGCCGGGTCCAGCGCAACAGAAGGGATACGGAAATCGGCGGCGCACTTTTGAGCGCTGGCGCTGCCGATATCGGCAACAACCGCCAGATTGGCCTGGGAGATGCGGCAGATCAGATTTTCGGCATGGACCCGACCAATCCGGCCGGCCCCGATCAGCCCTACGTTGATAGCGCTCGTCATCGTTGACTTTCCTACACAATTCGATCAGCGCCTACACTGGCGCCGTAGATTGTCGTACGACCAATTGGCACGACAGCCGTTGGTCCTGGACCTTGTGCCCAGCAATCAGATGCAGTGTCATCTCCATCGCGCGCTGCCCAAGAACCAACAGCGGTTGCGCGACTGTTGTTAGCGGCGGAGCGACATAGGTGGCCGGTTCAATGTTATCAAAGCCAACCACCGACAGTTGCTCGGGCACGCTGATCTGCTGTTCGCGACAAGCCATTAACAAGCCAATGGCCACAACATCATTGAAACAACAGACCGCTGTAGCTTGCGCATCTAACAGTTTCTGCAAGCCGATCTGACCGCATTCAAGATCGGTCTCGCGGTCCGGGTAGATAATGAGCGTTGGGTCAACGGCTAAGCCGGCTTGCGCCAACGCCTGACGGTATCCGGCCAAGCGCCGCCGGTTCAACTTGGGTCGATTGTTGACCCCCACATAGCCAATCCGGCGATGGCCCAACGAGACAAGATGTTGCAAAGCAAGGGCGGCGCCCTGCGCATCATCTACAGCAACCGAGTGTAAGTACTCACCCTCTGCGTTGTTATTAATCAGCACAATCGGCACTTGAATCCGGTCGAGCTGCGAACTATAGAGACTCCCGACCCGCGAAGAGGCGACAATAATTGCGTCCACCCGGCGGCGGTGGAGGGTTTCCACCACAGCGACTTCCTGCTCAGGGTTATTGTGCGAAGTTGCAAGAAAAACGCTGTATTTAGCCGCCTGGGCGACCTGTTCGACGCCTTCTACCACCTTTACGACAAACGGGTCGGCAATCGTGGTAATAACCATGCCAATGGTCCAGGTTTGCCGGGAGAGTAAACTTTGGGCAACGGCGCTAGGGATGTAGCCCATTTGCTGGGCTAGTGCTTGAATGCGCTGGGTCGTTTCACGGCTGATGGTGGGATGGTCCTTGAGCGCGCGAGAAACAGTCGTGTGAGAAACGCCGGCAACTCTGGCGATATCTTTAATTGTGACTGGCACAATTCTCCTTCATTGGAGCTCTTGTATTATGTTACGCACACGTGTGCATTGGGTTTCCTAACTATAGCATAGCTTGAAACAACTGTCAATTCTGGGCGCAGTGTGGTTGCCAAGTTTCACGGATTCCGCTCGCCAGATGCGTCGAATCACCACGGCATTGTGTTGTTATAGCCAAAACCGAATCCTTAACGGAAATAGGCGAAGAGTGGGTGCGTCATATTAAATAAGGCAGACTGACAAATCGAACTTCTTGCCAGTCTGCCTTGAAGTGAAGTTTAGGCTTCGCGGCGTGCTTTTTCGAGCATAGCCTGTGCCAGCGGCATTCTTGTCTTTGGCAGCCACCAGATCGCACACAGCGCCGCGCAGAGACAGACCAATCCGTTGACGACGAAAATCCCGCTCAGTCCGAGCCAAACCGCCACTGTCGCGCCCACGAGTGGTGCAACGGCGCGCGAACCGGACAGCACCGAGCTGTCCAAGCCATAGACAGCGCCTTCTTCGCCCGACGGCGTGTACTGCGCCAACAGCGCGCTCAGCGGCGGCATGATCCCGCCCATCGCTGCACCGGTAATCGCTTGCAGCACCAGCAACTGCCATACGTCTGTCACCAGACTCTGAGGCAGATAGAACAGCGCCGCCAGTAGCGAACTGATAATGAGCACCCGCCGGTGTCCGATTCGATCGCCCAGCCGCCCCAAAGAGATCGCGCTCGCTGTCCCGGTCGCCGACGAGACTCCCACAATCAACCCGGTGAGTGTCCCAACCGGCGCTTCGTTGGCGAGCAGCGATTGGATGAAGAGCGGCACAATGGGCAAGACGAGCATTTGGCCAACCCCGCTGATAAAACGGACCGTAAAGGTCATGAACACCCCTGGCATGATGGAAATACGCCACCATTGGGTCAACAAACCGGGCTTCCCCTGCGCTGCGCGAGCCGACGGAGCGTTTTCCTCCTTGATGCCAAACAGCACCACCAAGCCCGACAGGAACAGCAAGGCTGCAGTCACAAGAAACGCCGCATTATAACCGAGTGTATCGGCGAGCACCCCGCCGATCAGCGGGCCGATGGCAACGCCCGCCCAGTAACCAACCTGGAGGACGCCCATGGCGTAACCCATCCGCTCACGGGGTACAGCGGCGGCAACCAGCGCATTCGTAGCCGAGATAGTCCCGGTAATGAAGCCCTGGATAGTGCGCAGCAACACCAACTCTTCCGCCGAGCGAACGAAGGCCATCAACAAAATGATCGCGGTTCCGCCGAACATGGCCCGTTCGACCATGATCTTCCGGCCATAGCGATCGGCCAGCGATCCCCAGATTGGCGCGGCGATCATCATGGCGATGGCCTGCGAGGAGAAGGCCATCCCCGCCCAGAATTCGATACTGAGGCCGGTTTGGCTGCCCAGCGATGCAACATACAGAGGCAGGAACGGAAAAATGCTCGCAAAACCTATAGCCGATACAACCTGGGCAAAGAACATAATCCAGAGGGTGCGCTGCCAGCGTTCCCTAAACATTGAGGGAACCGTTCACGATAGTTGTGACACATCCGACGGCCTCCGAACTGCTTTGAAGCAGATCTTGGATGAATGCCAACTCGGCGCACTGATACTGCTTCACATCAGATGCAAACAGTATTGGCCCGAACCTTTGTTTAAAGGCTTTATGGCGCACCTGCGTGCCGGATCTGGTTATGTTTGCTCCAATGAAAAGCAGGTAAGGCGGCAACGATGAAGGCATGTGGTTTATGTTTTTTGACCTTGGATATAACATAATTATGCCTCTTTCGCCTTACAATTGTATAGTTCCGGCAGTGCAGCATATGACCATGATGCCACTGTGGTTCCAAACAACACCTCAACTGGCGCATCAGGCAAACGCAGTTGCGCAACATTATGCTTCTTACGGTACTCGGGATTGTAAAAGGTCGCATAATAACGATCGCCTCGGTCGGGCAGAATGACGACCGTGGTGCAATCGGCGACTTGCTGTGAACTCAACCAACGTGCGACCCAATACGCTGACCCAGAAGAATTACCGGCAAAAATTTGCTCATCGCAGGCTAAGCGTAACGTTGCTGCGATGGCTTCCTCGTCGCTCAACCAATGCACTTGGTTGATGATGCTCTTGTCAACATTGGCCGGGACAAGACTATTACCAAGTCCGGATTGTAGCCGTCGTGGATTATCGGGCTGACCAAAAATGACGCTGTTGACGGCATCGACGCCAACCACCAACAGATCAGGGTTCGTTTCGCAAAGCACGCGCGCCGTTCCACAAAGCGACCCGCCGGCGCCCACAGGACCAACAAGAATGTCGACTTGGCCAACATCATCAAGTAATTCTTGTGCCAACGTCATGTAGGCGCGACGAGGGCGACACTAGATGCGGCGGATTTGTATGCGGCCACGCGACGCCGGGCCTGGCTGCACAACATCTGGGCGCGCGTGCGAGGCCGTCCCCAACACCTGCTCGATCTCACCCAGTTGATAGCGACACGCCAGGGGTGCAACCAGCGCTTCAGCGGCTGCCAGGCCGTGCTGGTCAGCCAGATATGCGGCAGCGAGGGGCGCAGCCGTGAGTTCGACACCGCGTTCCGCCCGCTGATGCGGGCCAACGGCGCTCGCTGGCGGCGCATCGCCCACGCCGCACTGAGCGGCATTGAGCTACCGCCTGTTGAACTGATTCGCATTGGGACGCATTATTTTGTGCGCGATGGGCATCACCGCATATCGGTGGCGCGGGCTTTGGGCCAGATCGAGATCGATGCCACCGTTACAGTATGGCAGATCGCTGGGATGCCCGTGGACGCCGCCTCATTGCCAAACGTCACCCGTACCAGCAGCGACCCGCAGCCGATCCCGTCAACTGAGGGGCGCAAAGATCCCACAGGCGCCTATCTGCGGGCTTTGAAGCATATGCATCGGCAACGAGAGGCAAACCATGAAGCTAGAACAACACCAACACGATGAACTCCCACTCGCTCGGCAATTGGCCGAGCGAATGGATGCCGAGATGGACACACCGGCGAACGCGGATGATCCGCACCTGCAGGCGCTGCTGAATCTCCATCAGCGCTTCTGTGCGCTAGAACCGGAACCAGACCTAGCCTTCTTCCAACGCCTCTGCCAAGTTCTTGGTCTGGCGTCGTTTGAGAAAACGTGACTGGGGTGTAGCAAAGATTTCTTCACAATGCGATCATGACTTTAGGAGCCTCGCTCTCTTGGTGTAGTGATTTACGCAAGCCTGCTCCCCTGCTCATCACGTTTGCGGCCTCATACCCACGTTCGATCATGTTCTCTTGTGACACACTTGTATCAGTTTTTGTGCAACAAATTGTGTAATTGTTGTCTGATCAAAGTTGATTGGCTCGATGTTATCATAGGACAAGAGTATTTTTGTTTTTGCACTGTCCTATGAATTTTGACAATCAACCGCGGTCGTTTGACGTAGTTCCGCTTTTAGGCGATTTTATGGCAGCACAGCCGCCTGAAGGCGGCGCTACGAACGCCTTTCCCTTCACCGATTTTGATCGTCAAATTTCATGAGATAGTTCGCGCATCTGCATGATCAAGATGGTTCATCGTTCTCATCCTCGCGCGAGCTGTGAACCCGTGCGCCGCTGTAGAGCGCTCGGGGCGGTTTCATTTTTCGGGGCCTACATTTAACACCACGTTTGGTTGTGAAAGCAGCAATCTTGTCCACCGCGTGTTGGTTTTTGCGCTGTCGCAACGTCTATTCATGTAAGGCCCCATTCGCCATGGCGCCCATTAGCGCTGCTAGGGTTTTTCTGGCGAGGTGTTGCCCAGAAAGCCGGGCGGGGACGGCGCTGGAATAGATTGCCGCAGGGCGGCTGAGGAGTGGAGAGACAGCCCATGACGCAACTGCAACAGCGGATGATGCTGAGCCCGCTGCGCCAGCACACCGTCTATCATCACAGTAAAGCTGTGCAGATTGAGCGAAGAGCGCTGTGAGTTTTGCATCACATGTTCTGCTAAGTTGCATCCAGCTCGCTACCGCTTGCCACGCTGAAACATCGCCCATGGCGGCGGCGCCGCTACATCGGTTGCTCCAGACAGCATTGCCGGATCTGGATGTATGGCGTTTCACCGGTCTGGATGCCGCTGCAGACGATGATGAAGCTACGGCCCGCATCTTGGCTCGGCTTCCCAGCCTCGTGGCACAGGTCGGCCCCCTGCTTGAGCAGCCTGAACAGCAGGCGGAGTCCCGGGCGTTGCTGGCGGCGATAGAAGACCTGCTAACCTTACGCAGCATTGTGCATGCCCAGGGCTGTAGGGAGATGCGGGTTGTGCTCCGGCGAAGCGCCATCTTTCGCTTCCTGAACTCTGTGCTGCTGACGCCAGCGGGCGTTACGCCCCTTCACGTGCTGGCCGGCGACGCCGTTGCTGGCGGCAGCGAGGCGCGGGTGCGAACAGCGGGACATCGCGTGCTGGAGAATCTGGAAATGGCGTATCGACCGGGAGAACTGTTCCCGTGCTGGCGGAGCAGCTACTTCGTGCGTGTGCCGCCGAACCCGGCTAGACAGCGCTTTGCCCAGTGGACGCCGTCAAACATCAACAAAGCGGCAACCATTGAGTTTTATCGCTCGCTGTTTATGGCCGAAAAGCCGCACTATCGCGTCGTCAACGAACCAATGCTCCTCCCCGCTACTATCACAAGCCCGGTTCTTGAACTGCGTATCGATCCGGGCGAGCAGCAGGTTACCGGCATCCGCACCATCCTTTCCGACGTTTACCGGGCGCCGCAGTTGGTGGTCGAACACATCGCTTGCCTGTGATTGCACATCAATGTTTGAAGCGCAGCAGCGCACAAACTGTTTCTCGCTAAGGAGCTTCCCATGATACATTCGCCGCTCGCGCAATTTGAAACGCGACCGATTCCGCTGGTGGTCGCAGAAACGATTGAAACCCAGATCCGCGAACATAATATCTATCTGCACTTGATACGCAAAGCGAATGGTGAAGAAGAGCCGATCCGCCTTGGGACTGGACGCAACGCGGTGGTGTTCCTCGCGACTGATCTGAGTATCTTGCACGAGCGCGCACATTTTTGGGCCGTCAAGTTCCTGCGCGATGATCCTGACGACCATGCCGCCTATGCAGCAGCGGCGCGGTTTTTTATGGAAGCGCAGAGTCTGCAAGACAAAAGCATCGGGATTAATTCACTGGTCAGTTTTCTTGGCTGGGGCGCGATTGCGCGCGATCTGAATCGACGCGGGCCGGTGAACTCGGTGAAAGAGTTCTGGTGGGAAGCGTTCTTTGATGTGATCACCGGCGTTGAGTTTTACAAGAACGATGGTCCCGATTACCACAATATCAAGAATCGTTTCTCGCTCCAAGGACCATTTTATTGCCTTGAACTCTGCTATGGGACGATGGAAAACCTGTTGGAACGCTCGGAGCGCTGGATCGATCTGCCGGTCTATCGTTACTATACCAGCAGCGCCGCTGCCCTAAAAACGAACGCTGATGCACTCCGCGACCCGCTTGAGGTGTTTGTCAAGCGGTATCTGCACCATCCTTCGACCGAGAAAGAATTAACCCTGCGCGACCTGTCACGTATGTCAGGATATGACATTCTAAATGCCTTCAAAACAGATCATGTTGCGATCACAACGACCGTCAATGGCGAACCCATCAACCCCAATGAAAGCTCGGTTACACACGATCCCAACCTGATACGGAACCATGCGGTTCTGAAGCTTTTTATCAAGATCGTGGAGTCTTTGCATTTCCTGCACCAGAAGCAGGAGGCGCATCGGGACTTGAAACCGGGCAATATTTTCTTCTGGCATTCACTGGGTCTGCCGCTCTCGGTTGATGTCAAGCTCGCCGACCTGGGCTATGTCACTAATGTAAATGTGATCGAAGGCGGCATGACCTTGCGGAGCGGTAGTGAGCAGGCGCCCGGCAGCCCCTTCTATCGGGGGCCGGAACAAGCCGATCTGCCGATTGAAGTGCGGATCAGCGTTGACGGCCAAGATCAGCGGCGCGTTATTGGCAAGGGCAGCAAGATCAGCAACATTCAACCGAACGACTGGCTCTATGTGGCAGACTTGTTCGACGAAGAAAGCAGTTATTACCTGGAGCCCGATGACGATGAGGATACCGGACAGCGCGAACAGCGCGCCATCCTCTCGAACCAGCGTCGCAATGAGTATCGCGACCGCCGCTTTTATCGCATTACCCAGGCGGAAGTCAATACGCAAACCGGGGTGTTTGAGCTTGTGCTCGAGAAGCCCATTGAAGGGGAGCACAGCTATGATCTCCAAGCGCAGATTTCGAAGAATACCGGCTTCCATACGGATATCTACAGTCTGGGCGCGATTCTCTATGATCTGGTGAGCGGCGGGCGGAACCCAGAGCATTTTTACACCTATTGCCTGAAGGTGTTTACTGACCAGTTTGGGGTCAACACCGATCTTATTCCCGATGACATCGATGAGGTAATGGAGATTATCTCGCCGGAAAGAGGCAATAAACAGGAGCTGCAGAACCGTTTCCGGCTGGCCCGGCTGGTCATGACAACCAGTAAAGTGGACGATCTGATCGAAGAAATCCTGCGCCAGTCCTACATCAGTGCCAGCGAACTGGAGATCAAGCGAAAAATTCGCGATTACCGCTTCCGAACCTTCGATGTGGTCAACACCTTACTGACCGACAAGCGCGGCTACCCGATCCCACGCGAGATTGTACGGATCATTGTGCGCTGTATGTTGCGTGATAAGAAGCAATCGTTCTGTCAAAGCTTGACCGGCTGGAGCGCCTTCACCGATGCAACCAACAGACAGACGATCGTCAAAGAAATCGAGGCGGCAGTCAATGAGTTGCTCGACAGCATATTTCGGCTGCCAGAGCGTCATTTTCCCAACAAGCTCGGTGATGACCTGCTCTTCCGGTTGCGAGCGCTGGCGTTCGATACCAACGAACCGGTTGGAGAACCAGATAACGGCGCGTCTGTGCAGGCTGAGTCGGCGTCGCCGTACCGACCGGAAGCAGAACCCGAACCGACCATCGTGGACGCCGTCAACGGCAAGCGTACCGCATCGACGGAATGGCAGGGCGATGAGTAAGAGACCGCTCGAAGAACAGGCTGACGACGCAAGTCGGACAGGTTATGGGATGATCGGGAGGAGGCGCAGCACACGGCCACAGAGCTGACCATGTTCGTTACGGATCTCGGTGACGATCAGCTGGCGCCCGGCTTGTGGAGTGTAGGAAAGGGTGATGGGGCCGCTCTGCACAAGGAGCGGTTCCGCTGAGCGCCGCGTCGCCACCGACCCTTTGCACCGGTATTGCTCGGTGTAGAGGGTGAGGTCATAATCCGACAACGGATACTGCACCCAGCGACGACGCCCGGTTGGCTTGGCATCCGATTCGGCCATCGAGAGCGCCTGCAACGCCAGAGTGGGCGCGACCTGCTGAGGTTCGTAGGAAAACGCAATCCGCCGACAGGCATAATCTCCGCCGTGCAGACGCAGCTTTTGGGTTACGGAGCTGTCGCGAGACACATGGAGTATCGCGATGTCGTAGTGCTCCTGGGCATCCTGGAGCCGCCAAGCCCAGACGAGCGGAGTCAGCGGACTCGTCGCCAAATCGATGACGATGCTGCTCAACGCCGACTGCGGCTCTTGCGCGGCCTGGCGAATCGCCAGCAACGTCTGGTAGCTTTCGGCCAGGTCAGCAAGGTGTTGGCGCAGCTCCAGTTGACGGGCGGCTGCTTGTTCCAATGTGGCGGCAAGCTGCGCCAGTTGCGCCAGCGCCTGCTCAGCGGAGAGTCGCCCCTGCGCCCGACGGTCCAGGAAAGCATCGATTTCCGCCGCGGTATCCGGCTCGATGTTGTTCGGGAGCATCGTTGCAATCGGCGCAGGATGAAGCTCCAGCACGAGCTGAGACTTGTCCGCGGTCGCTGATGTGAACGCTTGCATGATATTCGCAACGAGCCAGGTCGCCTCCATGCCGGATATGGTACCACAGGCGCCTGTGGGGAGCAACAATGCGACAAAATTCTGATCCGGAGCGCCTCAGACTGCGAGTCGGCGAGATGTTGGTTCATGGTTCGAACCGCTATCGCCTGGAGCAGCGGGTCGGCCATGGCGGTTTTGCCGAGGTCTACGCGGCATTTGACGAACATATGGGGCGCAAAGTCGCCATAAAATACATCTTCCAAAATTTGGTTTTGGAACAGGTGCGCCGCGAAGTCGAGTTGCTGGCCAAACATGCCCAGGAACTGCGCTTTATCCCCGAGGTGTATAATCACTGGCATCAGTCAGGCAAGGAGCCGGGGTACGTCATCGTAATGGCATTCATCGAGGGACCGACCCTGAAAGATACGCTGAGTGCGCCCTGGCCGGTCGACAAGGTCATTGATTTTCTGCGCATTCTGCTCGCGAATCTGCGGGATCTCCATCGCCTCAAGATCCAGCACCGTGATATCAAACCGTCCAATATCAAAGCAGTCCCGGCGCCGGAAACCGAGGTTTCGTACCTCATTCCCTACATCTTGCTTGATTTTGGTGTGGCCAAATACGGCGCGAAAACGATCCTGGGAGGGTTTACACGCGATTTTGCAGCACCTGAGCAGTACGTTGCAGCATACCGACACTATGCGATCGACCATCGGGCCGATCTCTTCAGCCTGGCCGCGACGGCCTATAATCTGCTCACCGGAAAAGAACCGCTCAGCGCCCAGACTCGCTCCGACATGCTGCGCGCAGAGTCTGTCGATCCGCTCCGGAGCCAACTGCTAAGCCAGCACAGAGGCGATATTCCGCAGGGGATCGAGCAGTGGCTCTTGGAGATGCTCGAACTCGATCCCTCCCGACGCCCTGCGGATGCCCAGATAGCGCTGCGCCGGCTCGAAGACCCTCTCCAATCGCCGCCTCCCGTAGAGTACGATCAGGAAACAGCAGAGGAGACGCAAGTCGTGGAGCCGCCGTCACAGGGTCGCTCGAAAACGACGCTGACGTTGCTGCAGCCACCAGACGCGCCGACGGTTCCACCAAAGATTGAACCGCCGTCTACTGTCTTTGAGGAAGCCGTCGCGACCTTGGGCAAAGGCCGGATCAGCAGCTTTACCTGGCTGCCGGATGCGCCAATCCTGATGCTGGGCAGCAGCCAGGGCGTTTGGCGGATCGACCCGGCCCGCAACAGCGTAGACCTTTGGCGCCGTACCTCTAGCGCTGTGCATGCCGTCTACTCTGTGCTTGAAGCGCGCTCGCTGCTGGTCGCCAGTGCTGATCGGCTGGATATCCTTGATCAAACAGAAACAGGCGCACCCGGGCGGACGCCCGCCGAACTCCAAGCATTCGGCCAACCCATCCTGATACGCGCCGGCGGCACAATACTGGTTGTCGTGAGCGATAATCGGATCACGGCTCTGGACATGGAAACCGGTCGTGAGCGTGCGGCCTGGCAGATTACCCCTGGTCGAAACGGGCGGGTCGCCGCGTGCTCCACCAATGGCCGTACGCTTGTCATCGGATTCGATGACGAACTCTGGGCCTATGACCTGCAGGCTAGCCTGCAGGAGCCGCTCTGGTCGCGGAGCAATCTGCCTCAGCCGATGTACGACCTTGCTTTGACAGCCGATGGTTCCCACGTTGCGGTTGCAACTGCAGAAGCAACGCTGGTTTGGCGTCAGGACGACGACAAAGCACAGCGCTATGAACATTCCGCCGGACATGGTCAGCGCATTGCATTGAGTGCAGATGGCGCGTTTTTGGCAGTTGCCGAACCAACCGGCATCAAGGTGTGGCGTACCGCCGAGGATCGCCTCTTACGCGAGTTCGCGCTGCCCACACCATCGGAGATCCTGAACCTGGCCTTCTGCGCGGATACCCGTTTGCTGGCCGCCGCTACGGTTGACCAGCTCTGGATCTGGGAGCTGCACAGCGGCAAACGTTATTGGACCAGCGAGCACTTCACGCAACATGCTGTCTGTCTGGCGGCATTGGCGGGCAGTTCTGACATCATCGCCTTGGGGAGCGAGCTACAGCAGATCGCGACCGCAGGCGATCACCTCGCGCTCGGCGCCCGACTGACCGAATCCATCAGCCGCCCCTATGACCTGGCCGTCAGTGCCGATGCGACAAACGCAGCGATTCTGATTGCAACGCAGCTCATTCTGTATCGACTCAGTGACGGCGCTGTGTTGCAGCGCTGGCCGGTACAAGCGGTTCAACGTCAGAGCATTTGCTTTGGCGACGATGCTGCGCACCTGTTTGTGGTAGGCGAAAACAGCATCGCCGAGTACCGTCTTCAGCAAGCGACACCGCTCCGGGAACTGCCGTTCCGCGTGTCTGGCACTGTCGATCATGTGGCGCTGGCGCCGCACCAAGGATGGTATGCCGTTCACAGCGGCGAGCGTGTGGTCATACAATCACTGGAAGACGGGCATGAGTGCTATTGGTTGCACCTGCGCGACGCTGAGTTGACGACGCTGGCGCTCGCGCCTGAAGGCAACCTGCTGGCCCTGGCCGATGATACAAGCATCATGCTCAAGCATCTGAGCGACGGCAAAGCTTGGGATATGGGCCGGGCTGGATTGGATGGGCTTGCAGCGGCTGAGCAACTATCTTTTGCGCCGGATGGTTCGGCGCTGCTGTCGCTGCACGGGAACTATCTGCATCTGTGGAGCATCCAGAATGACGAGTTGCTGCCCCGTGGGCTGATAGCTGCTCACGGCGAGCGCATCGACAGCGTTGTCTGGACCAACGACGGCACGGGCATTGTGACCGCGTCGCGCGATGGGACGATCAGCCTCTGGCGTTTGGAGCACAAATGCGATAACAAGCAGGCGCCGATAGAGCATTCTTAACCTGCAACATGGCAGCCGTCTCACGGCGCTGCGCTACTCGAATGTTCCTAATGAATTTTGGTGTTCAAAACCAGCAATGGGGAAAGGTATTCGTAGTACCGCCTTTAGGCGGCTGTGCTGCCTTCAAACCGCCTAAAGGCGTGCCGCCCCTGTTGATTGTCAAATTTCATTGCGACCACATAGAGAAGGAGCAGGAGACAACCATTGCGTGCAACAGCAATTGCAACCCTTCGGGCTATTGATGCGGAAGCGCATGAGGAAGCGATTGTCATCATTCGAGTCGTACAACCGCATATCGCGGTCTGTCTTTCACGACTGGATGACGGGGATGTGGAGGTTGTCCTGAATCGACAAGACTGACAAGCCTTCGTCGATGCGCTCCAGCGAGCGCTCACGGTCAGCAACGATTAGTCAAGGCGCTTGGTTAAGGGGCGCGCTTAAAGATGTAACCGTTATTTTGCCGTACGCTATCAGTTTGAGCCTCGACGACGTTCAAGGCGAAGGACAACGTGATCCTTGCATTCCGCATCCAAAACCATGCTTGTCGCAGGCTGTGCAGGTCATCCTGTCAAACCTGTCTGAAACGTTGTCTAGGGCGTCGGCGCCACCGGCGTGCTGGTATCAACCGCGCTGGGCAGCGCCGCAGCATCGCTCTCTGGCGGTGTTGCGTCTGCCTCCGCGTCCACACCTGCAGTTGGCGCCACCAGCGTGCTGGTATCAACCGCGCTGGGCAGCGCCGCAGCATCGCTCTCTGGCGACGGCGCTGCTGCGGCCACAGTCGCCGTCGGGGTGACAGTGGGCTGCTGCAATCCCACAGTCGCCTGGAAGTTCACATAGACGATTTCGCCAGGGGCGCCCTCCAGAACCACCCGCACCTGGTGCTTGCCCTGTTCGGCGGCGCTGATCGGAACCGTATTGACGGCATAGATGGCCACCCCCCACTCACCGGGAGCAAGCCCGCAGATCCGATAGTTGCCGGTGTCATAAAAATGTTTGGCCGGTACGGTCGTACCATTGCGATCCACTTGCGCATAGAAAGTATCGAACAAGCTCCCATTAGCGGCAATAACCCGGCCCTGAATACACGAACCGTTGGTCTGTCCGGCGGGCTCGCCCCGATAGGCGACGCCCCGAAACAGATCGCCGGCCCCGCCCTGGACTCGTAGTTGCGCTTTCTGGGTGGGCGACGGGGCCAACACAGCCGGGGCCGCTGACCGTGCCCGCGGCGGGCTGCTTGCTTGGAAGGTTGGCTGCAGCGTTGCCGTCGGATGCATCGTTGGCCGGGCGGCAAGCCCCCGCCCGGTGTCGTCGTTTATCGCAGTGTCGGCATTCACCAACCGCCGCCCATTTGTGATTGGCGCAAGTACACCAAGCAGCAACAGCAAACTGACCAGAACAAGACCCATGGTCAAGACAACGCCGCGCCGCCACCAGGGCAGCGCCGCTTTGGGCACGCACGGCGCACCGCCATGAACCACCAGCGCGGTGATATTGTCGTGGCCGCCGGCGGCATTTGCGGCGGCAATCAGTTCTCGGGCGGCGCGCGGCGCGGGTTGATTGCGCAGGATGCGTGCAATCTGATCATCCTTCACCAGCCCGTGCAAACCATCGCTGCAGAGCAACAAAACATCGCCAGGCTGCCAATTCATTGTCGTCAGGTCAGCCTCCACCTGCGGATGAATCCCCACGGCGCGCAACAGCGCCCCGCGCGCCCCGCACTGTCGCGCCCGATACTCGGCCTCCTCACGGCTCCAGCCCTGCATCCGCATCTGCCCGGTGACCCAATCGTGATCGCTGGTCAGCCGGATCAAGGCGCCATTGCGCAGCAGGTAGGCCCGACTATCGCCGACATGCGCGAGGATCAACTGCTGCTCGCGGATCACCGCACACACCACCGTTGTCCCCATCGGGCGCGCCGTCGGGCGCCTCGAAGCCTGCGCCGCCGCGTAAATCGCGCTATTAGCCTGATCGAGCGCATAGCGGAGCGCTACCGCCGGATCATCATCGGGATCGGCATAATACGCGGCGCAGATCTGCTGGACTGCGGTCGCACTGGCAACACCGCCACTCTCATGACCGCCCATCCCATCGGCAACAACGTACAGCCAGCCCTTGCGGCTAAGTAACGCCGCATCGTGCTGCGTGAGCGGGTTGCTCAACACGGTATGAAACGAACCATAGCAATCTTCATTGCGTTGCCGCACCTGGCCACAATGCGACAACACTCCTTCGTCGGATGGAGCTGTGATGGATAAGCCGGCCATAGATCAAAACCTTATACTAGGCGGCGACAGACGCGCTGGGTGGACTTGTGAGCATCGGCCCCAGCGCACTGCGCAGATCATTGAACAATACATCAGCGGCGGCATAACGATCGGACGGGTTGGGAAGCAGACAACGCATAATCACATCAGCCGCCGCCTTGCTCGGCAACACAGCCAGTTCGGTTGCGCTCGGCGTCACCTTTTGCCCTTGCTTCAGGTCATCGGTCGTGCGCCGCGGAAAGAGGCGCCGCCCAGTCAGCATTTCGTAGATCATAATCCCGAGCGCATACAGATCGGTCCGGCCATCACAATCGCCACGCGGGTCGATCTGCTCGGGCGCCATATATTGCAGTGTTCCGACCGCGATGGGTTGGCCGACAAAGTCAGGCGCCCGCGCGGTGCTGAAGTCGATCAACTCGCTTGGAACAGTTCGCCCTTCGTCTTCGATCACAAAATTGTCGGCCCTGAGTTCCTTGACGCCGCGGCCATAACTGTCGCGCACCATCACGGTGACATCCATGCGCGGATGGTCGGCTGGATCAACGCTGATCACCTGGAGTTGTGCGGTCAACACGTTGGCGCTTTGCCCGTAAGCTGGACTCCAGATCAACAGTGCCAGAACAACGACAAGCAGGATGCGCAGATTAACTCGTCGCGACATTTTGGCCCTCCTCCAATTCAAAGCGGATCTGCTGCTGACCCAGGCGAATGATCTGCCCAGACTGCAACACCGTACTGCCGAATACGCGTGTTTCGTCAAGCCAGGTTCCATTGGATGCATCAGCATCCACCAGGTAGTATTGCGAGCCGTCGAAGCGCACGTTGGCATGGTGGCGTGAAACAGTTGGCGCATCGAGGACGATATCATTTTGTTTGCCCCGCCCGATCCGGACATCGAGCCGCTTGATCGGGAAGCGCTTGCCGTCGACGCCTTCTTCCAGCGCAACCAGCCAGGCGCCCGATACCGTCGGCATAGATATTTCGGTCTTCAGACTATCAGCAGCGTCAGTTGGCATACTGAAGCGAAGCACGACCCGCCCGATCCGAATGAGGTCGCCTTGGTGCAACACCCGATGCCCAACAAGCTGATCATTCACATAGGTGCCGTTGCGGCTGCCCCAGTCATAGACCACGAACGATTGATGGTCGCGCTCGATGTAGGCGTGACGTGAGGAGGCGGTATCGTCGTCGAGGACGAGACGGCAGTGGCTGGGGTCGCGGCCAATCGTCAAACGCGCGGCAATCGCGAAACGCTCGCCGATCCCGCTCGGCCCATCGACAATTTCGAGCCAGGCGGTGTCGCTGGTCGCGATATCGAGAATCTCGGTTTGCGCCGGGCCGCCAAACTGGTTGATAGCCAGAGCGCCGGCGCCCAAATCGCCCAAGCCCATCAACGGCGACTCGGTGGAGACCGGCGGCAGCAGTTGACACTCAGGGCAAACCCCGCCCCAGCTCTGATGCCGTTCCCGCCCGCAGGCAGGACAGGGGTCGCTGCGCCGCGAGCCTAGCAAGCCGACCACGCCGAGGCTGCTAACCAAGAGCAGGCCGCTCCCGATATAACCCATCTGCATCGTTTGCTCCAGCACCTCGGCCGCCGCCGGGAAACTTTCCGTCGACACCGAGGCCAGGCTCTGTGCATCGACGCCAAGAACATCGGTTGGTCGCCAGGCGATCAGTGCGCCGGGAACCAGGAGTGCAACGGCGCCGCTGAGAGCGATAACGGTCAGGGCTACACTCGCTGTGTTCCGCTGCTGTAGCCAGGTCATAGCCCAGACGAGCAACAACAACGCTCCAACAAGAGCGAGCGCCGCTGGGAAGCCAAACCACCAGCGCGCATCGGTATAGGCGCTGACCGTTGTCCAAAATGCTTCATTCATGCCTGCTGTTCCTCCATAACTGAAGGGCGAGTGTATATCCATCAGCGACTTCAGATGGCCCATTGGCGCAAAGAGCCTTGCTATCTATCGAACAATTGTGACTTTGTATCTTTAATGGAATGTTGTTATGTAGTATACACTGTTTCGTTTTTTGTAACATAGTTAAAAAGATTTATACGACCGAAGTCAAATGCGCCGGGGTCATGTCACACGACGGCACAAGCTTATAGCCAATCCCCCACTCGGCGCCAATCATCTTGCCGCACTGCTCATCGTAGCTCGCCAGTTTCTGGCGCAGGCGATTGACATGCACATCGACCGTGCGGGTGTTGCCAAAGAACGAATACCCCCAGATGCGTTCCAACAAATCCTCGCGCGAAAAGATCTGCCCTGGCCTACTCGCCAGCAAATGCAACAGATCGAACTCCTTCGGGGCAAGCGTAATCGGCGCCTCATTAATCAACACCTGCCGCTGCTTGGGATCGATCTGCAGCGGTCCAATCCTGGTTAGGGCGCGACAGACGCCGCGGCTGCGCCGGATCACCGCCTGGATGCGGCAGACCAACTCCTCGGGGCTGAATGGCTTGGTGATGTAGTCATCGGCGCCGACCTGGAACCCTTTGAGGCGATCATCCTCGTCGGCGCGCGCCGTAAGGAAGAGGACCGGCAGATCGACCAGGCGGGCCAACGAGCCTTCCGCACCGCCGGCTCGAATCGCTCCGCAGAGTTCATAACCCAGGCCATCGTCCAGAACAATATCCATCACAACAAGCTCCGGAGTATGCTGCTGGAGCACAGTCAGGGCCTCGCCACAGCCTTCGGCGACGATCACATCGAAATGATGGCGCCTCGACGAACTCGACGATCAAGGGATTGTCTTCGACCAGCATAATTAATGGTTGTATCGCGGGTTCGTGCGTCATTCTTCGCTCCTCTCCATGACGTTAGCACGTTAGTCATCCCATCCCATGTGCGATGCGCACACACGAGTATGAAAAGAGCCGTCCAATGGCGATCTATCGGCTATCGGACTATCGAATTATCGGCTATTTTCACGTTAGTCTGTTCTTATTCAGATTGTAACGAACGCAAGAGGCAAGAAAAAGAGGGTTTTGTAAGAGAAGTGTAACAAGCGTTTACATCTCGCTCTACTGTTTTTGTGCGATCCGAACATAGAACGTTACATTCTTGATACAAACCCCCCTTGTTGCGAATAGCACATCTTCGCTAGGATCAGAGCGAGTACCGAAACAAGTAGATCAAACCGAATGCCTGGTCCATATACCAGCACACGAGCGAACTCCCAGGCCATTGGAAAAGACTGTGTCGTTGCAGTCGCAACCCATGCTAAGGAGGAAAGCTATGTCGATTGTTGCAACCATTCGCTGGATCAGCACGATCATCCTAACAACATTGGTAATCTTCATCCCAACTCCGCCCGCCGCAGCCGCAGATGGGTTAGGCGATCAGGCTAGGATATCGCTGTGGAATTGCAGCGCAGCTGGAACGGAGCAAACCTGTGACGCGCGGGTAAGCGGGGAAAGCCGCGACGTCAAGATCAAGTGGAAGCCGGTAAGCATCGGCAGTGCGCCGCTCCAGGATGGCGACAATCTTCCCTTCGATAAACCTTCGCTTTTCCGCTATGGGAAGATTTTCTATGGAAGTGACACATCCTATTTTGTATGGGCCTGGTGAAGTTCACGCCAAGGAGCGATGCGCGCCAATATTCAGATCGGATGTGAGCGACCCGATCTCGCTGTTGCTGAGCGTTGGCGTCCCTGACGACGACCGAATCAACCTGAACCGAACGAGACGCGCCGGGTCACGACTTCTTGAGTATGAGGGCATTCTTCCGCATCTATCATATTTCCAGCAGTACGTGAACACCGATCCGGACAGCCGCTACAACTCGCAGGCTGACCGTCAACTCCACCTCTGGTTCCAAGGGTCCGCCGTGACCGGGGATGTGTTCATCGACATAGAAGATCCGTATTTTGTGAGCAACCAACGACCGCAACGCAGATAACCGGCCAAGCAAGTTGCAATCGGCCCGGAGGGATGAGGCGCGACCGCCGATGAGTCGTTTCCGCTCTTCACGCGGACGCATTGGCAGTCGTGCCAACCGCATAGTGAACGCTTCAATCCGGCCCGCCCCATCCGCCTTACGCACAACCCCATCAAAAGCATAGCACGCTCCCCGCCCAATCATCCACGTTATCGAGATATGAAAGTATTACTACATAACCATCCTTCAGGTGACACTGGAATCGCCCAATAAGATGATACGAGGATCACGCGAATAGGCGATTTCAGCGCGAGGCGAATATCGCATAATAATGCCATACAGCAACAGGGCGTGACCGACAGTACGACAAACGACGTAACAGATCGCCTTTACCAACGGTTGTCAGACCTTTCACACAGTGTGTCCAGAGCGAAGTCGATAGGCTCAGTCCTAAACGTCGTCCAGGAAGAATATCGACAGGCAGTCGTCGAATGTAGTGCGGTTGGAGGTTTCGTTGTCGTCAGAATGCCATATGTTGTTGTTATCGATAAGGCATGGTGTTTTAGACCCAATACTTTTCAAATAAGACCTTTAAGGTCTTGAAGAGATGCTTGCGGAAGCCTTCCCCAAGACCTTAAAGGTCTTCCAGCGCGCGTATCTGAACAGTATTAGTTTTAGACCATTAGATCTCAGGAGGTTTATATGAAATTAGCAAAAATCGTGCCCCCACGAAGTCTGCAAGGCGCTCTGGGCCTGGTTCTGGCCGCTGGTTTGTTTGCAATGCCCCACCAAGCGGCAGCAGAGGAGGTGGAGCTTGCACTCACCGTCACGCCGCAAGCCGATACTGTTTCGCGCACAGATGGCGTGGACAGCTATCGGGTCGAACTCATCAACCATGACGGCGGCATCGCCAAACACCTCAAGCTGACAATTCCATTTGCGCCAGGCTACACCCTTGCCTCCGCAAGCTTCGATCAGGAAGGCGTGTGGGTGTCAGACATCGGAAATGGCGTAGTGACGATTAGCATCGACCGGATCGAGGGCGAAGCCTCCTCGATAGTGAGCAACCTGAGCTTTACCAGCGCGGGCGCTGCCGCCACAAATGCCATCACGGAGCGCGCAACGGTCACTCATGAAGAGTACCGCTACAGCAGCAATATGCCCAATCACGGTGTAACGGCGCTGAACATCGCGGGACGCAGCGGTTCGCTCTATGCGTTCGGAGGCGGCGCCTTCGCCCCGAATGAGCCGGTCAATTTCTGGTACACCTCGGCAGCGGGGGTCAGCACGCCGCTGTATCTCGATGAGGGGCGCTTGGTGCGCGAACCGGAGGATGACGACGATGATGAGGAAACAGTGGGCGAGCACCTCGTTGCTGACGGCGCCGGCGTTATCTCAACCAGCTTCGATATATCAGGTTTGTCTGCGGGAACCTATACGCTGGCAGCCCGTGGGGATTGGACGGGCGCGGTCGCTGCGGTGAGCTTTGTGGTCCCGTAGCCGCTAACACACAACGACATATTACATTCGGGCAGGAGCCGCAAGGCGATGCTGTGTCATCGCCTTGCGGCTTGGTATTGTGCGGTCTCTGTCAAGAGGCTTGAAGCAACACGTTCGATCCTATTCGGAACGCCGTTCAAACACATCTCCACCTACTGGCTCACGCACGACGGTCACGCCAGTCACGCAGTAATGCGGAGGCCCAGCGCGCCTCCGCTTCAGGCAACGGGACATCCGGCGCTTGGGTATAGTCAATAGAGAGATCATAGCGGAGCGCGTCGTACAGGCTGTTCAAGGCATCCTGCAGATGGAGCTGTACATCCGGATCGCCTGGCAGCAGCGGCACAGGCGCAATGGGCAGAGAGTCTGTCAGCAGCAGCGGCCATACCTCGATCAATGGGCGTCGTTCGGTCCGACTGAGGAAAATGAAATACAGCGCTTCTGGGAGCGGGGCTCGCATCGGCGCCCGCCGCCCTCGGCGCAGGAGATCGATTTCGAGCAGATGCGCGGAACTGTGAAGCAACCGCGCTCGTTTCTCCAAATACTCCTGGTAACCCTCCCCACGCTTGTTGCTGAGGGACAAAACTTCAATGGCTGTGACAAGCGTTCGATGTGTGGCATCCCGAATTTCGACGGTCACCTGCGGCGCTTGTTCTGGTATCACGGTTGCCAGGAGCAGTGGCGCTGCATACGCAGTGGGCGCTGCTTCTGGCGCTGGCAGCGCCTGGTCGCCAAATATCCCGACACCAGGATACATGTCCCGCGCTGTTATACTAACATCTTCGACCGTTTCGACCACAAAGCGGCGTGCCGGACGCACGATATACTTAGGGCTCACCTGGGGAGCAAGCTGCCGCGCAATCTCTGAACTGAGTTCGATATGCACGCTTGTCCATTCCGATCCCTCTAAGTAGGGGTCCATCCCCGGAAATGGTGAAGGCATGACGTTCCCCCTGCTACTGTATCGCCCCACTCCATCACTGCTGCAACATACTCTGAAATCTAACCGGAAGCCAGGCGCTTGTCAAGGAGGAGGCTTGGTGAGCCGCGGATGCCCAAGTCAGCGGCTCTCAGCGCGCCTTGAGACGCCTCTGGATGACATTGTCCCACACTGTTACACTTCTGAATCATCCTCCCCTTGTTTTGACTGTCCACCGCGCGCTACACTGCATAGAATAACTTCAAATTGAGCGGTCACGGCGCGACGGTTGTGAAGCACAATAGCGGTTCGCCTCAACTGCGAACTGGAAACCCATGTTCGCACCGGGGCCATAGGGGAGGCACATATGAATCGATTACGCAAACACTTTGGACAAACCTGGCAGCATTCGCGCCGCCAGGTTCTCCGCTGGCTGTTGGGCGTGTTTCTCGCCTATTCAGTGCTCCTGAGCGTTCCGCTCGCCACGGCCCAGACCAACCAATCCCCCGACACCGCTCCGGCCGACACGACCCCCGTTGAGAGCGCCGCAGTCGAACAATCGTCCAGCAACTTAGTGGCTCTGGCCCCGTCGACCCTGACTACGAATCCGACGACCGCCGTGCCAGCGTTGCTGGCCCAGACTGATGTTTGGCCAACCAACGATCCCTTCTTGTGGCTTGTTGAACTGCTTATCGCTCTGGGTGTCGGTTTCTTCGTGGTGGTTCGTGATGCCGGCGGCAAGATCGTCCAGATTCTGGTGTCTCCTCAGGTTCGCAATGTGCTTCGCAACGTAGTACCCTTTTACGATTTGCTCGACCCACTACCGGCGACTGCCCCGACGTTGCCACCGGGACACAGAGTCGAAGTACATGGTACGCCCCCGGCAGGCACAGCGATTCCACGTCCCTCAACCCCAAACCCGTCCCAGCAGATGACGCCCGCTCCAGTAGCGCCCGCCCCAGCAGCACCCGCCCCAACCATTCCATCGCCATCACCGGCAGAGATTGAAGTGCAACGCCGTGAGCTACAAGCACAGATTGCTGCACTTGAAGCGCAAACCAGGGTCTATCGCACCCAACAACGTGTTGCCGAAGCTGAATTACAAAGCACCTTAACGGAGTTGGAATACTCCCATCGTACGAATGCGATCTTGGAACAAGGTCAGATCGATGACGCACGCGATGCGCTTGAGCGGCTCCCTTCGGCACAAGCCCTAATGAACGATTTACGCCAACACGGACCATCAGCTCAACTCCGTTCCCAGGTTGGCAATGTACTAAATACGCTGGCAACGCTTGAGCAGCGTGTGCAAGGTTTCTCGGATCTGTCCGATCGCGTCGATTCACAACCAACGCTTGCCTTGATCGTTCAAACACGCCAAGCAATGCAAAGTATCGCTGCTTTGCTTGACAGTTACGATCACATAACAACAAACTCGGATGTGCCCACAGGGACGCCGCCGTTCCCCGCTCCGCAGCCCACCGCCCCTGACACCGAGATATTCCCTGATGGTCCTGTTGCAGGGCTTGGATCGAACGACGGACAGCTCAATCCAGATGTGCAGCCTACAGCGCCCGCCTTCCTCGCAATTACGCGTTCCGAGGCATTCGACGAACTCGATCAGATACGACAGCGGCACGATCAAGCGAGTGCCGCTGTCGAGCGCAATATTACCGACCAAGATGCTCAAAAAGTCTACCGAGAGGCTGTCAACAGCGCACAGCAAGAGGCTGAAGAACTACGTCAGCAAATTAGCCAAGCAATTAAACAAGCGCGGTTTAATCCTAATGTGTCTCGAGAAGAAGTTGCAAAGCTCGAGCAAGCGGAACGAGCAGCCAAGAACTTGCTTCGCGAGCTTGCTAGTAAGAAGCAGAGTTTCGAAACTGAAGTGAGTATCCGTGCTCGGTTACGGACGCAAGAAGAAGTAGCACGGGAAGCGCAACAGCGTCTCGAACGCATACAGCGAAGATTCAATTGGACTACGACTGCCATTGGCACTGTTGTCAGTATTGCTACAGGCTTCTTCACCTGGCAACTCGTTAAGTTGACAGAGCAGCAAGCAGAACTCGCACGCATTAACACGGAACTATCGAAGCTGACTGAAGAGCGCTTGAGCGCCTTGCCCATACAAGGCCAAGCTGGCTTGGAGCAAACCCAGGAGTCGCTGCGAATTCAGCTCAACCAGGCGCAGTACAATGAGATATTGTCAAGACGTACTGAAATTCTCCAGGAATACCAGTTGGCACGCCAGCAGTTCGAGGATCAGCTCACGCGCTACAACAATGCACAGGCCGAATACCAGACCGCAGTCAGCGCTTATAACACCGCGGCGACCGCGCGCCAGCAATGGATTGACCAACGCAATGCATACGACAACTATATCAATAGTAACACTGGTCGCATTCGTTTGCAGCGCCTATTAGAAGAGGGTGTGGCGTGGTCTCTTGGCGACCCAATCGATGGTTACTCATTGCCTGCGGGTCCAGAACCAACTGTCCCCCCATCGCCAACGCCGCCAAACGTCCCGCAACCGACACCGCCGCAACAGCCTGCTTTACCGCCATTGCCGGAAACCCCTATAGGGTTACCATCGCTGGAGGATATCACTATCCCCAACAATGTCACACAAGAGCAATTAGATCACATCTATAAAGCACATGTTGCGCAGTTGAAACGTGCGCTAGATCTGTATTACAGCACATTAAACGAGCGAAATCAGAATAACCAACCCAGTCCCAATCCGTAAGGATCCGATTACAACACTGCCGGGGCGGCGCCATTCAGCGTGGCGCCCCGACATGCAACAGCCGTTCGCGACGCATGCAAGCTTCGTACATCAAATGAAGTAAGGAGCGCACTATGCCAACCAGTCAGGGTGGGCCTCGGCCGCAGACACCCCCGACGCGCGTACGGCCACGAATCTCGCTGCCTGCACAGTCGACGCTAATCCGCGGCAGTGCCGCGGCCATCGCCACGGCTATTGCTGTTGCATCCGACGGCGCCGGTTCGCTCAACAACAGCACGTTTTATATCGTGGAGGAAGAGCAATGCCAGTTACGCAAATACCTTTCTTTCGCAGGCGCGGCGCAACGCGAACACGTTGCACTGTGAGCTCTGGGGCGGGATTGGTGACGTATCGGTCGGGCACGGCCTATTCGTGAGGCGCTGATACACATGGTCTACAAAAATATCGATAAGATTATCCGACGTTCGCACCTCCAGGTGGTCCGATGGTTGCTGGGCGCTTTCCTATCCTGGCTGCTGCTAGGCGTAGGCGCCCCGCTCGCCACGGCCCAGACCCGCCAGTCGCCCGATGCCGCCCCGGCCACGACCGCTCCAGTGGAAACCGTCGAGACGGATCAGACCAGCAGCTCATCGACATCGTCCCAAGCCGTTCTCGACCCTACGCTGAGCACTGGGGCAGCGCAGACGATGAACGACCGCGGAAGCGGAGCTGGCCTCTTGGCGGCAACGGGGCTGGCCGGCGCAGGAGCGCTGCTTGCCCGGGGCAGGACGACATCGCCCCAAACCAGAGGGAATCCGGGACCGGGCAGTGGGGGCCCACCCCACAGGCGCGCCAGCAAGGCCGGCGGATCACGCGGGCCCCACGGATCAGCGCGGGTTGGGTGGTGCTGATCCCCACCCTGGCGGCGGCCCCGTGGGCTGCCGCGGATGTGTTGCGGCGCTATCGCGCGCGCTGGCAGGCCGAAATCCGGTCCAAACGGTTCACGCAAGGACGGGATGCCCACCCCATCCGCAGTCGCACGGTCGCCGCCGCCGCGGCAACCGTGCGGGTTCTCCGGCTGGCCTGGGTGCTACAGGAACGCACCAGCGGGGCGCTGCCGGCGCTGCTGGCCCGAATCCAAGACGCGGCGACCACGGCGAAGCCGGTCGATGCCGACCCGCCGGTCTGGCTGAGCGGGGGGCGGGTGGCCATGCTGAGCGTCAGGACGCGGCGGCAGCAGGTAGGGGGCACGTGGACGACGGCGCGGGTGCGGGCGTGTGTGCCGCGGCTCATACGGTTCCGGTGTCCTCGGCGGCGGCGGCAGCCGCACGAGACGGTGGTGCGCCACGGGTTGGCGGATCGGATGGCCCAGGCCGCTCAACCGCGGTGTGCTGCGGCATAACGCCGATGATTCAGTTGCTAAAGTTCGCGCATATGCCCCTAGCCCCCTCTCCCACAACCACCCACACGCGGAAGGTTGTGGGAGAGGGGGAACAAGCCGCATCAGAAAGCGACACATATCATTACAAACATATGTACCGTCCGCCCCTAAACGTACGAATCTGACACTCCCGCCCCTAAAGGGTGCGGGGTTCTCGGTTCTCCGGCCCGCCCATCGGCAGAGCCTCCCCGAAGGCGGCGCCCCCGCCCTTCTTCAAGATATTGAGTGCGGCATTATGATCGCGGTGCAACGCACAACTACAATACGGGCAGGAGTGCCAGCGCACTGCGAGCCGTTTCGGAACGACCTCGCCACACTGTGCGCATACTTGCGACGTTCCAGCAGGGTTCACTTCCACCACGACGCGCCCGGCGCTTGCAGCCTTGGCGATCAGGATACGCAGGAAGAGCCCCCAGCCGGCGTCGGCGATCGATTTCGCAAGCGGATGGTTCCGTACCATCCCCCGAATGTTCAGCTTCTCAACCACAATATGGTCGTAGTCGTTCACGAGTGCCCGTGCGGTTTTGTGGGCGAAGTCCTGGCGCGCCCGCTTGACCTTGAGGTGTGCCTTTGCCAGCAACTCGCGCGCTTTGCGGCGGCGATTGCTTCCCTTCACACGACGGGAAAGACGACGCTGCGCCTGTTTCAGTTTGCGTTCGGCGGCGCGATAGTAGCGCGGATTGGCGATCAGTGTCCCGTTTGACAGCGTTACAAAGGACTCCAACCCGACATCTACGCCGACGGCCTTGCCAGTGGGCGGGAGCGGTGCCGGAGCAACCGCACAAGCGATACTCGCGTACCAGCCATCGGCCTTACGAACGATGGTGCAGGTCTTGGGCGTGCCGGCGAGTGGGCGGTCTTTGTGCAGCCGAGGCGCACCAATCTTGGAGAGGATGAGCCGCCCGCCGTCCAGTTTGACGCCGTTGCCCCATTGCGGGTAGGTGAAGCTGTCGTACCAGCCCTTGCCCTTGAACCTGGGGTAGCCCGGCTTCTCGCCAGCCTTGACACGCCGAAAGAACGCCTGAAACGCCCGATCCAACCGATGCAACACATCTTGAAGCACCTGCGCATGCACACGCGGCAGATAGGGCGACTCACGCTTGAGAGCGGGCAGATTGGCACATTGGCGTGCAAAGCCAATCGACTCACCTCGCGCTTCCCAAGCCGTTTTTCGCTCAGCAAGCGCGTGATTGTAGAGGTGGCGACACGTCTCCACCGTCTCTATCAGACACGCTTCCTGAGCGGATGTCAGACGCAGCTTGTAGACGAACGTT
>JAKSDJ010000962.1 GCA_022360155.1 Chloroflexales bacterium | reverse complement strand
TTGATGAGCGCTTCGACAATGATCCGTCGCGACATCTTTGATTGTCCAACACGCCGGTCGGGGAAAATAATTGGTATTTCGCCGATACGAAATCCTGCACAATAGGCGCGATAAGCCATTTCGATCTGGAAAGAGTATCCATTGGAACGGACCTTCTTGAGATCAATTGTCTCAAGCACATGGCGGCGATAACATCGAAACCCGCCTGTGCTATCCGAGATAGGCAGGCCAAGAATAAGACTGGCATAGAGATTGCCGCCCCGACTGATACACTGACGCAACAAGCCCCAATTGACAGTACCGCCGCCGGGCACGTAGCGCGATCCAAGCACTAGATCATAGCCCGACTCAACCGATGCCAGAAGAATTGGGATATAGGCCGGGTCGTGTGAAAAGTCCGCGTCCATCTCAACGATAAACAGAGCGCCATCTTCCAAAGCACGATAAAAGCCAGCCACATAAGCAGTGCCCAACCCCTGTTTACCAGTACGTCTGATGAGACTCAGGCGTGGCTCAGTATGCGCAAGTGCAGCAACGAGTTCGCTTGTTCCGTCAGGAGAGCTGTCATCTATGACCAGAACACGCAATCGAGGATGTTCAAGAACACGAGGTATCAGTTGAACGATATTTTCTCGTTCGTTGTAGGTTGGAATGATTACAGTGCAATCGGCTACAGTTGTTGGTGCAATGGGGATTGATTGCACAGGCACAGCGCGGGTCGTAGGCCGCATAATGTAGATATTCCTGCTGCTTGGGTTTTACCTGCATGGTATTATAACGTGTGTTACCAGTCCATACTATCGCAACGTTGTAGTTGAAAAGTCCTATCTAGGGCTAGTGCTGGAGAGTGTGTATGGCTGAAATGGTTCAGAAACAAACGAAAACGCGGATCTTTCCTTCTATACGCCTGGAGCATTTATGGACGCTGTTAGCTCTTGGTGTTATTGGCATTTTCATTAGCCTCTCACCAACATCACCCAACGATTTCTTCTGGCACTTGAAAGCAGGTGAACTGATCGCCACCACCGGCATTCCTACCACTAATCTCTTCGCGTGGTCTCTGCCGCACGACACTCCCTTTGTTTATCAAAGCTGGCTCGGTGAGTGGCTCTTCTATGAGCTCTATCAGATCGGCGGCTTGCCCATGGCAGTCTTTGGTCGCAACATGCTAGGTCTTAGCGCCTTTACCCTCGTCGCGATGGAAGCCCAGCGGCGTAGTGGATCGTGGCGACTCGCCGCCCTAGCTGCCTTCCTCGCCGCAGCTATGACAATCAATAACCTCACCACTCGAACCCAGAATTGGTCATGGCTTCCTTTTGCCGTGACGCTCATCATACTGGGGCGCTACACTACCCGCCAAATCGATCGCCGCTGGCTTGTCGCACTACCCCTATTGATGATATTCTGGGTCAATGCTCACGGTGCATTTGTGATGG
>JAKSDJ010000895.1 GCA_022360155.1 Chloroflexales bacterium | reverse complement strand
CAGTATTGGCAGAAAGACCGTTATTGGCATCGTTCCCATTCTGAGCATCGATATAGTAGGCTGTTCCGCCTGAAGGTGGTGGCTCATTGGTTGGCGTGGCAGTTGGGATAGGCTCATTGGTTGGCGTGGCAGTTGGGATAGGCTCATTGGTTGGCGTAGCAGTCGGGATAGGCTCATTGGTTGGCGTAGCAGTCGGGATGGGCGCTATGTCTGCTGGAATCACTGCGATGGTGTCAATGTTGAAGCCATAAATGTCGGTTTCCATACGAAGCACAGCAGGGCCAGTGGTCATTGCAAAGGCATTACTAGTCACTATGGTCCAGTTCTGCCAGCCATCTGTATTCGGGATTTGCATCCATCCGGTGACATCGACCCCATTAAGTAAAAAACGTAAACGCCTATTATTGTAGGTTGTGGCAACCCGCGCATGGATTTGATAGGCGCCATCTGCGCGAACGTTGATTGGATATTCCAGCCACTCACCTTCAGCAATCCAACCAACGTTGAAGCCATTGGTGCAAGTTGGGCAAGCTTTGATGTCAACATCGTCATTGCGGTATGCACCACCTGTATTACCGGGGGTAGTGTCATACCAGGCTGTATAGTCCTCTGCTTCGATTCTTCCTGGAACCTCAGAAACAGGAGCCGGTGCGGGCGAGGATGTTGGTGTAATCGGTGGGACTATTTCCGTGGGTGGTATGTTGGTCGGGGTCGGGAAGAAATTCGGTGGTAAGATACAGGTGACTATCACACTATTCCCCTCGATACGCCCTGCTAAACGGGTGGGACACTCAATGGATAGAGTGTCGCCGGGTGCGAGCGAGACTGACTGCAATGCGGCGCGAATTGGGTTGAAGGTAAATGAGATACCGAGGACCGCTAGAAGGCCAAGGGTGAAGATGACTGCAAAAAGGTGGATACGTGGGCGGTTCAGTTTGAACATTTCGTCTCCTCAGTTTGCTTGCAGAACAGGAACCAGGGCCATCCACGAATGTAGTATAGGCTATAGTTACTCCCTGCGGCTACACCTTGCCTAGATAGTATTTTTACAAAAAATTAATGAATGACCCGCGCTATGTATATCATCGGTCCATCGATACGACTATAGGTCAGTGGTCCTGACGATCCTCACCACGCTGGTCATAGACCGTACTGAGGCGTAAGGTACGAACCTGGATTGATAATATTTTTCAGCGTAGCGTAGCCGAACTTCGGGGTTTGTTAAAGTAGTATAACGCATTGCGTCATCTTGACATAGCTCATGGGAATTGCTATAATGTTCTATGACGCAGTGTGTAAAATAAGAAGCTTGTAATGTATTGCCTCCTCATGGAGGTATGACCACCCTGGTTCTTTCCACCAGACTCAACTGAAAGAGAGGGATTCCGATGAAGGAAGTTGTGATTGTCGAGGGTTTACGCACGCCCATCGGCGTATTTGGTGGTGCTTTGCGTTCGCTGGCAGCTCAAGATTTGGGCGTGGTTGTCACCAAAGCGCTGCTTGAGAAGACGAACCTTGACCCTAACAAGATTGACGAAGTTATCTGGGGATGTGTTGGCCAGGGATCGGATGCGCCGAACATTGCACGGGTCATTTCACTTCGTGCTGGGATACCCCTCCATATCACCAACTATACTGTGGCGCGTAACTGTGCAAGTGGCTTGCAGAGTCTGGTCAACGCCTACCAGTCCATTCAGATGGGGGAAGGCGATATTTACTTAGCAGGCGGCACGGAGAGTATGAGCAATATACCCTATGTCAATCGTGATATGCGCTGGGGTAAGCGCCTCCAACATTCAACCTTGATTGACGCGATGTGGGAAGGATTAACCGACCCGGTTGTTGATCAGTTGATGGGGCAAACCGCCGAGAATCTGGCTGAAGAGTTTGGGATTAGTCGTGAGGCGCAGGACAAATTCGCAGTCGATAGTCACAAGCGTGCATTCAAAGCTACCCGTATGGGCAAGTTTAAAGACGAAATTGCCCCAGTTACAGTCAAGAAGAAAGTTGCTGGCAAAGAGGTCGAACCGGATATCGTTAGCGAGGATGAGGGGATCAATGTTGCTTTGAGCGTCCAAACCCTGGCTATGTACCCGACGATTTTTAAGAAAGGCGGTTCTGTAACACCAGGTAATGCCTGTGGGACGAATGATGGCGCCGCGCTCTGCTTGGTGATGAGCCGGGAACGGGCCGAGGCGCTTGGCTACGTGCCCTTGTGCCGGATCGTCTCGTACGCCTGGGCTGGCTGCGACCCGGCGCGGATGGGGATTGGCCCGGCGCTGGCCGCTCCCAAGGCCATGGAAAAAGCTGGCTTGAT
>JAKSDJ010000342.1 GCA_022360155.1 Chloroflexales bacterium | reverse complement strand
CTCTCACGCGGCGTCTCGCACGCCAAGCAGTCGCCCGAGCAAGGGCAGAACCGCCGCTGCGCGTTGCGGGTCGATCGTTGTCGGCGCGGCGCTGCCGAAGCTCCGCCGCGCTGCCGGCCCCTGGCGCGTCCGTTCGCCCAGGCTGCGACGTTCCGGGGCATGAAACGTCGCGAAGGTGCGGCGGAGCAATGGGAGCAGTTGGACAAATGTCTCGGCGGACAGAGAAACCACCCAACTGTCAACCACCTGCCACAGCGTTTCGTCGTGAACCAGGAGCGCGCCGCTGTCGCGCAGCAACCCATCGACCCAGGCGGCGGCGTAGGCCGGATCGCTGGCTGTGGAGAGCGCCAGCCCCATCCGCCGGGCGGTCTCCGCGCTATCGAAGACCCGTTGATCGAGCAGCAAGCGCACGCAGCGCCCTCCCAGCAAGCCGTGGATTCGCAGCCCTGCCGGGCCATCCAGGTCGGCCAGATGGCCGAGCACTGCTTGCCACTCAGCCAGGTGCGCGGCGTTTTGTAGCAGCGTTATTGCCTCGTTGGCCTCATTCAGATGCTGAAAAAGCGTTGCCGCCGCTTCATCGTTGAGCGCGGTGCATGCCCCTGGCAGCCCGATGCAGATCCGGGCAATCAGGCCGTCAACCACGTGAGCGACTGCGCTGGCATCGGTCTGGCGGACATCGCCGTAGCGCAGCGCCTGGGCCAGGTTAGGCAGCGTCGCCATCATCTGGGTGACATCGCTGGTCAAGGCGGCTTGGGTTTCCAGATGTGCAATAATCGGCGGGATCGCGTCGGGAAGGCTTGCCAGCAAGGCCTGACGAACCAAGGCGGTCAGGGCGGGCAGATCGGCGGCTTGCTGAGCTTCGGTGCGGGCGCGGTTGCTTGCTGCCGTGACAATGCTGTTCCCCCACACGCCGGCCTCGATCAGCTTGATCGCCAACTCGGGCTGCCACTGCAACCGCCAAGTTTCGCGAAACGTCCCTTTACCGCCCCGCGCATCCAGGAGGTGGCCCCAGGTGATGCCCAACAGGTTCAGCCGGTGGAGCAGGCGGCTGCGTTCGAGATCGGTCGGTTTGCGGAGATCCAGGTCGAGATCGCGCCAGGTGGCTTCAACCGGCAGCTTCAAGCGTTTCTGTTCGCGCGTCAGATCCTGCTGGAGCGGCGCCATTGGCGTCTCGTCGGGGACGGCGCCCAGGGTCTCACCCACGATCAGCTTGTCGTGGACCAGGCGCATGGGTAGGTCGCTGTCGAAGCAGAAGACGGCGCGGGTGGCCTCGTTCAACTCGGGCAGGCCGGGCAGCGGGCGGTCGCGCAGGGCGGTCAGGGTTTCGGCCAGGCGCACCGCCTCGATCACGTGGGCCGACGAGACATCCAGCCCCTCCGTGCGCATGAGTTGGGCGGTGCGCGTCAGCCAGTGGATCGCGGTTTCGGTCGGGCTGTGCCCCGCCTCGGCTGAAGCGAAGAGGTGGTGATACCAGCCCGGCGACTCGACACCCGCGCCGTAGCCGCTCTGGTACGAGAGCCGCCCGTAGGTCCAGGGCGCCCAGGTGGCCTGCACTTTGGCTTTGGGCAGCCCTTTGAGCAGTGCGCTGTCGCCCTTCGTATTGGCGCGGTCGAGCAGGGCTGGGCCATGCCACGCGCCGCAGACGACCGCGATGCGTCGATGCCCCTCTTGCTGGGCGGCACGGATCGTCTGGCGCATCCAGGCTTCGCGGCGCGCTTCGCGTTGCGCTTCGGCGGGATCGGCGGGGTCGGGGGTTTCGGCGCGGACGGCGGCGATGGCTTCGAGAATGGCGGCAAAGATCCCGGCGCTATCGCGGCGCTGCTCGACCATGTGCTCCCACCAGCGTTCGCCGTCGCTGTAGCCCGCTGCAGCGGCCAGAAAGCCCAACGGATCGCGCGAAGGATGCATCGCGAGCGCTTCAGGAGACAGTTCGTTGTTGGCTGTGTTGTCGCTCGTCGTCCCCGCTTCCTTGCCCAGCGCAGTCAGTTGGTGGCACTGGGGCAGGTCCATAAACCGCACCGGGATGTCGTTGGTGAGACCGTAGTGGATCGCCTGCCACTCTGGCGAGAAGACGGCGAAAGGATAGTAGACGGCGCGTTCCGGCGCGTCGCGGACATAGATTAACAGCGCCACCGGCGGCTGCATCTGGGGATGGACCAGCAGCGGCAGAACCTCGGCGGCGTCGGGCGGACCCTCGACCAGGATGATGTCGGGATGCAATTGGGCCAGAGCCTGGCGCAAAGAACGCGCTGACCCCGGACCGTGATGGCGAATGCCGAAGATGTGAACCACGATGCCCCCCGTGTCGCTCGATAGTCGTTGAACGATGTCTTGCTTCTGTATACGTATTTCTAAAATTAGCAGGTTAGCAGGTTCCAACGCACCAACGTGTTAACGTGTTAAGACATAGCGCGTAGCCGTACGTTCAGTCTCGCCGCAACAGATAGTTAGCGCGGCTGCAAGCCGCGCCTACAACCCCCAACGTACCAACCGGTCAACGTGCCAACGCACCAACGTGTTAACGTCATCAATACATCACCGCACCGCCATCGACGTTGATCGCCTGGCCGGTGATGCCTTTGCTGTTCTCCAGCGCCAGAAAGACCGTCAGGTCGGCCACTTCTTCCGACTCGATCAGGCGCTGCTGCGGGGTCGTGGCGGTCAGCGCCGCGAGGGCTTTCTCCTCGCTCATGCCGGTGCGGGCCATAATATTGCTGACGCTGCGCTCGGTCATCGGCGTGTCCACGTAGCCCGGACAGATGGCGTTGACCGTGATGTTGTTGGAGACGAACTCGGCGGCGAGCGAGCGGGTCAGGCCGATCACGCCATGCTTGGTCGTGCTGTACGCGACCAGGTAGCGCGCGCCGATCTTGGCGGCGATTGAGGCGATGTTGATAATCCGCCCGTAGTTCTGGGCGACCATCGTCGGGATAATCGCCTTAGTAACATAGTAGATGCCGGTCAGGTTGATCGCCAGCATGTTGTGCCATGCCTCGTCGGGGTGATCGAGGAAGCGGTGACTGGCCGAGATGCCCGCGTTGTTGACCAGGATATCGACGCCGCCGAGGCCCTCGATGACAGCGGCGGCCATCTGGGCGACCTCGGTCGGGTTGGTGACATCACAGGTGTGGATCAAAGCCCGGCGGCCCAGGGCTTGCACCTCGGCGGCGACCTGTTCCAGGTCGGCCTGGCTACGGGCGCTCAGGGCTACATCGGCGCCGGCGGCGGCCAGGGCCAGCGCAATCGCGCGCCCAATTCCCCGGCTGGCGCCGGTTACGACGGCCCGGCGCTGCTGGAGAGGCGGAGTTGCTGCGGGTGTAGTCGACATACTTTTCCTTTGTCTTCGCTATCGCAAGGTCAGCACATCCGGCACGTTCGTGGTCATCCTGATTGAGATGTGATCTGTTCCAGACCCATTATACATGCAAGCGCGGGTAGGGCTACGTCAAAGTGGAATATCCGTCTCAGATCAACCGCAAGATTGGCGCAGATCTCTAGCTATCTGCGCTAATCTTGCGT
>JAKSDJ010000613.1 GCA_022360155.1 Chloroflexales bacterium | reverse complement strand
TTCTAACGATAAGATCTCTTTCCAAAAGTAAGGCCTAAACGGTTCTCAAAGGTTCATGCTTGGCACAAAGCAATCGACCCTCTTTCCGTCATCCAACAGCAGCGAAAGCAAGAACCGTCCTGGCCTTTTCTGACCACCAACCTGGGTGATCGAATAGTAGACAGGCTCTGAGTTCTCCATAGTTTACAGCGCTGATTTTTTTAGCATTATTGCACAAAAGAGGGCTTGGAGATGTAAATGTGCTTGTATACGTTGTTGCCTTCTTTTGTACTGACATTATTGTCACAAAGAACGCTATTGATTTACTGACAATGATGAGGTGTGGATATTTTATGAATCGTAAGGTTCTCTTTTGCAATTATTATACACACAATGTCAAGTTACTGGAAAATTACAGCGTTATATTTTAATTTCATTGAATTTATAATATATTTTAACTTCATTATATATGTATTGCGGCAAATTTTCGTACTATAAGGGCACTTAATCTCTTTTGGGTTTTATTTTTATGGTTTTTGTATGATTTTATGGGGTTATAGTAATACTATTCGTTATGGTTGGCGGGTGTAAGGCGGCGAGCTATGCTGCTACGGGCGGGAGGTATACGGGCGGCGCAGCTATGCTGTTGCGGGCGGGGCGTATATGAGGTCTCATGAGAAAAGAGCCGATCGACTAATCAATAGCTGATCATGAGCCTGCAGCGCATCAGAGTGCATGAAAATAACCTAAACAAAGGTGCGAATCATAGGCTCTTGCAGGGTAGCCGATAGTGGATCATAAGTCTGTAGTGCATCAGAGTGCATGAAAAGAGGTACGGCGACGGTATCATTGATCGCCTGTTTTCAGGGTAGCCAATAGCCGATCGTATCGATAAGTTTTCAATCTGCGAACGTGCGAATTAGCGCGGGAAGCTCTGATGTACGCCTCCCGCCGCTCGGGTTGTCGATGGCTCGAACAGGCCAAATCCGTGTCGTGGAATAGTACGGATATAGCGGGGCTGATCCGGATTGGGTTCGACTTTGGCTCGCAGTTTTTTGATGTGCCAGCGCACAATGCCTGGGTCCGCCGAATCGCGCGAATAGCCCCACACTTCTTGAAGCAGGTGCTGGCTTGAAAAGATCCGGCCTGGATACTGCATTAAGTAGTGCAGGAGCTTGAACTCGGCGGGAGTCAGATGGATCGCTTTATCGGCGATCCGCACCTGGTAGGTGTGCAGGTTGAGCGCTAGCGGACCGACAGCGAGCCAGGCATATGGACTCTGCGAAGCCGCTTGGGGTGCGCCGCCGCCGTAGCCGCGGCGGAGGAGCGCCGCAATTCGTGCTTTGAGTTCACGCAAGTCAAAGGGTTTGGCCAGATAGTCATCGCCGCCCTGTTCCAAACATGCAACTCGATCTTCGATTGCGTTCCGCATAGAGAGAAACAGGATCGGTATGGCCGCAGTGCTGGGGTCGCGGCGCAAGTGCCAACAGATCTGGATGCCGTCCATCTTCGGCATAACGATATCCAGGATGATTAGGTCGGGGTGATGGAGGCGCGCCATTTCCAGCCCCATCTCGCCGTCCTGGGCGGTCATCACCTCGTAGCCGGCGTCACAGAGACTGTAGCGAATGGCCCAGACCAAATCCGGTTCATCGTCAACGAGTAGAATGCGGGGCATCAGTCCTCCTCATCTAGCGGCCCTGATAGACTGCATGGCAATCGGATTGTAAAGGTGGTTCCTTGGCCAATCTGACTGGTTGCGGTGATCGTTCCGCTGTGGTGCTGGATAATACTGTAACTAATCGACAGCCCCAGTCCGGTGCCGCGACCAACCGGCATGGTCGTGAAGAATGGATCGAAAATTTTCGGTAGATGCTCAGGGTCGATGCCGCATCCCGTGTCGCGGAACTGCATCTCGATATTGCCATCGTGATCAGGGGCAATGCTGATGGTGAGCGTTCCTCCTGTTGGCATTGCATGACATGCATTGAAGATCAGGTTGGTGCAAACCTGTTGTAGAAGCTCGGTATTCCCATAGACCAGTGGCAGTCCAGCGGCAATCTCTTGGATCAGGCGCACATGGTGTTGGTTGAGCTGTTCGACGATCAGAGGCAAAATGTCGTCTAGCAACGAGTGTAGATTGACTGTGCGCATAGGTTCTCGTTGCGGGCGGGCGAATTTCAACAGGTTCTCGATAATTAACGAGGCCCGCCGAGTTGCACTGAAAATTTTCTGTACACAAGCACTGCGCAGTTGCGCATCGTTGGGGTACTCATCGAGGAGTTGGGCGTTGGAGGCGATAATCCCCAGTGGATTGCGGAGTTCATGCCCAATTCCCCCGGCCATTACACCAAGCGACGCCATCTTCGATGATTGCGCCAATTGCGCTTGCATCCGCTGCTGTTCGGTGAGATCGCGGCCCAGGATCACAATGCCGGTCATCTGCCCGGCGTCGTCGTGCATAGGCGAGGCGTTCCAGGCGATGCTCACTTCTTGCGCTTCCGCCGTTAAAAGGCTCACCTCGATGGACTCGCTGCTTCGCTTGAGGGGCTCATGAGCTTTAGTAGTTGGTGCATGTTCCTGCCATAGGGGGAGCGTTATCCGATCTTTTCGGGGCTGGGTGACACAGGTGCGTAGCAATTTGGTCATGACTGAGCGTTGGGCAGGAGCGCAAAGCGACACTAATGACCGGCCCTTGACCTGTTCGGCGGTGAGCCCGCTTACCTGCTCTGCTGCTCGATTCCAGGTGACGATCAGCCCCTGCGGGTCTAGCGAGATGACCAGGTCGTTGGCAGACTCAACGACGCTCGCCAGCCGCTGCTCGATCAAACGAACCTCTGCGCCCAGTTGCTCGCGCTCGGTAATGTCGTCCATCAAGAGCATCACGTGTTGAATGCGCTCGCCGACTTTGAGCGGAACGAGACGATAGTAGTACATCCGGTTGGGAACACCGGGAACGCTATACAAGAGCTTACCGCCGTCGATCATCTGACCAGTGCGAAAAATATCGCGTATCTTCTGTTCGAGCCGTGTATAGTGCAAGAGCACATGTGGGAAAACTTCTTCAAGCCGGCACTCCACAGTCGCTTGAGCGCGGCGGCGTGCTTTCGTCAGAAAATTCCGGTTTGCCGAAACGATCCGCAGACTCTGATCGATCACCACGAGCGAGCTAGGAATACTCTCGACAATTTGGTCGATCAGATGCTCACGGTGCCCCAACTGACTTATGAGCCGGTTGTGCGCCACCCGAAGCCCAATGCGATCGGCGATAAAGACGGCTATGCCAAGATCATCGGGGGTAAACGGCGGGTCGTCATATAGCCGGGCAAGCTTGAGTGCGCCGCTAAAGCAGCCCTCTACCAGCAAGGGAACACAGAGCGCTGAGGTGATTGGTTCTTCGGCGCCGAACTCACGAATGAAGGCCGGCGGCTCGGAGTCGTCAGCCCAAAGGAGCGGACAGTTATGCTGGCGTATCCAGGTAGGAAGGCCGTCGCCTATATGCGTCGGCGTCGTAGTATGATCGGGTGGAAGCCCGACTGCCCCGATCCTGGTGAGGGCCAGTTGTTCTTCATCCAGCAACAGCAGAGATGCATGGGTCGCCTGCATGCTGCGTGTGATTTCCTCCACTGCAGACTGGTATTGATCGCCAGATTCGTCTAGAACAGCACAGATGCGCTGCCAATGTGCAGAGAGAAGGTGCAGGGTCGGT
>JAKSDJ010000526.1 GCA_022360155.1 Chloroflexales bacterium | reverse complement strand
CCGCAGCGGCTGCAGCGGAGTAAACTCGATCAACAGATTCTGGCCCCCGCGCACCGCCGGCCAAGTTACCAGCGGAATGCATCGAGCCACATCGAGCGTCCCGCCCAAGAGCGCAACAATTGCAATCGGCAGTATCGACCAGCCCCATCCTAACCAAACCGCGAGCCAATCAGCCAGACACCCAACGCTTCGTTGAGGTATGGATAGAGCCGAAATGACTGCATCTGACGGTCGATCCCCGCGCGGTCAGCCAGTCGTGCAGCACTCGTGCGGTTGCCCGTTCGGCGACGCTCCCATTGGGTCGGGGGATGGAGAGCAAACGCAAAAGTTCGGAGTAGTCAGCCATGCTGTATGACCCATCCTTGTGCTAGAACAATTTTGGGATGAATCGCTGCTTTCATCCGAGTCCATTATAAAGACAGGATTGACAGGATTAACATGATGACGTCATCATGTTAATCCTGTCAATCCTGTCAAAAAGGCGATTACAATGATGTCTATCGATCTGCCTCCCATCACAAGATGCCGTTTCAGAGAAAGATCACCGGTGTACCGCCGGTATGCAGAAAGATCACCGGCTCGTTGCGGCCCAGTTTGCCGCTCTCGACCAGGTCGAGCAGTCCGGCAAAAGCTTTGCCTGTGTAGATTGGGTCGAGGATGATCCCTTCGAGGCGCGCCAGACGCTTGATGGCGGCCAGACCCTCAGCCGACGGCGCCCCGTAGCGCTCACCGACATAGACGCTTTCGATCAGCTGCACGTTTGCAGCGCTGAAGACATGTGGTTCACCCAGGCGGGTGCAGATGTCAGCGGCGAGCCGGGCAATCGAGTCGGGGAATCCCTTCCAGAGTTTACCCACGTCAATACCTATCAGACGCAGCGGCGAGTTGCTCAATGCAAGGCCGGCCATCAACCCAGCCAGGGCGACCCCGGTACCGACGGCAACAATAACCCAGGCATTGTGCAGCCCTCGTTCCCGAGCCTGTTCGTCCAACTCCAGGGCGGCCCGTACATAGCCCAGACAGCCGCGCCACGAATGCCCGCCGATAGGAATGCCGATCCGCCCTTCCACGTCGGTGACGTGTCTATTCTCGGTAAGAACTCGCGTTACGCGCGCCTGGGTCTGCAAGACGGCGCCCACAGCGACCGCCTCGTCCGCATATTCGGCGGCGTTCCATTTAGCGCCACAGCGATAGCCAAGCATACAATGCGCGCCACAGTCGAAGTGTCGACTGCGCTCCGGGCGGAAAAACTTGATCTGGGGCTGCCAGTTGTAGCCCAGCGCGCAGGTCGCCTCGGCGATCCGGGTCGAGGCTCTACCCCGCAACTCGGCGGGCAACGGCGCGATCGCCAACTCCGCAACGGTCTCGGCGACTTCGGCGTCGATGTCGATGCCATAGCGGGTCTTGAGCCAGTCGGGTGGCGGGGCTGCGCAGCCGCAGTACATACTCGTCGCACCGCCGACCATCAACGGGCGGATAATGTTCAGGCCCTCTGAGTGAAGAGCAAGCTCATCCGATCGGCGTAGCGTAGCGCGCTCAGGTAGGCGCCATAATAGAACTGGTTCCGGAAATCCGCGCCACGTTCCAGCAGCAGCATCCGTTTATCGGCCCGCGCCAGGTCGCACGCGACCGTCGCCCCGCCCGGTCTAGAGCCGACGACAATGACGTCAGATTGGAGCAACATCAAGTTGTTCATCCCGTTACATCCGTGATCCGTGACCAAGCGACCGGTGACGAGCAGCTTTGCTGCGTGAGTACACTCTTGTTCAGCGCAGTACAAGCAGCGTGTTCAAAACGAGTTGATAGTACGCATCTCCATTCTATGCGCGCTTGGATCAGACGTCAATTGTGGTTCTAAGGGGAAGTTATACCAATTCAACGTACACATGCTGCATGTCATGCCGAGCGAAGCGAAACATCTCGGCTCACTGCTGCTGAGACCCTTCGCTACGCTCAGGGTGACAGCATGCGGAGAGCTAAGTCGAATTGGTATTATTGGATAATCGCTCCACCCAACGTGATTGACCGAGCGCTTGGAGGGCGGTATACTCGCAGTCGGACGCGTTTTTATAAGTTTGGGGATAAATTGCTATCTCAGAAACAGAACATCCACATTCTTCGCTCAAAATCAGAAAGGGTAGAAAGTATGCTTGAAATCATTGATTTGAGTCAGGACATCTTCCCAGGTATGCCGGTGTTTACTGGCCTCCCCGAAGTGGAGATGACTATACACGCATCGCATGAACAGTGGGAGGGTATTACCGACAGTGATGTCGTTTCGCCCGCCGTGAACCGGCTGACATTGGGCGAACTGGCGACCGGCAATTTCGAGCAGATCGTTGCAGCCGAGTTCCCCAACGATGCCAACTCGAATTTTGCCGACATTCGGCTACATCT
>JAKSDJ010000417.1 GCA_022360155.1 Chloroflexales bacterium | reverse complement strand
TCCTGAGCGCAGCAAAGGATGTGAACGTCTTAACGTTCGAATGTAATACACTTATGACCAAACTCACAATCCGGCCCCAGCCGCTCGGCATCTTTCCGCTCCCAGCAGCGTATCTCGTATTGCCGCCAGCCGACGGCGCAACCGAACTTCAGGCGGCGCTGCTGCACGGTAACGTGCCGGATTCGGCGCCGGCGGCGCTGCGTTTCTACCCAATGGCCCTAGCGGGCGACCTGGCGGGCGCTTTGAGCGCCCTGTTTGGTGACGATACGCCCGAGGCGCGCTACAATCGTTTTGTGCTGCGCAGCGACCCTGCCGCGTACCCGGCGCTCCGCCACGAGATCGACGGCGACCTAGCCTTGCTCCTCGAACTGGTCGCCTACACGATGGGCTGGTCCGACGCCCCGCCCGATCCCGGCGACACCAACGCGGAGTTGCGCGCCTGCGCTCTCTCGGCGCAAGCTGCACACGCCATCGAAGCGGGCGACCTCGCCAAGGCCGAGGCAACGCTCGTCACAGCAGTCGATACGGCGCGCCCGGCCTCGCCGCTGCTGGCAGCGCAATTGCTTGGCGACCTAGCCGACGTATACGTGCAACGCAGCAGTCCTGGCCCGGCGGCGCTCCAGTCCTTGAATCAGGCGATCACCCTACTCGAAGGCTCTGGTCTGCACGCAGCGCGCGCCCAACTTCAGCTCAAGCTGGGCATGCTGTACCAGGAGTTGGCCTATGGTCAGCAACGCGGCGCCTTGCTCGAAGCGGTGCGTTGGTATCAGGAAGCGCTGCGCGTTTTCACGCGGGAGCAATATCCTGAACTATACGCCCTGGCTCAGAACAACCTGGCCCTAGCTTACCTGGCGATGCCGCTCACCGAGGCGAGCGACCAGCTACGGATGGCAATCGCTGTGCAGGCGCTGCGCGAAGCGCTCAAGGTCTACGAACCCGAGCGCTACCCTGAACGCTGGGCCAGCGCCCAACTCAACCTGGCTAATGCCCTGCAATACCTGCCTTCGTCGCACCCGCAGGATAACTTGGCCGAGGCGGTCGAGTTGTACGAGCAACTGCTCCAGACCCGCGATCCTGCCCAAGACCCCAACGGCTACGCGCGTCTGCTGGCAAATCAGGGCAATGCACTGGCTCACCTTGGCATCTTCAAGCACGCCCGTTCCAAGCTGCAAGAGGCGGTGCGGCTTTTTACGACCGGCGGCGATAACGAAGCGGCTACGGCAGTACACGAACTACTGGCCGCTATCGTATCTCATACTGCGGAGCAGCCCCAACAGGAGCAGGATGGAAGCATACCTACGCCAACAGTTTGATTTTCTGCTCATTACCGCCACCGAACGCTTCGTCGAGCGCATTGTTCAGCACAGCGGCGGGCCGGAGGCGGCCCTGGCTCGTTTGCGCCTCGACCCGCAGGGCGAAGGGATCTGGCTCGACGAGTTTGTGCGCGCGCGCTTTCAAGACTTTCTGCTCGATAATGTCGTGGGCGCCTGCTTCGTGTTACAAGCTCTCGCGTGGCGTCAGGTCGATCCGCCGCCGCCCGGTCGAAGTCATACTCTAGCAACTTGCTCTGCACACATTCGCCGATCTGCTGGCGCTCAAAGCTGAAGAAACCCTTGAACAGCAGAGTAGTTTCTCTGGTTAGAAGAGGATTCGATGACACAAGCGCACCACAACGACGACGTACCACAACCATCCGCCGATGATCTCGAAAGCCTGGCCGAGCTCGTGGATCAGGCAACCAGCGAAGTTCAAAAGCTCGACGATGATAGCCGCACCCTCGCGCTGAATCTGAAGCGTGCTGTCGAAGCGTTCCACAAAGCTGGTCTGACCCGCATCGTGCGCCGCCTCAAAGATGATCCACGCGGCAAAGAGTTATTATTCGAATTGGCGGACGATCCGCTGGTCTATGCGCTTTTCGTCATGCATGGCATCATTCGCGCCGATACTGCCACCCGTGTCACTCAAGTGCTCGAAACAGTACGACCATATTTGCACTCGCACGGCGGCGATGTTGAGCTGGTCGAGGTGCGCGGCGATACGGTATACGTTCGTTTGCATGGTGCGTGTAACGGCTGTTCGCAGTCTGCTGTAACGCTACGCGAGGGGGTCGAAGAAGCCATTCTTGGCCAAATTACCGAGATCAAACAGGTCGAAGTTTTGCCCAACGAACCCAGCCCGGCGCTGATCACCCCCGATGCAATCGGTGTGAGTTCAGGCTCTGATTGGGTCAAGGGGCCGTCGCTCGATGCGACGCCTCCCGGTACGCTGTTGCGCTTCGATACCGACGTGGCCAGTGTGCTAATTGTCAACTTCGACAACCGCTTGAGCGCCTTCCGCAATACCTGTATCCATAAGGGCTTGCCTCTCGATAGCGGTCTGTTCGATGTCGATGCAGGCATCCTGACCTGCCCTTGGCACGGCTTCTGTTATGATGCTCACACGGGCGAGTGCATCACCGCACCCGAGGCTCAACTCGAGTCATTCCCGCTCCGGGTCGAGGACGGGCAGATCTGGGTACGTCCGACGAAGCAGCAGTCGTGATGATCTGTTTGCGCGATGCAGTATGGCGGTCCGCCAAACCTCTCTGTGAGCGGGGATGAACTATGAGTGCCCAGATCACAGCTCATCCCTTGTTCTGCCTCGGCGCTGACTCGCCTGGCGCACTGATCCTGCCGCCGGCCCATCCGACACCGGTGCAACTCTATGCCCCACGCGGGGTGTACTGCGACGACGAAGTGCTGATCGTCGCTGACACCGGCAATCATCGTGTGTTGATCTGGCATAGACTGCCCGATAAGGATGCGGCGCCGGCTGATGTCGTTCTGGGGCAGCCCGACTTCTACAGCGAGGGGCCGCAGGCCGGCGGGCGAGGGGCGCAGAACGGCCTGTATCTGCCCACAGGTGTGAGTATTATCGCCGGTAAGCTGTACGTAGCCGATGCCTGGAATCACCGCCTGCTCGTTTGGGAAATGCTGCCGCAGGTCTCGTTCACGCCGCCGGACTATGCTCTGGGCCAGGAAAGCCTGACGACGACGGAGCCAAACCGGGGCGGCGCTGTCGATGCCAGCAGCCTCTACTGGCCCTATGGCATGGGCTGGGTCGGCGGACGCTTCTACATTGCCGACACCGGCAACCGGCGCGTGCTGGGTTGGCATGGCTTGCCTGCGCCGGGCCAACCCACTGATCTGGTGCTTGGTCAGCCGGCGCCGACGACCCGCGAGGAGAATCGCGGCGGCCCGCCTAGCGCTTCCTCGTTTCGCTGGCCCCACGCCATCACCGGCGATGCGGATGTGCTGTATGTCGCCGACGCTGGCAATCACCGCGTATTGGGCTGGTCACCGCATCCGCAGGCCGACGAGCCTGCCCAGCTCCTGCTTGGCCAGGCCGACTTCTCGCAGGCCGAAGAGTTTCCCTACACCCCGCCGGGACAGCGTAGTCTGCGCTTCCCCTACGCAGTGGCCTACGCGACCGGACGCCTCGCGGTAGCCGACACAGCCAACAACCGGGTGCTCATCTGGCCAGTCGCACTGCAGAGCGGCGCGTTTCACCCGGCCAGTATCGTGCTCGGCCAGACCGATTTCGAGGGCAACGGCGAAAACCGCTGGTTGGCGGTGGGCCGCGATACGCTCTGCTGGCCCTATGGTCTGCACCTGCACGGTGCGCGCCTGGCGATTGCCGACTCGGGCAACAATCGGGTCGTGATCTGGAGCATCGACGAAACGTGAACCAGGCGTTCTGGCGGTGCAGTGAAGAGGCGAAGAGGCGAAGAGGTGCGGAGATGCGGAGGCAACGATGCAAACCTCGCAGCGGAGGCATGCGTCGCAGCCGGACGCACCGCCGCTCAAGTTACCTGGCGAGACAAGAAGACGAGGAGATACAGAGGCGAGGAGAGGAACATACACCGCGGGATGAAAACAACGTATCGGCTATCAGTCATCGACTGTTTTAGATCCGTCTCGCGATTGATTGACGCTCACACCGCACTCTGGTATAGTGCTAGCCATAAGTAAAAACAAGAACAACGCCGACGGGGAACAGTACGCGTTTTGCCGAGCGCCCAGCGAGTCGAGGAGCGTGTAAGCTCGATCAGCAGGCAAGCGCCGAACCCGCCCCCGTAGTGTGGAGCCTATGCACTCCGCCGTGTTGCTGCCGAAGCTGGAGCGTATAACACAACACGTTTCACAGATAAGGTTGGCCGGTTGATTCCCCCGTGATCGGGACGCGCCCTCTCTTGCCTTCAGTGGCGAGCGGCGGCGGTAGAGATGGGGGCATCTGCCCCAACCAAGGTGGTACCGCGGAACATTCCGTCCTTGAGCAAGTTGCTCAAGGGCGTTTTTTGTTGGCGAAGCGTGTCAACGTGCTGAAGAGTGGAACCGTCAGCGAAGAATGGAGAATGGAAAATGGAGCGTGTGGGGCGGTAACGCGCCAACGCGCCAACGTGACAGGAGGAATCTATGCGACTCTCAACACTTTTTGGGCGGACGCTACGCGAGCCGCCATCAGACGCGGAGCATCCGGCCCACCAGTTGGTCCTGCGCGCCGGACTAGTGCGCCAACTCCTGGCAGGCGGCTTTGCACTGCTCCCCTTGGGCATGCGCGTCGCCCGCCGGATCGAGGCGATGATGCACGAGGAAATGGCGCGGATCGCTGGTCAAGAGCTGCGCACTCCTATCATTCAAGCCACGAACGCCTGGGAACAAACCGGGCGTTACACCCAGTATGGTCCGCTGATGCTACGCCTGGCCGATCGCGGCGAACGTCTTTTGATTGTTGCTCCGACTCATGAAGAGGCCATCGCCGAACTGGCCCGGCGCGAAATGACCTCCTACCGCCAATTCCCCGCTCTGGTCTATCAGATTCATACCAAGTATCGCGACGAGATCCGGACCAAGGGCGGGTTGATGCGGATGCGCGAATTCAGCATGCTCGACGCCTACTCGCTCGATGCCGATCACACTGGGTTGGATGCAGCCTACACCCGCATTGGCGCCGCGTTCGAGCGAATCTTTGCTCGGTGCGGTGTACATTTCGTCGCTGTCGAGGCGGATACCGGCGAGATGGGCGGACGCGAGGCCCGCGAGTATATGGCTCTATCGGCGGCGGGCGAGGATACGCTGGCGATCTGCCCCAACTGCGGCTACGCGGCAAACATCGAGGTGGCTGTGTCGAGCCGAGCCACGACGGAAAAAGACAGCGCCGCCCAGGGTACGCCGGTCGCCGGGCCAGCCGAGGAGGTTTTTACCCCCAATTGCAAGACGATTGCCGAACTGGCTGACTTCCTCGCCATCCCCGCGTCGGCGACTGCCAAAGCGGTCTTCTTCGCTGCGCCGGAACGCGGCCTGCTCTTCGTGGTGGTCCGCGGCGACCGCGAGGTCAACGAGATCAAGCTGCGGAAGGCGGCTGGAGTCTCGGCGCTCGTCCCGGCCAGCGCCGAGCAAATTGCCGCTACCGGAGCCGTCGCCGGTTATGCCTCCCCGGTGGGCTTGCACGACGTGACCGTCATCGCCGACCACTCCGTTGTCAACGCGGGGCCGCTGGTTGCGGGGGCGAACCGTGAAGGCTATCACCTGCGCAACGTGGTCTATGGCCGCGATTGGCAGGCCGACCTGGTCGCCGATATCACGACGGTTGATGCGGGCGATTTCTGCGTGCGTTGCGGGACTGCGCTCCAACTCGAACGGGGCATCGAGATTGGGCACATCTTCAAATTGGGCACGCGCTACACTGCCGCGATTGGCGCTGTTTACCTGGACCTCAATGGTGTTGCCCAGCCGATAGTGATGGGCTCGTACGGCATTGGAGTGGAGCGTCTGTTGCAAGTCATCGTCGAGCAGCATCACGACGACGCCGGGATCGTCTGGCCTGAATCGGTCGCACCGTTCGACGTGCATCTGGTGCGGATCGGCAAGCAGGATGAGGTCTGCGCCGCAGGTGACGCGCTCTACGCTGAATTGGAGGATGCCGGACTCAGCACGCTCTACGACGACCGCGGCGAGACAGCCGGCGTTAAGTTCAACGACGCCGACCTGATCGGTATCCCGCTCCGGCTGGTGATCAGCGAACGGCTGCTCCAGGCTGGGGAAATCGAAGCCAAGCCACGCAGGGGAACCGCGATCAAAGTTGCACGCAACGGTCTACTCGAAGCGATCCTGAGGCTCAGGCCGGCGTAGAACGAACAAGCGGTGAGACAAACAGTTGGGCGCAGATCAGATTGTGGAATGCAGCAAGCCATGCTCGCGCAACGTCGGCATGGTTGCCGCCTCCACGCCTCCTCGCGTCCGCGCTTCATCCCCGCGTACGCGGGGATCGTCGTCTCATCCGCTCTCCGCCTCCGTACGCGGGCGTCTCCACGCCTCTGTCGGGCCGATCTGGAATAGAGACGCTTCGGCTTTATGGTAGAGTGTGCGAATGATCTGAAACAGCTCGTCGGCCTGAACCGGCTTCTGCACGAACTCGCGCGCCCCAGCCCGCAGCGCCCGTTTGAGCAGCGCGGTATCGACTTGGACGCCCATCAACACTACTTGCAGGTGTGGAAAGCGAACCAGCAATGTCTCAACCGCTGTGATGCCATCCTCCGCGTCCAGCTCAGCATCGATCAGCGTGACAAGAGGATGATGCCGATGCAACAGCTCCATGGCCTCGACGCTGCTGGCGGTCTGCGCAACAAGCTCGATATCTGGCGCAGCGGTGAGCAGGGCGGTAAGCTGATCGCGCGTCTCCTCGGTATCATCCACGATCATCACCTGTATCTTTGCCGTACTCGAACCGGCCCGCGCTACCTGGCGCAATCGCTCCTCTTCCTCAGCGACACTGGTGACGCTCGCTGCCTCGAACACGCTGCGCGCCACATAGACAGGCGCGTTCTTACGCACCGCCAGGGCGACGGCATCGCTGGGCCGCGCATCTATCGTCCGGATACAATCTCCAATCGCCAGATCAATCGCCGCGAAGAAGGTGCTCTCGGCCAGATTGTTGATGACTACCCGTTGGATCTGCGCGCCGGCGGCGTCCAATAGGCGCAGCGTCAGATCGTGGGTCAGCGGGCGCGGCGATTGTCTGCCCTGCAAAGTCATCGAGATTGCATCGGCCTCGAACGGGCCAATCCAGATCGGCAGATACCTATCACTCCCGGATCGGGTCAGAATGATGACATGGTGGGGGTTCAAGGCCCCGGAACGGACTGTATCGACATGCACTTCGATCAACTCGGGCTGTTCCACGCTATGCTCCTTTCGCGGCCTGTGGTCAGGCTTTAACAAATCCTGGGCCAGTGGTTCGAGGCTGCGCCGAAGTTGCTGGCGTCCAAAGAAGAGCCGGCCTTTGAGCGTGCTGACCGGTACGCCTAGCAGGGCGGCGAGTTCTGCGTACGAGTAACCCTCTAGATAAAACCCCACGACCGCTTCCCGGTTGACCTGCGACAACTCGTTCAGGGCGGCGATGATGGTATCGTGGACCTCGCGCATGACCTGAACTTCTTCCGGGGATGGCGGCCCCGCAGACCACAGAACCGCAAGCTCGGTCCCATCCTCCACAGCGCTGAGCACGAGCGGGCGGCGGCGGCGCAGCGCCATCCGTGCCAAATTCGCAGCGATGGCGTGCAGCCACGCCCCAAATCGATCTGGCTCATTCAGTCGCTCCAGGTTGAGAAAGGCGCTGAGGGCGGCATCCTGAACGACATCCTGCGCATCGAAAGTCGGGCCAAGCAACCGCTCGCAGAGCCGCACCACGCTGGGATAGTAGCGCAGCAGCAAGGGGCCGAACGCCTCGCGATCACCGGCGAGCGTCAGCGTGACCAAGCTTGCGTCGTTCAGGGCGTCGTACCACTGTTGTAGGTGAGCAGCTTCTCCGTGCATATTCATATGATGCAGCTTGCGCAACAAAAGTTATATGATCGCACTGAACATTCCCTGTTTTCTCGACATAATAAGTGTTGCATATTCGATTCTTTTCTGCTATGATGTAACCATCCTTCAGGAAAAGAACTTTGTTGGATACCCCGACTCTCCGGTGTGCCTCAGGCGACCATCGCAAAGCAGACATAAATGTTCTGTCTTGCTCTGCATGTCCATGCGTAATTGAAAGCTATCCTTAGTTGTGGCAGTGCAACCGAGTTGGTCTCTTCGATCAGCCCCGCTTGCGCCTGCCGCTGTTCACACGTCGACCTAGCCTATCCTGCTACATCTTGATGACAACACGGTTGAGCAATGATTATTTTCACATAATAGGCGAGGTTATTTTATGCAAAGGAGCAGACCCTTGGACACCGTAATTGACTTCACGCCAACAAGCGCCCCCGCCCCAATCGATGTTCACGTCGGCCATACTCCTCTGAAGTACCGTCCCTACACCCAACGCCACCTCGACGAGATCCCGCAGATCCGTCAGTTACGGGCCGAAGACCGATTGGCAATGAAAGCGGTTGCTGCGGTTCTTCCCTTTCGCACCAATGCGTACGTTGTCGAAGAACTGATCGACTGGACGACTGTTCCTGATGATCCTATTTTCCGCCTGGTCTTCCCGCAACCCGGTATGCTTGCGCCCAGCGATTTGGATACAATGATGGATTTGCTGCGCTGCAATGCGTCCGTTGCTGAAATTGAACAGGCTGCACATGCGATTCGAATGCGTCTGAACCCACACCCAGCCGGCCAGATGGACCTCAATGTTCCATGGCTCCAAGGCCGACCATTGCATGGCCTGCAGCACAAATATGCCGAGACCGTGCTCTTTTTCCCCAGTCATGGACAGACGTGCCATGCTTATTGCACCTACTGTTTCCGTTGGGCGCAGTTTATTGGCGATCCCGATCTGAAGATGGTCTCGCGGGAGTCGGAAGCCTTACAGAACTACTTGCTCGAACATCCCGAGGTTACGGATGTATTGATTACCGGCGGCGATCCAATGATTATGAAAGCCGAGCACCTGGCCCGCTACATCGAGCCGCTGCTTGACCCGCGGTTAAGCTCGTTGCACACCATCAGGATCGGCACGAAGTCGGTCGCGTACTGGCCTTATCGCTATTGCAGCGACGACGACGCCACTCAAATTCTGCGGCTCTTCGCGCAGGTTGAGAAAGCCGGGAAACAACTTGCCATTATGGCCCATTACAGCCATCCGCGCGAACTGGAGCCGCCGATTGCGGTTGAGGCGATCCGCCGCATCCGTGAAACCGGCGCGATCATTCGCACCCAGGCGCCTTTGATTCGTGGCGTCAATGATGCCTCCGAGATCTGGGCCGATCTCTGGCGTTCCGTCCTAAACAAGGGTGTGATTCCGTACTATATGTTTGTGGAGCGTAACACTGGCCCCAAGAACTACTTCGAAGTGTCACTCGATCGCGCCTGCGACATTTTTCGCGATGCCTATAATCGAGTATCAGGTTTGGCGCGCACGGTGCGCGGCCCGTCGATGTCGACAACCCCCGGCAAAGTCACGATTGACGGCGTTGCCGAGATTGGCGGGGAGAAAGTCTTCGTGCTCCACTTCATCCAGGCGCGCGATCCAGCGTGGGTGCAACACCCCTTCTTCGCGCGCTTCGACCCCGAGGCGACCTGGCTGACTGATCTGAAACCCGCTTTCGGCAAACCGCGATTCTTCTTTGAGGAGGATATGGATCGGATCAAGCAGCAAGCTTTGCAGCGCTGGGCGCAGTATAACGTAAATTGATGCTGCAACAAGCGGATGCGCTTGTTCGATGGATCGCATCCGCTGGACTCTCCCGTCATAGCGCCCCTGCCTATGCTGGAAAAAGAAACGCGGCGGCTGAACCACCGCGTTCGACCAGAGCAGGATTGGGCCGCAAGGCCTTTGAGTCACTTCAAGTCACTGAGATCGAGTGCGAAGAACGATGTAACCACCTGGGGATCAAAGTGTGATCCCGTGCCTGAGCGGATATGCTCATGCACCCGCTCAAGGGGCCAGGCTTTGCGATAGGGACGGTCGTTGCTCAATGCGTCCCAAACATCGATAACGGCGAAGATGCGCGCGGCGAGCGGTATATCTTCGCCGCGCAACCCGCACGGATAGCCGCTGCCATCCCATTTTTCGTGGTGATAGTAGGGGATATCGAGGGCTGCATGCAAGAAATCAATGGGCTTGAGCCATTCGTACGCATAGACTGGATGTAAACGCATAGTAACCCATTCTTCGTCAGTGAGCGGGCCAGGTTTCAGCAAAATATTGTCAGGAATACCGAGCTTGCCAATATCGTGCAACAAGGCGCCGCGCCGGATATGGACGAGAGCTTCCTCATCCACCCCCATCGCCCGAGCCAGCCGAACCGCAACCTCGGTAACACGCTGGGTGTGGCCCTCGGTTTCTTCGTCGCGCAATTCGAGCGCTTTCGACCAACCTTCCAGGGTGGCGTCGTAAGCTTGCAACAACTCGGTATTCAGCGACCTGATGCGCTGTTCAGCTTGTTTCTGTTCGCTGACGTCGCGAGCGATAATCTGTGCAGCTGCTTGGTCATCCCAAACAATTGGCCCAATCTGGAGTTCGACCCGCAGCCGGCCGCCTTCTTGGCGCAACAGCGTTGTCTCGATGCGCTCGGCATACACCAGGTTGGCAGCAGCGGCATCTACGATATCGCGATAATGTTCGGTGTGCTGCGGCTCCAACAACTGGAGGAAATTACTGTTCTGGACATCCTTGGCCTGCATCATTCCCAAGAGCCGGGCCATGGCTCGGTTGGCCAGCAGGATAGCCCCTGTTTTGTTGACAATAACAATGCCATCCGGCGCGAGCATAAACATGCGTTCGAATTTTGCGCGTTCCTCATGCAGGCGACGATATCTGTTGAGACGGGTAATGGTCCGTACACGGGCGCGCAATTCGGCGCGATTGAAAGGCTTGGAGATGAAATCGTCGGCGCCCGCTTCGATGCATGCCAGGCGGGAGGCCTGATCATCGAGCGCTGTAAGCATGATAATGGGCATTTCCGCAGTCCGCGGATCTTCGCGCAGCTTACAGCAGGCTTCGATTCCATCCATGCCGGGCATCATCACATCCAGGAGAATCAGGTCGGGCAGGTGAGTTGCCGCTTGCGTCAGCGCTTCAGCACCGCTGGCTGCAAAGAGAAGGTGATATTCTGGAAAGTACAACAGGTCGCCTAAAACTTCGCGCACTTCCAACATATCATCGACTATTAGGATTGTATTACGCATGATTATCGTGCTGCCTCCGTGGCGTGATACGTTTGGAGAAGTGATGCCATCAGTTGCGTTAACTCCTTGAGATGCACTGGCTTGCTCAGATAGGCATTTGCTCCAGCAGCCAGGCATTGCTCGCGGTCGCCAGGCATTGCCAGTGCTGTTAGGGCAATAATTGGGATCTGGAGCATGTTCATTTTGGCGCGGATCCGTCGGGTCGCCTCCAGACCATCCATGCCCGGCATTTGGATATCCATCAAAATGATATCCGGCTGGGTGATCTGGGTTTTTGTCAACGCTTCGTGGCCAGTGTACGCTGACACAATGTGATACCCTTGGGTGGCCAGGTGCGTTTGTAGCATCATGCTGTTTTCTTCGTTATCCTCGACAAGGAGGATGGTTTGTCCGCCAGGATCTGTTGGACTGTGCTCTAACTGAGTCAGGCTTGGTCCGTTAGTTTGATCTGGGCCAATGTTATTAACCCTACGCCAGGGTAAGGTAACGATAAAACGACTGCCTTGCCCGACCGTGCTCTCCAGATGCACACTGCCGTTATGGAGTTTGGTTAGACGCTCCACCAGGGCCAGCCCTAAACCGCTGCCTTCGTACTGCCGCGACAGCGCACTGTCAACTTGGACAAATGGCTTGAACAGATCGCGCTGATCCTCCAGTGAAATACCGATACCAGTATCCCAGACTGCAAAGTGTACCACGCCCTGTGCCTGGTTGCCAGTTACTTCCAAGCCGATGGCGTTGCCAGCAGGGGTGAACTTGACTGCGTTGGCAAGCAAGTTGACCAGAATTTGTCTGAGTCGGCGTTCGTCGGCCTCGATCGTTGTAATAGTGTTGTCGATGTTCAGGGCAACCGAAATCTGCTTTTTAGATGCCATCTGAGCGATCATACGAAGGCTTGTCTCGCAAAGTGGCGCCACAGAGACACTGGATATATTGAGCGTAATCTGTCCCGCCTCGATTTTTGCCAGAGCAAGAATATCATCGATCAGTTCTTGTAAATGGCGACCGCTCTCTTCGATGCTGCGCAGGGCTTTGAGTTGTCGCTCATTGAGCGGACCTTGTATCTGCTCCTGGAGCGATTCGGAGTGGCCCAGGATCGTGGTCAATGGCGTGCGAAGTTCATGACTCATACTGGCCAGAAATTCGTCTTTGTGCCGTGATGTTTGTGCTAACTCCTCGTTTGCCTTGCTCAGCTCTGAAGTACGCTGGTGTAGGTCATTCTCGTTCTGTTTTCGGGTCGTGATGTCCGTGATTGTCCCAATATAGCCGAGTACGCTGCCATCGCTACCCATTTCTGCACTTGCTTGACCTAGAACCCAGGTGGCTGTGCCGTCTGGACGCCGGATGCGATATTCGGCAACAAACGAGCGTTGTGTCTGTGTGCTCTGATGCCACTCGGCACGCACGTAAGCGTGGTCTTCCGGATGGATGACCTTAAACCACTCACTGCCAATCGCTTCAACGGTCGATATACCGGCAATGGCGCACCAACGCTCATTGACATAGTTACAATCACCGTTGACGTCGGTCTGAAAAATACCCACCGGCGATAATGACGCCAAGGTCTGATAGCGCTGCTCGCTCTCGCGGAGCGCCACCTCAACGATCTTGAGGTCGGTAATGTCGACCGAGACGCCAATGGCGCCATCGATAGATCCATCCGGCTCGTACAAAGGCGTATACCAACTCTCAAAGGTGATCCCGGCTAACTCGTGGAGTGAGTTAACCATTTCGCCGGACAGAACGCGGTTGGTATCCTCGACGATCTTGGGCTGATCGTGGTAGATGTCGAAAATAGATTGTCCAACCAGTTGCGCTGGCTCCCAGCCAAGCATCGCCAGGTCTTTGCCTTCACAAAACGTGATGATCCCATCACGCTTAAAGGTGTAGAGCACGATCGGCGCGTTGGTGATGACCGAGCGTAGCCGGCTTTCACTTTCCCGCAGCGCCTGTTCGGCGTGTTTGCGCTCGGTAATCTCGTTGCGTAACTCTCGATTGACGTTGTCGAGTTGAGCAGTGCGTTGCCATACTCGCTTCTCGAGGTTCTGGTTCAGTTGTTCGACCTCGGCTTTGGCCCGCTGGAGATCCGAAATATCACGGACAATGCCCAGGATAGTCTCGACAGCGCCATCGGTGCCATATTCCGGCGCAAGGCGGGCCTGATAAAAGGCGAGCGGCTGCTCATGTAAAGGCAGGCTAACTGTAAATGTCGCTTGCTCACCCGTTGCAAAAACGTGTGCGGCAACCCGTTCGTACTCCGCTATGGCCTCCTCTGAAAACATCAGCGTACGCACACTTTGACCGATCAGATTAGTCAGCGGGATTTTTGACAAGATCTTGGCCGCCGGATTAGCATACTTGATGCGGCCCTCGCGATTCAGACGGATGATGATGTCTGGGCTATTCTCAACCAGCGCTTTGAATTCCTGCTCGCGTTGTTTGAGTTCGATTTCGGCGCGATGGCGATCCGTCACGTCGAAGAATGAGACCATGAAGCAAATAGGCTGGTTTGTCGAATCGGTCACCAGATTAGCAATCACCTCAACATTGATGAATGTCCCGTCTTTACGCTTGGCCGCCATCTCGCCACGCCAGCAGCCAGTTTGTTGCAACGCCTGAATAGTCCCTTGCAGTTGCTCTTCTTGCACCCAAAATGCGCTTGCTATGCGACCCAACACTTCTTGGCGATTGTCATAGCCCCAGAGTTGGAGGAATGCATCGTTAGCGTAGATGATTTCCTGACTCAGACTTCCAATGGCAATCGCGCTTTTTGAGAAAGCGGCGGCAATATATTGAATGCGCTGTTGTTCTTCAGTGCCCGTACGATCGGCGATCAGGGCGTGATTGCCGGTTGCAGCTGTGAACATAGTGCTGTGTCGGTGATAGGTCACAACTTCTTGCAGTAGGGCAGGAAGGGTTTGGATGCGTTGTGACGATTTGACGATATAATCGCTTGCTCCCTTCTTCATCGCCGCGACTGCCAACTCTTCGGAGCCTGCGCCGGTCAAGATAACGACGGGAACATCCGGGGCGCTTGAATGAACTACGTCAATGATTTGCAAGGCGTCATAACCCAGAATGGTGTGTTCGCTCAACACAAGATCATAGTGGCCTTTTATCCCACATATGTTGAACTCATGCCGAGAATTGATTACGGTCACAACAAAGTTGTCCGATTTTTGCGTTAACTCCGCGTACACAAGATCACGGTCATGCGGGTTATCGTCAATATAAAGGATGCGAATTGGTTTGGATAGCGCTTGTTCAGTTGTCATCGAGCACTCCAGGTTAGAAAGCTTGTCGCAGGGGAAATTTCTAGATGCATCAAAATACTTCATTATGAATAGCTTTAGAGCCTGTCTAATATTCGAACGATGGCGGGCGCGCCTCAATAGCAGACCGGGGCAGGTAGCATCGTGACGCCACACAACGCCTCTCACTGGTGGTAGACTGGAGGTGCTGAAACCGACCAGTCAGACCAGGAGGGATACGATGATCATAGCACCTGCGGAAATGCCTGTCCAACCGGTGTCATATGAGACTGATGTGACCGATGCGGAGTGGGAATAGGTGTGTCCCCATCTGGAGGGGCGCGCGAAGACCGGGCCGGAGCGGGTGGTCGATCTGCGACGGGTGTTCAACGCGCGGCGCTCCACGCTCCAGACGGGCTGCCAGTGGCGCCTGCCGCCCCACAGCGTTCCGCCGCGGAGTACCGTGAGCTACTCCGTTCCACAATGGACGAAAAAAGGCGTCTGGATGCGCTTGAATGAC
>JAKSDJ010000912.1 GCA_022360155.1 Chloroflexales bacterium | reverse complement strand
GGCATTATCTATGAGTCTGCGACAGCGTTGTCTGCGCTGCTTGCTGGCATTGGGTTTCTGTATGGCGTTTTTGGGACTATCACCCACCCACGCCGCCAGCGGCACGGTCGCGCCCGCCCAGGGCACAACTGGTACGCGCTTCCACTTCACGGCGAGCGGATTTGAAGCGGGTGAGCGGATCGACTTCTGGGCGACAGCGCCCAGTGGCGACACCGTTCCACGTTACCCCTCGGTCGAGGCGGACGCGGCGGGGCAGGTCATCTGGAGTTGGGATGTTCCCGACCGCGTTGAAGCCGGAACCTGGACGATGGTTGCACGCGGCGTACAGAGCGATCTGCTCGTTCCTATAGCGTTCGAGATCATCGCAACGGCTTCTGAGGTTCCGGCGCTAAACGTGACGCCAGCCAGCGGCGCACCCGGCACGACGTTTGCCTTCAGCGCCAGCGGCTTCAGTGCAGGCGAACGAGTTGGGACTTGGCTGATCCGGCCCGATAGCCAACCAGTCGAACTGACTCGGCCCGAAGACCCGCAACTCTTCGCCAACAGCGATGGCCAGGCGGCGTGGACTTGGACCGCCCCGGTTGATGCGCCCGGCGGCGTCTGGCAAGCGACTGCCCGTGGCATAGAGAGCGGCGTGGAGCGAACCGCGATCTTCACAATCGCAGCAGGGGATGGGGCGGCGCGCGAGCAAAGCGTCACCCCGGCCAGCGGCGGGCCAGGGACAACGTTCACTTTTGTAGCAACCGGCTTCAACCCCGGCGAGCAAGTGGGCACCTGGCTAAATCGGCCCGATCACGGCCAGATCGACGCCACGCCGTGGCTCTTCGCGGACGGCCAGGGGCGCGCCACCTGGACCTGGACCGCCCCGGCTGACGCCCCTGGCGGCAATTGGAGCGCAGTGGCCCTGGGCAGCGACAGTCGGGTCGAGGTCGTCATCGCTTTCACCCTCACCGCCGGTACGCCGGCGGATACGCCAATGCCCAGCGGGAGTGTGACACCGGCCAGCGGCCCGCCCGGCACAACATTCACCTTCACAGTGGCGAATTTCGCTCCCAACGAAACCATCTTCTACTGGGCGACCACCCCCGATGGCACGCCGCTGCCCAACAGTGCCGAGGCCCGCGCCGATGCCAATGGTCAGGCTAGCTGGAGTTGGACCGCGCCCGAGGAGGCCTCCTCGGGCGACTGGATCATGTCGGCTCGCGGCCTGAGTACCTATCGCGAGAGCCAGATTCGCTTCAACATCAGCGTACAGCCCGCCGCCGCACCCTTCACTGTCACCCCGACGAGCGGTGAGCCGGGAACTACGTTCACCTTCACGGCGAGCCGGTTCAATGTCATCGAGTTTATCGATGTTTGGGTCGATGGGCCGGAAAGCACGGTGCTAGCCGGACCGGCGAATGTGCGCGCCAACGGCCAGGGCGTCGCGGAGTGGAGCTGGACTGCACCCGCGAACGCGCTCGACGGCGAGTGGCGCATGATCACGCTGGGCCGCGATAGCCAGGTGCAGCATATCATTCCCTTTGAGATTACGCGCAGCGAAGCTCCGCAACCGGCCGTGATGTATAGCGTCACACCCTCCAGCGGCCCGCCGGGGACCACCTTCACCTTCAGCGCGGCTGGCTTTGTTGCGGGTGAAAAAGTCGGCTATTGGACGACAACGCCCGATGGCGCGATTATCCCTTCGGGCAAAGAGGCGGTGGCGAATGCCGATGGCCGGATCAGCTGGAGCTGGACCGCGCCGGCAGACGCCCAGCCTGGCCTCTGGTTGATGATCGCGCGCAGCTCGCAGAGTGATGATGTGAACAACGACGTGCTCTACTCGATCCCCTTTACGATTGAGTGATCTGCAACACGGCAGGGATCGGCGCGGTTTTTCTCATCGCCAACTGCGCTGATCGGCAGCGACCATCTATTGAATATTGATAATCAAGGCCAACAAAAAGAAATGATCTCTGTAGTGCCGCCTTTAGGCAGTTGTACTGCTTTCAAACCGCCTGAAGGCGGCACGACGAGCGCCTTTTCCATTACCGATATAGCCGTATCGGAATATGGAGTGCGCAAGCCATGCTTGCGCGCGGCAGCACTCTATAAGCCTTTCAGCTCGGCTCTCCAACTTACCTTTCTCAGGACATGCGACACATAACTCATACATGCGCTATAATAGCGCCACAAAACGCATGTTCGGCTTGATGCGGCGCTTTTCGCCGCAATCGTACAATCAAGATCACTATGGTTCCAATCTATCTGACCCTGCACAACTTCATGTGCTATCGGAGCAACGGCGAGGATCAACTCACCCTCGATCTCGACGGACTGCATATCGTGTGCCTCTCCGGCGAGAACGGCGCGGGCAAATCGACGCTGCTCGACGCCATCACCTGGGCGCTCTGGGGCAAGGCGCGGATGAGCGACGATGAACTGATCGCCCAGGGCGAAACCGAAATGCAGGTCGACCTGGGATTTCTGCTCAATGGCCAGCGCTACCGGGTTACGCGCAAGCGCCAGCGCGGGCGCAGCGGTTCGCGTAGCAGCGGCAAGAGCTGGCTCGACTTCCAGGTTCAGGGCGATCATGGTTGGCGCCCGCTCGGCGTCGCCAAGATCATCGAGACCGAACAACAGATCGAGCAGTTGCTACGGATGCGCTACGACACTTTCATCAACGCTTCGTTCCTGCTCCAGGGGCGCGCCGATGAGTTTACCCGCAAGACTGCTGGTGAACGGAAACAGGTTCTGGCCGACATCCTTGACCTGCGCGACTATGCCATGCTCGAAGAGCGGGCCAAACGGCGCGCGAAACGCCTGGCCGACGAGATAAAGGGGCTCGAAGGCATCATCGGTCACTTGCAGCAGGAAGCCGACAAGCTCGACTTGTACGCCCAACTCGTTACTGAGGCTGGGGAACACGTGGCAACGCTCAGCGGCCAACTCGAAGCCGCCGAGGCCGCACAGACCGAGGCGGTCGCCCAACTCCAAGCTCTGGAGGCCAAGCTGCCCCGCCGCAAGGAATTGGCGACCCGGCTGACCCAACTGCGCGCCGAACAGCAGCAACACGACCAAGAGAGCGCCCGGCTCCGCCTGGCTATCGCCGAGGCCGAGGCCCTATGCCAGCGCGCCGACACGATCCGCACCGGTGTCGAGCAGCTTGCGTCCGCCCAGGCTGAACTGCAGCGGCTAGAGGCGCTGCGCCCGCGCCACGACGAACTGCGCGAGCGCTGGCACGAACTCCAGGACGCACTGAAGGACGAGCGCCGTAAGCTGCTCAGCGAACGCGACCGCTTGGAAAACCAGCAGCAACAATTGCACGCCCGCGCCGAGCGACGCCAAGCGATCATCACCGACCTGGAAAGCCTGGAGCAACGCCAGGCTGAACTCGCGCCGCTGGCCGACGAGTCGCGGCAGTTGCGCGAACACCAAGCCGCGCTCGACGAGCGACTCCGCCAGGTCAATGCGCTGTTGATCGAACAGCGCGACCTGCAGAGCGCAATCGAGAAACGCCAGGACTCGCTGGTCGCCGTGCGCGAGGAGCAAAAACGGCTGTGCAAACGGCTCGATCAGCAGCTTGCCGATGCGCCGCAGTGGCAAACCGACCTGGCTGCCGCGCGTGAAGAGCAGAATCGACTTGCCGCCGACGAAGAGCAACTTGCTGTTTCCAGGCAGAACGAGCAAGCGCAGGTCGATAACGCCAGCGTGCTGCGCGCGGAATGCCAGCGTCTCAAAGAACAGGCCGAGGAGATCAAGAAGTACCAGACGCTGCTAGCTCCCGGCCAGGCGAATTGTCCGGTCTGTCGCAGCGAACTCGGCCATGACGGGGTCGAGCAGGTGCGCCAGCACTATGAGGGCGAGCTCCAGGCGATGCGTGCGCGCTACAGCGAGTGCAAGCAAACGGCCGATGCTGAAGACGCCGCGCTCAAACAGATCCGCAAGGCGAACAGCTCCTTGGAACGCCAGATCGACAGCCGGCGGCAGGTGGTTGCGCGAATCGCGACTCTGGAAGCACAGTTGGTGCAGGCGGCAGCGTGGCAGACCGAAAGGAAGCGGGTCATTGCCCAGCTTCAGGAAGTCGAGCAGCAGCTCAACACAAAGGAGTTTGCCCAGGAGGAGCGCACCCACTTGCATAGCGTTGAGTCCAGGCTGAACGACCTGGGCGGCGACCCTGCCGCGCTGGAACAAGAGCGGAAAACGCTGCAACAGCAGTCCCAGACCATCGACCGGCGCTTGAAAGAAGAAGCCCAACTGCTCGCCCGGCGGGAGACCAACCAGAAAGAGTTGGCCGCGATTGACGCCGAACTAGCCGCGCTGCCGACGATTGCGGAGCGCAGCGCCGCGCTGCACGACATCCTGGAGCAAGGGGGCTTCGCTCCAGAGATCCGCGCTGCGGGCCGCACGGTCGAGGCCGAGTTGGCCGCGTTGGGCTACAGCAGCGAGCTTCACAATGCGGCCAGCGCCGAGGTGCAGCGCCTGGCGTCGTGGGCCGAGGAGGAACGCCGCCTCAGCGCAGCGCAGATTCGCCTGGAGGCCGACCGGCGTTTGCTGCAGCAGGCTGCCGAACTATCTGAACGTTGCGGCGTCGAAGCCGACCAACTCACCCGCGAGGACGCCTTGCTCGAACAAGAGTTGCGCGCGCTGCCGACTGCCCAGCGCGCGGCCCAGGAGCGCACCCAAGCCGCCGATCTGTATCGCCGCGATCTGAAGGTGGCCGAGCGCGACCTGACCGAGAAGCAAACCCTGCGTGACCGCGCCGCCGAAGCTGCCGAACAGCTCGCCCAGCGCGAGAATGAGCGCAATAGCCTGGCCGAGCGCCAGGGTGTGTTTCAGGAGTTGGTCGAGGCGTTCGGCAAGAAGGGGGTGCAGGCGATGTTGATCGAGACCGCCATTCCCGAAATCGAACGCGAGGCCAATCGTCTGTTGGGCCGGATGAGCGATAATCAGATGCACCTGACCTTCGAGATGCAGCGCGACACCAAGAAGGGCGACACCGTCGAGACGCTTGAGATTAAGATCGCGGACTCCCTCGGCACCCGCGTTTACGACGCGTTCAGCGGCGGCGAGGCGATGCGGGTCAACTTCGCCATCCGGGTTGCGCTCTCACGGCTGCTCGCCCACCGCGCCGGGGCTAATCTAGAGACCCTGGTGATCGACGAGGGCTTCGGTGCGCTTGATGCGCTGGGGCGCGAACGTTTTGTCGAAGCAATCACCAGCGTCCAACACGACTTCAAGCGCATCCTGGTCATCACCCATATCGAAGACCTCAAAGAGCGCTTTCCGGTACAGATCGAGATCACCAAAACGGCGCACGGCAGCCGTTGGGAAGTGCGATAGAAGTGAAGAGGTGAGGCGATGAGGCGTAGAAGAGGCGGTGCAATGATGAGAAGATGAGGCGTAGAGACAGCGAATGGAGAGATGGCGCGATGCGTTCATCGCCTCATCGCCTCAACACCTAACGTGCAAACCTGCAATGGAATGCTGAGGCCGCCGATAGACGCTGCTCAACGCAGATCGAACCTGCTAACCCCTGTCCTGAGCGCAGCCGAAGGATGTCAACCTGCGAACCGCTACCAATCATCGTCCAGCTCTGGATCGCGCATAATGACCAGCTCTTTGCCGTCAGGCATGCGCGTGCGATAGCCGAACATCCTCTCGTTGCGCGATAGCATCTCGGGGCTCTGGCCGTGATCGCGCAGATAATCGAAGTCTTCGGCGCTGAAGACCGGGGTGTCTGAGCCGTCAGGCAGGCTGAGGATATGGCGGACAAACGGCTCGCGGTAGGGGGCCAGGTCGGCAGGCAGCCGAATGTTCTGCTCGCGATTGCAGGTCAGTGCGGTCAACGCTTTCTGCTTGGCGGCGACGGCGTCAAGCGACTTGACTGAGGTTCCATACATTCTCGCCTGTTCGTACCAGGGCTCGACAAATTCGCGGATTGCTGCTTCCGGCGTGCGTTGACCAAAATACATATTGTCTTTGACCGAGCCATCCCATGGCGGTTGAAAATCGATCAGGAAGTTGAAGCCGCGCACCCGGGTCTGCTGTCGGTTGGCGTACCAAAGGATAATCAGCGCAGCCTGCATCTCGTTCCCGTTATAGTACGCCTGGTAAAATGTGTCTTGCTGCACCAGCGCCACCAGATCGCTCACATCGCCGCCGGCGGCTTCGAGCCAGGTCAAGGCCTGCTGTTCCTGTTCACCAGAAACCATCTCCCGTGCTACCATCGTCCGCAGCGTCTCCAGGTAATTACGCTCGCGCAACCAGCTAGGGAGGGCATCGTCGATCCAGTCACGCAGCGAATCAGACGCATCGAGCTGGGTTGCAATGATGGCCTGCAAGAATATTTCCGGCTTGACGCCTTTGGCGAGCGCATCCAACTCCGCAAAGAAGGTGGGCGGATCGAGCTCTGCGTCGGCTTGGGGGTTGAGCAGATGGACGAGGCGCGGGCGTAGCGATGTTGTCATTGGAATGTTGGGCTGGCGGTCTTTCTTGCGCTTCTTTCCTTGGGGTTTGCTCATAGATGTCATCTCCCTTCGCTTTGAATGCGCAATCATAGCATGACTTGCTGCGATCAGCAATGATGATCCAGATGAAAGCAGGACTGTGTCAAAGTCCCGCAATAGCACGCAGATGATGCAAATGGGCGCGGATTTGCCGCAGATCTGAGATAATCTGGCAGGCGCCAGGCGGCTCACCTGCGACTGATCCCGAACGTTGACGCCGCGTAAGTCATCGTTATGTAAATAGTATTGGCGCTAGTGGCCCTCGCCGACAAATTGCGCTATCATGCCTACGAATGGAACAAGCACGATACAATAGGTAAATGGAGTATGATGCAGATTCTCGTAACAAATGATGATGGTATTGATAGCCTCGGTCTCTGGCATTTGGCAGCAGCGCTGCGTGATATGGGGCTTGGCCAGGTCACGATTATCGCCCCCGCCGAGGAACAGAGCGGCACCAGTATGAGCTTTCCGCCGCGCGATGAGCATGCCATCCGCCCGGTGTCGCCACCCGATTCGATCTTTGCCGGCATTCCCGCCTTCGCGCTGGATGGCACGCCGGTCAACTGTGTCACTCTCGCGATGCTGGCGGTGGTTGCGCCCCGTCCCGACATTATTGTGTCGGGGATCAACCGCGGCTTGAACAGCGGAAGGAATGTGATGTTGAGCGGCACTGTCGGCGCGGCGATGGCCGGGGTCGTCTGGGGAGTGCCGGGGCTGGCGGTCTCGGCCCAGTATGTGCGCGACGAACCGATGGGCTGGGGCAGCGCGGCGTGGGCCGCAACGCAGATGCTGCCCCTTGTGCGCGATTACAGCTCATCGGAAGGAAATCATCCGCTCATCCTCAATGTCAATGTGCCTCATACCCACAATCCAGCAAAGTTGCGCGGCTTTCGCCAGACCGTCCTCTCCGATTTCTTCTATGGCAGCTTTATCGCCGTAGGTGAGATGATGGCGAATGATCAGGGCGGTCAGCGTTTTCGCTATACCTTCGATCGCAGCCGTTTTCCAACAGCGTTCGACGAACTCACCGATGACGGGGCGATCCGGGCTGGCTATGTTTCGGTCACGCCACTCACGCCGCTTGCGGTCCATCCCCGGATCAACCTCGATGGCCTCCTCGCTATATTGCGCTCATAGCGACATAATGCGGCCATAGACAGCGTGTGGGAGATGTTACTCGCGAACAATTCTTGGTCATGCCACAAGCCTACGTGTTGAAATGCGGAATCACATCGCGCCCCAGCATCTCCAGCGCGACGAGCGGATCGGGCCCAAGGGGCGGGCCGAAACTCAGGTGGGTCGCGCCCATTGCGACCAATGTCTCCAGGCGAGCGATGACATCGCGGCTATCGCCGACCACGCCGATACGGAGCATTGCCTCGCTTACTATCGCTTTCGCCCGCGGCATGTCCCGCTCGGTCTGCACCACGTACGCCAGGGCGGCCATCGCTTCTCGCTCGACGCCTAGCCGCTGCAAGACGGAGTCGCTCATCGCATTGCCGTAATAGGCGATCTTCTCACGCAGCGCATCGGCGGCGGCATTCCGGTCGGCGGCGATGGAGATCCAGAGGCATGCCGCCAGATCAATCGCGCCAATGTCGCGTCCTGCGACTGTCGCTCCTGTTTGCACATGCGCCCTGACCTCAGCATAGTTTTCGGGCGGAAAAAGCAGCGGCAGACCGCCATCGGCTGCGCTGCCGATCAGGCGTTGCATCTGCGGACTCATTGCGCCCAGGTAGAGGGGAACAGCGCGCGCCGGGAAGCGCAGATACGCTTCTTCGGTCCAAGTCGGCAGCGCCTGGCCGCCAAACGGCCCGCGTTCACCCGCAAACAGCGCGCGCAACACCCGCAAGGTCTCCGCCGTCATGGATAGTGGTCGCTCTTGCGCCAGGCCAACCCAACCCAAAAACTCGGCGGCGCCGGCGGCAACGCCCAAGTTGAAACGTCCACCGCTCAACTCATCAAGGGCGGCGGCCTGCATCGCAATCTCGGCGGGGTGCATGGTGTAGGGGTTAACGATACAGACGCCGAGTTCGAGCCGGCTGGTCGCCAGCGCGCAGGCGCTGAGAATCGGCCAGACCCCGCGCAAGAACAAGTCGTTGCTCACCCAGAACTGGTCGAAACCGGCCGCCTCGGCTGCCTGGGCCAACACCGGGTAGCGGCGAACCGGGAGATCATTGTTGAAACGAACCGAAAAACGCATTGTATGTTCCGTCTTTTGAGCGGCCGGTTATAGCAATTCCATTTGAGGGCGCGGGGCGCAATATCTGAGAAGCTGTCCGCAAAGGTTCGCTCCCGAACCCCAGATCTGACAGATTCGGCATCCGCAACTCCCTGCATACCCCAAACAGATCCAAGCGCCGCACATGTCAGGTCTTGATGAGGGCTTTTCAGGCAGCTTCTCCGGCATATTTCAAAATCGATCCTTTCTAACTCCCACAAAAGGCGCATTGGCTCTAGGCATTCCGGTACCGTCAGCCTGGTCCTGGTTCTTTTGTCTTGGTGACGCTCCGCAGCGGCTCAAGCCTCGCGGCTTCTTCGGCGACGCATGCGGCAACCCGCTACGTTCACGCCTCATGGCTCCGTCCGAGCCGTGTCCCCGAAGGGACATGTTGCACCAGTTCGAGGAACACCCGCAATGTTTGACGCCGCGCAGGAGTTGAGCACGGCAACCGGCACCATGTCCTGTTGTTCAGGTGCGTCGCCCGGAGGCGAAACGGTGCAGCCCGAAGGCCCACATTGGAAGCAGTATAGCACATACGTTCACTGCCCGCAATGCTCTGGCGCAAGCCGCCGAGAAGCCCGCCGAACCGCGTGCGCTCAAGCGCGG
>JAKSDJ010000991.1 GCA_022360155.1 Chloroflexales bacterium | reverse complement strand
CGACGCCGGATTGCTCACCTCCATCGGGAAAGGGCGCGCCACGCGCTATCGCCCGGGTAATTCTGGATCATGGTGATCCTGCGCTATCGCCACGCGATCACCTATCTCTTGCAGCGCTGCCAACCAATCGAGGATGTCCTCCCGGAGCAACACGCGCTCCTGATCCAAATTGCGACAATTGCGACAAAAATATGTCGCGATTCGGTGACGTTGCTGAATCGCGACATTAACGACATCTTTTGTCGCGATTGTGGAAAAAAATGGCGCGATTCATCCGTTGAAATGTCGCGATTCGGTCTTGTCAATGTCGCGATACCACGGTACGATCAGGATCAAACCCGGTTTCTCGCCATACTTCTCGAGAAGGAGCTTGCGCCTTGTCGGGGTGGATGGCGTTTCCGGCGTCAGAATGCGTGAGTAAAAGCACGCGCCGCGCCCAATGGTTACGAGCCCTGGCGCGGCGCCTGTCGCACACATGCGTGTGCATTGATGAGTATGCTTTAGATATACCACGGCAAAATCAGAACGTCAAGCGCTCTTTGCCCGGAGCAGGCACGTTGCGGTACGCATTGCATCAGGAAGGCTGACAGCAGTGTAACACAATATAGTGCAACGCATCTGCGCAAACAGGGGACGCGCGACGTATGATGTTTCCATCCAGCAATCGCTGTGGTGATTGGTTGGGGTATGTGGTGGCATCTCCTTCATGCACGCAGGTGTGACGGAGAAAGGTTTTCCCATGGATGCGTTGCCGTCGTCCACCCAGAGCAGTGCTGCCCGATCGAGCGCCCGGCCACCCTATTACCACGCCCCAGCGCCCCCCTCGTCACATCCCATGAATCCCCTTCCTGCTCTGCACCCGCCCCCTGATGCTGATCCGACGCCTCCAGGGCCACGCTTTTATCTGATGATTCCGCATCGCTTGCTTACCGACTTGCGTGATTCGCCCCTGGCCATCGGCATCTACAGCCTCCTCGCGCGACTCTACCTGATTAACCAGCGCGAGATACCACTCTCAGCCTGCGACATCCAGCGGTATGACCCGACCCTCAGTCGGGGCGCCATTCTGCGCGCCATCGCGCGCCTGGTCCAGGGCAGATGGATCGTTGAACGATCCCAAACAGGTCACAAGCATTGCTATGTCCCAGCATGGGGGTCGATCAATGGGCGCATCCGCGCCTGGCAGATGCAAGCCCCCGCTCTGGGACGCCCCGCACATGTCCACACGCTCCGACTTGATCAACGTCTGCTTGACCTCTACCTTGGCAAGCTCACGCCCCATCCACGGCGCGCAGCGCTGGTTGAACGCTATCTCTCCCAGCCGCTCATCAGCCTTGCAGACGTTGGCGCCTATGCGTTGACCCTCTATGGTCAGACCGTCGTGACTCCAACCTTGATTCGTTGGGGCCTGATCCACGGCGACCAGGCCTGTGCGATTCCCCCCGACCATCTTGTTCTGGCCTATGCTTCACAGCCGCAGGAAGGGTGTGTGAATGGTCCCCAGTTAACCCGTAAAGGCCTCGCTAAAGTTGGAATCGCTCATACTGCTCCACCGTCTGCGCTGACCGGAGAAGATACGCCGCTTTTTTTTGTTCCCCAGGAGCTGATCGCGACCGTGATCGAGGGGAGGATCAGCGAGGTGATCGGTCATCCACGCTCGTCATCATCCCCATCAATCCCGCTAGAATGCATTGCAACGCCTCCTCCTGTTCCTGCACCGACCATCGCATGGAGTCAAAAGACAATACAAAGAATCGATCCACCCCCAACAGTCGCTGTGGGTGAGTCAGGCGGTGGAAACATGTCACATGTTGACTCGCTGCAGGAAATTCCCCGCATGGAAACGGCACAGGCGCTTATGGAGCTCAATGTGCGTCCCCGTATTGTTGCCGAATTGGCCAATCAGCCCATCGAGGTAGTTCGAGCGGCAATTGCTGCTGGACAGGCCCGATCGGATGTTCGTGATCTAGCGGGTTGGGTCGTTGCAATGGTGCGCGACGTTCGCGACCATCATTGGGACATAACGCGCGCCAGCAATCATCACTCGTCTGATGCGCGTGACCATGCGCATTGGCTCGCGGCGGCGCAGGAAGCATTGACGGTGTTAGAACGGCCTACTGTCCATCTTTCTGAGCAGCGCATGGAGGCGTGGACCACCGATGACGAGACCGCATCGCAGGCGGGGCGAGAGCGTCTGGTGGATGATCATGCAGGTGCTGCGCCCGCGCAGGAATTGACCGACATGGACGGTGAGTCGTTGCCCGATCTGACCACGTTGCTCCAGCGTGAGCTGCGCACGCGTGCGCCACGCGATCTCTGGGCGATGATCAATGCGCTGACCGTCGAGGGGACAGGTAGCGATACGCTGGTGCGCATCCGGTGCGCCACGCCAGACCATGTTGCAGTGCTGCAGCAGCGGTGCCTGCCTCTGATCCATGCAGCGCTCCGCGCGATCTATGGCGATGGCGAGGTGCAGATCCAGTTGCGTGTTGCACCTGCTCGCCGCGGTGCTGTCGGAACATGAATCTATGCAGCCTGCCGTCTTTGCCTAACGAACACCCCGTGGATCGTGTCGCGCTGCATGCCTCACGTCGTTGATTTCGGGATGAATCGTATGGGCGCGAGCAGTCCTGTGGGTCACAGGCGTGCGTTCGTTCTTACGCAGACTCGGTTGCGGAGTCGTCATCGTGCGCGCTCATAGCAGTGATCTGGCGCTGCCGGTCGCCAAGCTGCGTTGTATACTGCTGCTGTGCGAAGAGCAACGCATCGCGTGCGATGCGCACTTCGCGGGACGCGTCCCGCATCCGTTGTTGGAGTGCGGCAATGGCCGGATCGTCCGCGGACAGCTCTGGTACAGCCGAACTGCCATAAAAGAGTTGCGCCAGGATGTTGGCGACCTCGCGCTGATAGCGGATGAGTTTGGGCCGACTGGCTGCGTTCACCTCGTTCGGCGCTACCGTCGCTAACCAGTAGGGGATCATCGTATGCAGTAATGCAGCGACACTGCGTACGCCGCGTTTACCAGAAATGGCAACGACCCGCAGGCCAGTGGCTGACACCGGGTGTACGCGGATATTCGCCATCTGTGGATCGGGGTCGAGGCCGATCGAGTCACAAAGAAGCCGAACAGGAGCGGCTACCCCGTCGCCTTCGAGGACGACGGCAATCAGGCGGTCGCCATCGAGCTCAACGATCTCCTCACGTGGTGGCTGAAAGGAGCAACGCAACGCCTCGGTCTTCTGGCGTTCTCGTGCGGACGTTCCCACTTCCTGCTGGGCCGGTGGCCGCAGTGTGAGCTCACACCCCGTCGTTTGGGAACGTGGGCATGTGTCTCGTACCGGACACACCGCACCGGCCTGCTGGTGAAAGGCAACGGGGATCACATCGCGGTCGTGCGCGTTCTTTGTCGCCTGCCCGATGGTGCTGGCCTGCCCCTGCGGACCGGTCACCGGCTCCGCCTCCCAGTCAACGGTACAGCCGGCGACGCGGAAGTCGGCAAAGTGCGTCCCAGAGCGCTCAACCCAAGCAGTGAGCGGCCAGGCAGAGCGCCAATCTGGTGCGAGCTGCGCTAGCACATCGTGGGTATGGCGCAGCATCTCGCCCACTCCTTCAAGCCAGCTGCCCGTACGAATGGCGGCGCGCCCATGGGGTGAGTTGGTTCTTTGGCGCCCCCGCGCCTTGAACCAGCCATGTTCACGGCACTGGGTGCGCAAGCGGTCAAAGGGCTAGCGCTCCATCGTGGGCGACAAGCCAGTCACGGAACGCGCGCAGGACGGCGGAGTCATGAACCCACGGCTCAAGCGCGTGGGCTTATCTCTGGCGCGACGGCGGCGCCGCCTCCGAGACGTGCGGCTGCATGACGGCAGCCCTGCCGAGCACACGGATGTTCTCAGCAGCGATCACATCAGCATGACCAGCGCAGCCACACGATGTGCAGCGGAAAACCGCTTGACGTGGACGATTTGCCTTGTCGCTATGTCCACACACGGGACCGG
>JAKSDJ010000328.1 GCA_022360155.1 Chloroflexales bacterium | reverse complement strand
CGCCCAAATCCAGCGCGACGCGAAAGATCGCCTCTGCCGCCGCCCAAACCCGCGTGACCTGCGCCGGATCACGGCTGTCGAACAAGATATTGGGGTGGAGATTGCCATCGCCCGCGTGGCCGAAGACGACAATCGGTTGATCGTGCTTGGCGGCAATCGCCTTGATCTGGCGTACGCAGTTGGCGATCTGGTTCAGCGGTACGCAAATATCCTCGCCCAGCCGGTTGGGGCGAACTCGCGCCAGGGCGGGCGCAATCGCCCGGCGCGCCCGCCAGAGCGCCGCTTCGTCTGCGGCGGTGCGCGCAACCTGCACCGTGCGCGCACCGCCGCTACGGGCGAGCTTGCTCAACTGCTCGGCTTCTTCGAGCACAGCTTCGGGTTCGCCATCAGCCATGAGCAGCAACAGCGCTTCTGCGTCGCGCGGCAGCCCCAAATGAAGATACTCATCGACAACAGCAATGGTCGTGTCATCCATCAGTTCCAGGCTAGCCGGAACCAGCCCGGCGGCCATGATCGTCTCGACGGTTGTGCAGGCCGTGTCCAGGCTATCAAAGATTGCCGTCACAGTGCGCCGCGCTGCGGGCTGGGGAATGAGCCGGAGCGTCGCCTCGGTAATGACCGCCAGGGTGCCCTCCGAGCCAATTAGCACTTGAAGCAAACCAGCATCGGGGCTTTGCCCGACCAGACCATCGCCCGCTCGGATGATTGCGCCGTCTGCCAGGACTGCCGTCAGGCCCAAGACATAGTCGGCGGTGACGCCATATTTGAGGCAGCGCGGGCCGCCGGCATTGCAGGCAATGTTGCCGCCGATCGTCGAGATGCCCTGGCTCGACGGATCGGGCGGGTAGAGCAACCCATAGTTCTCGGCGGCGCGCTGGAGATCGGCGGTGATCACACCGGCCTCGGCGTGCGCCGTCATCTGCACCGGGTCTACGCTGAGGCGCTCCATGCGGGTGAGAACCAGCACCAAAGCGCCTGGCGTCGGCAGTGAACCGCCGGCCAAGCCGCTGCCCGCGCCGCGGGTTACAATTGGAATATCGACCTCGGCAGCAAGACGCATAACGGCGCTGACCTCAGCCGTGCTGGCGGGCAATACAACCGCTAATGGCTGCCCCGTTGCCTGGGCAATCGAGGCGTCCTGGGCGTAGCAGTCCATATCTTCCGAGCGAGTAAGCACATAGTTCGGGCCAACCGCTTCGCGGAGCTTATCGATGAGAGATTGATGTGAGGATAAGGCGGAGGAAGGACGTATCATCGGCTTATTGGGAAGTTGCGGTGCGTCATGCTGCCAGAACGACTCCATCAATGCTCCGCCGCCCATCTCGGTGGAAAACGCTCCACCCATCCGCCGGGCGCGATCATAGATCAGGGCAGCTGCTTGTTGCAACTCGCCTGCTGCGCCATTACCGAGGCCTAGGTGCAGCGCGCCCACGCCAAGATCGCCCCAGAGCGACAGTGTGATCCGGTAGCACTGGGCAATCCGCCGTGCGCTACCGATGAAATCAGGCAGGGCGGCACGGGGCAGCGTCAGATCGAGGGTGCAGTGGAAAGGTTCAGACCAATCAGCCGCCAAGCGCTCCCATTCTGCCCACAACTCCGATCCGCAAGAAGTGCGTATGTTTTGTTCAACCCGTTGTGCGCCAACGGTTGTCGCTAGTACGGTGATATGAGCAGCCTGGCGTTCGACAACGGCTGCTGTACCTTCCAGTTCCACGAGCAGAAACGTCTTACCCGTCTTCTCCGCATCATTGATCGAGTCTTGTTCCCGCACTGCCAGCGCACTCAACGCTAGGCCCGCCGCTAGAAGATCACGGGCCAGGCGGCAAGCAACGAGCAGATCGGCGCAGCGAAACAGCAAAGCGCGACGGGCAGGCGGCAACGGACGTAGACTTAGCGTGACAGTTTCTAAGGCCATGTCAGCGCGAGGCATCCCAAACGATTGTCTCCCGCCGACCAGCGCCCGGTTCAACCCGTAGCCGGTCGCTCGCTTGAGCGTTGGCCCACCAACAATAAGCCGCGGATGCGGATCGTTAATACGCGCTTGTATTGTACTCGTAATTCGTGACTCATCATTCGTAATCAGCGTGGCGGCGCGTACGTAACGCGCAATGGTCCCGTAGCGCAGACGGCGGCGACCGCCAGCATTTCGAGCAATCAGATCGGCCAGGGTCAGGCCCGGCGCCAGCGCGTCGATGGGCAGACAGAGACCATAGGACAGCAATGTTTCATTCAGGGTCTCGACAGTGACCGCTGCCGCCGCTGTTGTCAGGAGTGTACTCGGCTGGACCAAGATTGCTGATTGTGACAATAAGTGAGCTGTCATATGCTCATCATGCCTCAGAAAAGGCTTCAGATAAGATCGCTTCCACATAACCACAGCTTGCAGAGGCAGAAGGTGAGGAGGCAATGTCAACGCACTTGTACCAATCGCTCAATTCCAATCGAAACGTTACCATGCTGCAACCAGAATTTCCTGCAACTCCTCCTGCGTTGCGCTGCGCGGGTTGTTGAAGATCGCGCCGTCGGTCAGGGCGATGGCAGCCAACTCTTCCAGGGCATCTTGGGGTACGCCGACATCGCGTAGACGCGCCGGGAGACTACAATCGCTCGCCAGCGTACGGACTGCCGCAATGCCATCAGCAATGACTTCTGCGTCGCTCCGTCCGCCAATATTCACGCCCATCGCCAAGGCGATACGCACGTAGCGATCGGGCACGACAGCACTGTTAAACTGCATGCCATAAGGTAAAAAGATGGAGTTGAGCGTGCCATGATGTACATGAAACTTGCCGCCGACAGCGTGTGAAAGCGCGTGGATAACGCCGAAGAGGCTATTCGCACAGGCAATGCCAGCCATACAGGCCGCGACCAGCATCTGCCCGCGGGCCTCTAAATCGCCGCCGCGGTGGATAGCATCACGTAGATAATTCGAGATCATGTCGATAGAGTGTAGCGCCAGGCTGTCGCTGAAGGGGTTGTGTTCGGTCGAAACAAGGGTCTCGATGGCATGCGAGAGCGCGTCCATGCCGGTGGCAGCCGCAAGGTGCGCTGGCAGCGTACGGGTCATCTCGGGATCAAGGATGGCGATGTCCGGCGCCAGGAACGAACTCGCAAACGCGACCTTGAGGTTTTGTTCTTCATCCAGGATCATCGCGTATGGCGTCACTTCGCTGCCTGTTCCAATGGTCGTCGGAATCGCAACCATAGGGACTAAGCGCCGATCGAGTACATTGTAGCCCTGATAGTCTAAGATTTGACCGCCATGGGTCATCAAAATGCGGATGCATTTTGCCGTGTCAAGCGGACTGCCGCCGCCCACAGCCACAACAAAATCGGCGCCATTTTCTATTGCTAACGCAGCGCCGGCTTCAACAGCACGAACGGAAGAATTAGCCGGTACGTCTTCGAAGAGGCCGGCAATCTCGATAGCGTCTTGGAGGCCTTCTTTCACCTGATCCAACAATCCGGCGTCGATCACGCCTTTATCAGCCACGATGAGCGCTCGGCGGGCATCGAAACCCATACGCAGCACCTCGCTGCTCATTTCGCGCACGAGGCCAGCTTTATAGAGAATGCGCGCCCCGAGGCCAAACTCGAAGAAGTCTTGCATATATACCTCCTCTAGGTTTCTGTACTATGAATGGTCTCATTATCTGTACTATGAATGGTCTCATTATACGTGCTTCAAGGGCAATCTGGCGAGTCGGAAAATGGCGCCTCAGAACTACGTCATAGTCCTGCAATAGGCCGCAGATGACGTGAATGGGCGCAGATTCGCCGCAGATAGCTTTCCAGATACGGCACTCTGCGGCTGATATTCCACGCTGATGGATTCCTAACGAAACCTCAGCCGCAGAGTCTGCGATTATGTTGGAGATTGTTGGAGCGCCGGATGCAAGGTGGTAGCGGCAAGCCATGCTTCGATGCCCGCCGTTGTCAGGACGCCTCGTTCGGTGACGATCCCGGAGAATTCGTTCATAGGGGTATGATCGAAATACAGATTTTCAATCGCGATATTTGCAGGCGAGTCGGGCCAAACTTGCTCAGCCGGCCACTGTGTTTGCGGAGGCGGTTGATACCCGGGAGGCAGAAATTTTTCGCTGCTACAGAGCGCATAGACAGGAACATTGTGAGCCCGCGCAGCTAAAACGAGGCCATACGTCCCAATTTTGTTGACCAGCCGATTCTCCATCAGGTGGTCGGCGCCAACCAACACCAACTGTGACTGGGCCGCCATCGCAATTGCCAGCGCATCGACAACAAAAGTAACAGGGATGCCATCTTTCGCCAGTTCACTTGCCATCGCCCGGCCTTCACATCCCGGCCGTCCCTCGGCGCAGACCACACGAAAGCACCGCCCAGCGCGTTGCGCATGACGCAGAGCTGCCTGTACGGTGGTACTACGCCCGTTGGTCAGAATCTGTGCGCCTTCAGTGATGAGCAATGGCACCGCGTCAGCGATAGCGGCCTGATGAACGCTCAAGCGTCGCTTGAAATCATTGGTGACCTCAGCGACTGCCTCGCGCAAAGCGCGTGGCGACTCGATCGTCTCGATTTTCCAGAGGATCATATTCACCAGATTGACCAGCGGCGCCATGGTCGGCTGCGCTTGAATCAGCGCCCAACCCGTTTGCAGCAAATCTTGGCGAAACTCCTCAATGGTGCTGGCTTCGCTTGTCCGAGCACAACGGAGCATAATTGCGGCGCCTTGTTTCGCTATCTCAACCGCACCGGAGTGGTTGTTGGCGGCAATAGTGGCTATGGCCTGATCGATCATTGTATTCACAATTCCTCCCATCGCGAGGTGCTCTGGCATGCCAAACTGCACGAGCGGGCACGCGAAACGCAAGCTCGTCGCGTGTAGCAATATATAGAATTCGGATAGGTATTACGTTTCAGTACCGAGATGGACAGAACGACGTTGGGCCAATCCACGCAGGACTGCTTCAAGCTGCTCGATTGCAAATGGCTTTGCCAAATATGGATTGCCAATCTGGGCCAATCGGGCCTGGGTTTCCGGACTAAGGGTGTCTCCAGTGATAAACACTAAGCGCTGAACAAAATCGAGATCACGTTCTTGGAGTCGATTGTACAGATCGAAACCACTGATACCTGGCATCTTTACATCACTCAGAATCAAATCGAACTGTTCTTGTTCCAGGGCTTGTAGAGCTGCCTCGCCGCTTGTCACCACTTCAGATGTGTGACCAAGATCGCGTAAAAGGCGCGCGAACAACATACCAACCGGTTCTTCATCGTCGATGATAAGAACCCGATATGAGGCCTGGATTTCATCTGCGTTGGTATTGGTATGTGATTGCAAGGGATTCGTTAACGGCAATTGGATGTGGAGGGGCAGTTCAACATAAACAGAGGTGCCTACACCGACGGTGCTCTCGGCCCAGATTTGGCCGCCATGCTCCTGGATAATGCCGAAACAAATCGAGAGTCCTAACCCCGTCCCCTGGCCAACAGGTTTGGTCGTAAAGAATGGATCGAAGATGCGCTTCAGGTCGCGCTCGGGAATACCTACGCCCGTATCACTGATCTCAACGGCAAGGATATCTGGTTGGGCTTGATCATCCGCAGCGCCCTCGACTCTGCGCTGAGAAGTGCCCGCGCGACTTGTGATAGTCAATGTGCCCGGCGTGCTCTGTGCAATCATTGCCTGGTGCGCATTGTTAATTAGGTTCAGAAAGACTTGTTGCAACTGGAATGGGTCGGCTACCGTTGTGGGCAGTTGCGGATCGAAATGGGTTGACACGGCGATATTGTCCACACGTAGTTGGTAGGCGCGAAGGGCCAGCGTGCTACGCAAGACTTGGTTCAGATCGACGACAACCCGCTCCGGTTTGTGTTCACGGGCAAAGATCAAGAGGTTTTGGACAATCCGCGCGGCTCGTTCCGCTTGTGTATGGATCTGGTGAACATCCTGCACAATCTCTTCGCCAAGTGTTGTATCGCGGAGGAGGAGTTGGGCGTAACCGCTGATGCTTGTCAGCGGGTTGTTGAGTTCATGAGCTACACCAGCAACGAGTTGCCCTATCGCCGAGAGTTTTTCAGACTGGATCAGTTGGGCTTCAAGCCGCCGCCGTTCGGTGAGATTACGTGCGATACAGTGTAACTCTTTTGAATTCGTGCCATCGTGCAAGAGTTGGGCGCTCACCTCAAGATACATAGGCTCGTCATCGCGCTGGAGCAGTTCGAGCTCGAAGGGCGGTATATGCTGACCCTGTAACAGATCCTGCAGCGCTGTGCGCGCATCTACCCATGAATCGGCAGTACAAAGCGTCTCAAGGGATCTGCCCACCAGCTCTTTCAGATGATAGCCGGTCAGTTGCTGGCCCATTTTGTTGACACTTGTAATTGCCAGATCCTGATCGAGGGTAAAGATCAGGTCGTAGGCGTTATCGAACAGCTTGCGATACCGCTCTTCGTTCTGCTTAGCCTGGCGGTAGAGTCGCGCGTTCTCGATGGCAATTGCTGCATAGTCGGCCAGGGCCGAAAGCAACGACTGGTCATTTTCGCTAAACACCCGATCTGACTGTTGGTTATCAACAGCCAGCACCCCAATAACTTGATGGCCAAGGATGAGCGGCACCTGAATAGTCGCCCGTACGAGGAAGCCCGTCTTGACTTTGAGGGGCACGCCGACTCGCTCACGATCCAGGCGAATGGGTCGTCCCGTGCGCACCACTTGGCCCGCCAGCGTATCGTCGATTGGCATGCGCAAACTTTGGGCTCGCTGTTCGCCAAGATTTTTGGCCGCACGCAGATAGAGCTCGTCGGTCTGCGAATCACGCAGCAGCAAAAAGCCCTCTTCCGCGCGGGTGATGTACACGCTTGCCTCGACAATGCGTTCGAGCAACTCCTCTTGGGTCATCAGGTTGGTCACCGACTTTCCAATGCGGTACAGTACGGTCAGTTCTTGAACCCGCTGTTGCAGCGAGTGGTTGAGTTGCTCTTTGTCACGGCGGAGCCGGCGCTCACGCAGCGCCTGATCGATAACGGCTTTCGCCTCGACTGCACTGAAGGGCTTGATCAGGTAGTTGCGCGCACCCATTCGGAAAGCTTCTACTGCGATATTCTCAGAGCCATGGGCTGTCATCAAGATCACTGGCACGTCGTAGCCCTCTTGGGCCAAGAGTCGTAGGAGATCAAGACCATTGATGTCAGGGAGTTGCAAGTCAAGCAGAATCAAGTCCGGCTGGCTCTGGCGCAGACGATACAGCCCCTGACGACCAGTGTTTGCGACGGTAGAACGGTATCCAAGCTCTGGTAGAACATATTCGGCCAGAAGACTACAGATCTGCTCGCTATCGTCAATGATGAGAATGTCTTCCATATGTTTTGCGCTCACTGGCTGGGGCGCAGAGGGTGATTCTGGCATTTTGGCGCTCATAAACAGGCTTTCAAGCTATCTTTGGACTCTGAATGCTATACAGAAGACGAGGCGGTGACCAGCCGGTAAAACCTGATCACTGTGTACCCCCATTATACTCAAGCGATGTCAGAAAAACCAGTATATGTCGGAATTTGCTCTCACAATCGGGCAGCTCCTGTTCTAATGACTGTCTGGAATGGGCTGTTTGGACGTTTTTACGCTGTTTAAATGGCTTTTTGTGAGCTGTAAAACCTTGGCTTATAACCAAGGTATTTTCACACAGATTCGCAGACACGCATGCTTGGCTCATGACTTTGGGCATTGCGCTTATGGGCGATCCATAATACGCTGCGGTTCGGATGCAACGATCTCGTTGTGGAAAGCATTTCATTCCCAAGACTGATGATAACCATTATCGAACCTCCAGGTCATAGTGTTCTACTTACAATCATCCCGCTGGGAAAGGCGTATATTAAAGCTAGCTGCTACAATTTGCTTCGTGCTGCAGACCAGGATATGATAGGGGTATGGAGTACGACAATCACGCACATATTCTTGTCCTTGGCGACATCAATGTTGATCAGACCATCGTTGTGCCTGCTTATCCGCCTGAGGGCCACGATGTGACGGCGCAGTTCCTCGATTGGGGGAGCGGCGGCGCCGGTCTGAATGCGGCAACCATGTTCGCCCGCCTAGGCGGACGTGTTCGTTTGCTGGGCCGGATCGGCAGTGATCTGGCTGCCCAGGTTGCGCTCGCTGTCGCTTGCGAAGCTGGTGTAGACATCTCCACTGTGCAGCGAGACGAACAAACTGCAACCGGCCTGTGTTCGGCTGTCGTCAGTTCAGGCGGCCAGCGCACTTTCTTTAGTTTTCGCGGCGCAAATGTTCTCTTCGATCCTGAGATTATCGATGTGGCTATATTCGCGGGTGTGGATTTGTTGTACTTGAGTGCATATGCTTTGCTGGCAGGGCCGCAACGCATTGCAGCCTTGCGCGCCATCGAACTAGCAGCCCGTTGCAGTGTTCCTGTTATGTTGGACTTGGGCATAGCTCCAGCCCAACAATGCCAGGAAACACTCCTGAACGCTTTGCCTAACATTTGGTTGCTCACTTTGAATGAGGATGAACTTCATCTGCTTATTCCCGAACACTCCGACGTAGCGGCGCTAGATATGCTCCTGTCGGGGGGCGTCAAACAGGTCGCACTTAAACGCGGCGCGAGAGGCTGCCTTGTAGCCAATCGCGATTGTCGTTTGGAGGTGCTGCCGCCAGCAGTGACTGTCGTAGATACAAACGGTTGCGGCGACGCTTTTTCCACAGGGTTGGCATGGGCATTTTTGCACCACGCTCCAGTCGCGGTTTGTGCAACCTTTGGCAACGTGCTTGGGGCGCTGACCGCAACACGCCTGGGATCTGCCGTTGCTTTGCCCGCCCGTAGCGCGATCTTGTCACAGCTTGACCCTGCGCTGCACTATCTGGTACTCCCGCCAAGAAAAGAGGTATGAATGACACCGCTCTGGAAAGCACACCTTGACTCGCTGCATATCGAAGATCTTGGGGCGATCTTTGGCACACCCAAACCCATCATCGGCATGGTCCACTGCTGGCCCTTGCCTGGAGCGCCGGGGTACACCGGCTACAGTATCGACACCATCATCGAACATGCTTTGCGCGATGCCCATGCCTTGATCGAGGGCGGTTGCGATGGTTTGATTGTCGAGAATATGTGGGACATCCCATTTCGCGCCGGACCACATGTTCAACCAGAAAGCATTGCAGCGCATGCCGTTGTCGCCCGCGCCATCAAAGAAGCAAGCGCTGTGCCAATCGGGATCAACCTGGTACACAACGGCGGTGTCGCACTGCTCGGCATTGCTCTTGCCGCCGGGGCAAGCTTCATTCGCGTCTGCATGTTTACTGGTGCGGGGGTGTGGGATGCAGGGAGTTGGGATGAAGGATGCGCCGCCGATCTGATGCGCCGCCGTAAAGAGCTACACGCCGAGTCTATCAAAATCTTCGCCGATGTCGATAAGAAACACTCGGTGCGCTTTCCTGGCATCGATATGGCAACCCATATTGAGTGGACGCGCTTCTTTGGGGCAGACGCGCTGATTATCTCCGGACGTATGACCGGCGATGCACCCGACCTGGAGAAAGTGCAACAGGCGCGGACACTCGCGCAGAATTGTCCGCTTCTGCTGGGCAGCGGTACTGACGAGCGCAATATTGCCGCTTTTATGGAGATTGCTGATGGTGTGATTGTCGGTAGTAGCATCAAAGAGCATGGCGAGATCGCAAACCCAGTCGATATCGAGCGTGTGTGTCGCTTCGTACGTGCGGCGCGCGGTAGTACTTAAAGGTACTATGGGTTTTTGGGACTAGCCTGATGACAAGCTGCGCTTGAAAAGCTGTTTATTGATCAAACGTCCGGGCATTATGTAGTTTTTCGCTTTCTGTAGCGCCAAACACCGATTTATTCTATACAACTCTTTAGCATGAGGCCTATATTAGGTTAACAAAAAGTTATAAAAAATTAGTACTTCAAGGTATATACGAGCTAGTACCGCTGGAGCCGCACAAGTAAGACCGATGTGTGATTGAGGCGACTAATATTTCATGCTATCCTAGGAGTGTAGCAGGCAATTCCAAACAACAACCCAACACCAAACCTGCTCATAGCTATCGGCTTCAAGGGCCTAGGCAAGCTTCTGAGTCATTGTCGCGGTGTCCTTCGGCATCATTACAACACAACATCAAACCCTTGCCGGAGTTTACATCGGAGCATCATCGTAGTACGACAATGTAGCACCGTCGCAGCATCATCGCGGCCCATCATTGGAGCACCATCGTAGTACAACAATGTAGCACCGTCTTTGCACCGTCGCAGCATCATCGCAGCCCATCATCGGAGCATCGTCGCAGCACAACAATGTAGCACCATCCTTGCACCACGCTGTGACACGACTCTAGAAGCTGGTCGAAAGACCTAAACAAAAGACCAGTACGTTGCTACGCGAGCATTAGCTCCTGAAGTAATGATAGCAGACTAAACAGCCCTGGCTAAACCAGGGCTGTTTGGTTATGACCAGTTGCTTGGATTCAGCGTCCCAACAAAACATAAATCGAGTTCCAGGCAGGATCGTCGCTACAACGTCACAATTGAAGCGGCACAAACTACCTCAGTAGCCGGATGACCCAATGCGCCACACCGGGCAACGCACTCGCCAGATAGACTAGCGGTGCGGCAATCGAAGGAACAACGATTTCACCCGATTTGTTCTTCTGCATCGCCCGCAGAATCACTCGCGCCACATCATTGGCTTCTAGCCAGGGAACGAGCCGAGTGACGCGACTATACTTGCTTTCCTCGGCCCGAGCCATAAAAGGGGTTCGAGTCGCGCCGGGGCAGATTATTGCGCAGCGCACGCCGGTTCCACATAAATCGAGTTGCAGCGACCGCGACATACCGATGAGCGCAAACTTGGTCGCGCTGTAGAAGGCAAAATTTGGCGTCGCGAGCAATCCGGCCAGTGATGCAACATTGATAATCTGGCCCTTGCGCCGGGCGAGCATGCCGGGTAAAAACGCTTGCGTACAGCGGACGACACCGTATATGTTTACCGCTATCATTGCCTGGAGATCGGCGATATCGGCTTGGGCGAAAGAGTCGAGGAGTCCAAAACCGGCATTGTTGACCAAGACATCTATGTGGCTATAGTGGGATAGAACAGTGTTGGCTAGCTGGTGTATTTGCTTGGTGCAGCTCACGTCGGTGGGAACAACCAGCGCATCGCCGCCCAGTCCCTTAACCTGTTGAGCCAACGCCTCTAGCTTCTCGGTGCTGCGGGCGACTAACGCCAACCGCGCTCCCTGGGCGGCGCAGAGCTGTGCAGTCGCCTCGCCAATCCCGCTCGACGCCCCAGTGATTACAATAACCCGTTTCTTAAGACTCGTCACGGTGTTGCTCCTGGCTTCAAACCAGTTTTGCAGCTTCACGCCAACTCTACTTGTTGACATGCATATGTTCGAATAGAGACGGTTTGCTGACTATGCAGCCATTATGGAGGCAACAACCGTATCAGTCAAGCGCGGCAGGTAGCGCTGTAGATTGCGTCAAAGTGGAAAAGTGAAGGAAGATTGCCGCACAGTAGAGCGTGGCGTACATTGAGTTAGGAAGCTGAGTCTATATACCTGACAATTAGATTCAGGGCGCCCAACATAACGGCGTCGTTTTATTTTCATTAGGCAGGTGTGTTTTACAGCCACACTGCAAGTTTCTTGTAGAAGACGGATTGACACGCGACCTAAAGCTTCACTACACGTATCAAGCAACCACGAAGCATGCCTAACAGCAACAGTCACCGGGCTTTTGACAAGCCCAGCGACTGTTGCGATCTTCCATTGATGTGGAGCGGGAAAAGATTTTCGCAGGGAAGAATGTTCCCGCAAATGTGAGCGATGTACAATCAACGGCAAGTCACAAGAGCAGGCCGATGACCTGCATTCGCTGCACTTAGTTGACCCGGGTGATAACAATCTTGGCAACCGGATCATCCCAGCCGTGAAGTTCGGACAACAGATCATTGCCGCCTGCGACGCCAGGATGATGCACAATGTTGCCGCCCTCAGCTAAGGCCGGATTGCTCATGCCAGCGCCAGAGTCATCCGAGGTCACACCAATCAGACCCTGGCAAGGCGGAACGATGTCGGCGAAGTCTTCAGTATTGACTTCGGTGCCGGCATCGTATCCATTGCTGTAGATGACGCTGCTGCTGCCCACAAACGGCGGCAATCGCACAGCATCAACGCCGCTAAAGCCATCGTTGGTGCAGATCAACATGAAAGCCGCTGAGAGAAAACGCGCCTGCAGATTTGCATGGATCGTCAGTGTGGTCGAGTTGCTGAACGGTGTACCACCCGGATTAGCTGCGGGGACGAGAGGCGCATTGCCCTCGACAACCTCCAGCACCCGTGGATTGCTGTTCAGCGCCGGTACCAGGACCGCATTGTTGCCATTCTCGGCAATTTCCTTGATCCCTTCGCTGGCCTGAGCGCCAACCGTAAAGACATCAACAGCGCGGCTATGGGTCGCCAGCACCGGCGGCGAGAAGGGCTGGCCGCCAGTCAAGTTGTAAATCGTCACTTCATAGGTCGCCGTGGGCAAGTTCGCACCATGACGCGGCGCGGCGAAGCTGACGCCGCCAGTAGCAAGCAGTAACAGAGCAACAAGCGGCGCAATGTATCGACTCATTCGCTTAGAATTCATACATCCTCCTTAACATTGCAAAACACGTTTGCATGCATTCATCGTAGTCGTTGTATCTATGCTGTGTTGATCAAGTCATCAAAACGAACAAAACGCCAGGTTACACGCTGTTATGGTTCTGTCATTTCCTCCTTTCGCGATGAACTTTATCTACTTTATCTATGGCTGCTTTATCTATGGCTGCGTAGCCTGATTATGACTTGGGGATCTTACATGATGCTTACGAGATTATTACTGAAGGCCACAGATTTTCTTACCGGACCAAAACAAAAAGAACGCTTGCTTTTGGAGTGTTCAGCTATCTGCAATAGAACCAATGAGGTCGGGCGCATTGACGAGTTGTATCAACCGCATCTATAATCCAAATGGGGCCTGTGTTTGTGCAGGCTCGTATGATGACCGGCAGTTCAGCGCTGGACAGCCATTTTTGTGCAACAGTGAGCGCCGTCGTCACAGGTGGAACTGATGCAGTCGCGGAACCGGCAAAGTAGGCTTGCTTGTCAGATTCCAAGACAGAGCCAGCGGAGGAGAATATTGATGCGCATTGCCGTATTTAGCGCTAAACCATACGACGAAACCTTCTTGGCAGCAGCCAACCAACCCTATGGGTTCGATGTGACCTTTTTCGAGCCGCGATTGACCCGAGAGACCGTCTCTCTGGCCAACGGCTTCGAGACGGTTTGTGTGTTCGTGAATGACCAGTTGCATGCGGCGACGATTGAATCCTTAGCCCAATTGGGCGTGCGCCTGATTGCGCTGCGTTGCTCCGGCTTCAACAATGTCGATCTGATATCTGCACAACGCCATAACATCACCGTTGTACGGGTGCCAGCCTATTCGCCACACGCCGTCGCCGAGCATACCCTTGCATTAATACTCACCCTGAATCGCAAGATCCACCGCGCCCATGCGCGCGTGCGCGAGGGGAATTTTTCGCTCGATGGTCTCTTAGGGTTTGATCTGTACAAACAAACCGTCGGTATTATTGGGACGGGAAAGATTGGTATCGAGGCGGCGCGGATCATGCGCGGGTTCGGCTGCCAGGTGCTTGCCTATGATGTTTTCCCCAACCAAGAGTGTGAGCAGCTTGGCGTGCGCTACGTCGATATCTCGGAGTTGTTGGGTACGGCGGATATTGTTACGCTCCACTGCCCGCTGACGCCCAAAACTCATCACTTGATCAATGCTGCAACCCTGGAGCAGATGAAGACCGGGGTGATGTTGATCAATACGAGTCGGGGCGCGCTGATCGATACCCGCGCCGTCATACAGGGGCTTATGTCCGGCAAAATCGCCTACCTGGGCTTAGACGTTTACGAAGAGGAAGAAACTCTCTTCTTCGAGGATCTTTCGGCAGAGGTGATCCGCGACGATGTGTTTGCGCGCTTGTTGACCTTCCCTAATGTCCTGATCACTGGGCATCAGGGCTTTTTCACCCGCGATGCGTTGCAAAATATCGCCGAAACGACAATGACGAATATTGCAACCTTTGCACGCGGCCAAACAGGCCCCAACGTTATTACCGCTGAAAGCGCTTCGTGATCTGGTTGAGATCCAGGTTCTCTGGACCACTTGCAGCAGGTCCAACCATATCGTTGGTCATCGTAATCAGGAGAGGGTCGAGGCGGCTAGGCAATGAACACCTAGCCGCCAGCCCGCAATAGAAACATGAATAATTTTGACTACATCATAACCGGCGCCGGTGCGGCGGGTCTCAGCCTGGTTTATCACTTCGGGCAGACCGATCTGGCCCGGCAGCGGGTGCTGCTGATCGAACAGAGTCCGAAGACACGAAATGACCGTACCTGGTGTTTTTGGGAGTTGGGCGACGGTGTTTTCGAGCCGATCGTTTTTCGTGGCTGGGATCACCTGTGGTTTTACGGAGAGCGGCAGGCTGAGCGGCTCAAGATTGCTCCATACCGCTATAAAATGATCCAAGGAGGCGACTTCTACCGCTTTGTGAACGACTGGGTGGCGAAACAACCCAATATCACCCGCCTTTATGGTACGGTGGAGCGAATCGAAGAGTCGGCGGGGGGCGTGACCATTTGGGTCGATGGACAGCCCTGTAGCGGGCAATGGGTCTTCAACAGCATTTATCGGTCCGAGCCGCAGCGCCCGGGATACCATTCCTGGCTTCAACATTTCAAAGGTTGGGTTATCACAACGCCGAAAGCGGCGTTCGATCCGGGTGCGGCGACCTTTATGGACTTTCGGATCGACCAGGGCGCCGACGTTCGTTTTGGATACGTTCTCCCCTACGATGAGCATACGGCGCTGATCGAATACACATTTTTCTCGTCTGAGCTTGCCGCCCAGGAAGTCTACGATGCTG
>JAKSDJ010000676.1 GCA_022360155.1 Chloroflexales bacterium | reverse complement strand
CCGCGAGTCGGCCTTCGTGGAAGCGGCGAACGCGCTGGGGGTTTCAAGCTTTCGCATTATTTTCCGCCACATTCTGCCCAACCTAGTCGGGCCGATCATCACGATCGCCACCTTTGAAATGTCGGCGATGATCTTTTATGAGGCCGGCCTGGGTTTTCTTGGGCTCAGTGTTCCACCCGGCGTCCCAAGTTGGGGTAACATGTTGGCGAATGGCCGCCAGTATCTGACGATCTATCCCTGGATCGCCACGTTCCCGGGCATTGCAATTATGTTCACCGGCCTGGGCATGAATCTTCTGGGCGACTGGCTGCGCGACGCGCTGGACCCGTATGCCCAGCGCACGAAGCGGTATTGACAGGATGAACAGGATGAACAGGATGTACGAATGAGTGAGAGCAATCTTGAAACGAATGGGATCGAGGTGCTGTTATTGGGGAGCGCCCAGGACGGCGGCGTGCCACAGGCTGGCTGTTATTGTACGACATGCATGGGCGCGCGGCGCGACCCGGCGCAGCGCCGCATGGTCGTGAGCCTCGCCCTGATCGACCACGCCGCGCAGGCGAGCTGGCTCATCGACGCGACACCAGACTTTCCCACCCAACTGGCTATGCTGACCGCCCACGCCCCGGCATGCCCCCTCGCCGGCGTGCTTCTGACCCACGCGCACATTGGGCACTACACCGGGCTGATCAATCTTGGGCGCGAGGTCATGAACACCCAGGCGCTGCCGGTCTATGTGACCGCCGCGATGGCCGCCTTTCTGATCACGAACGGTCCCTGGTCACAGCTCGTTGCGACGAGCAATATTGCGCTGCGCCCGTTGATGCCAGGTACACCGACGCCCATCTCCGCCGGGCTGACGATTACGCCGGTTGCCGTGCCGCACCGCGCAGAGTACAGCGACACGATGGCCTACCTAGTGCGCGGACCGCAGCGGACCTTCTTCTTCTGTCCCGATATCGACCGCTGGGATCAGTGGGATGAGAACCTGGTCACATTCCTGAGTCCAGTGGATGTCGCGTTGCTCGACGGAACGTTTTACAGCAACACCGAGTTGCCTGGCCGCAATATGGCCGAGATCCCGCATCCGCCGGTCACCGAAACCGCCAAGCGACTCGCGGGCGCCTCCTGCTCGGTTGGCTTTATACATCTCAACCACAGCAACCCGCTGCTCCGCGACGGCCCCGAGCGGGATTGGCTGGCAGCGCGGGGGATGTGGATCGGCAGCGCGGGTATGAGCTGGTTCTTGCATCGTTGAGAGATTAGCTGTCAGCTCTCTGCTGGGGCGCCCTGACGGTTCGTTCGTTTGCGCTTGGCGTTTAGGGTTGCACCGCTCGGTTGCACGGTGCGTGCCGTTCCGAGCGGGCTCCGCCCCTTACGCTCCCCGCTGGGGCGCCCTGACGGTTCGTTCGTTTGCGCTTGCCATGTCGGATCACGCCTTCCCGATTATTGGTGTGTCGCAGATCTGAGGGGCGCTGCCCCTCAAGCTCCCCGCTGGGGCGCCCTAACGGTCCCCCAGCCCCCTCCGCAGGCGACGTGGTCGACGGTGCGCACGACTGTGGCGCATGCCTCCGTTGCGAGGTCTGCATAGGTGCAGGAACAAATCGGCCGTTGGCAGCGCACGGCTGTGTAAGGAAGAGACGATGATCCCCGCCTACGCGGGGATGAAGAGGCGGAGAGGCAAAAACGCGACGCCACGACGCTGCACGATAAATGGCCTTAACCCTGCTACCGCGCGTGCGCCGCGCCGGAAGGCATCCGCCACGGCGCGTCCGAACCGCCACTGGCCGCACGGCGAGCTTGTCGAGCCGCTACCATAAGACCCTAAAGGTTTTGAAAACCTTTAGGGTCTCGTGCGAATCACGTCTGTCCGCCCCTGACCGATCTTGCCGGAGGGATTTTTTGACAGCCGGTCTGAACAGGGGTATGGCGCGCGGCAGTCAAACTGCCGCGCTATCGGCGCTGCTGAACGTTCATCGATGCAGATGGACGTGGACAGGTATGCGCACTCGTCACTCGTCACTAGCAGTATCGGCTATCGCTTGCGCCGGGCAAGCCGAAACCCAAGGTCGTTGTTGAGGTAGCCAGGCGTAAAGTGAAAGCGGAAGGCGGCACGCAGGAAGATCGGGGAATCAAGCCACGAGCCACCACGAATCGTAAAGTGTTTTTGTTCTAGCTTGTCTCCATCTTCACGCCCGTCGTCGGGGTCGTAGGGATAGGTCTGATACATTGAGCGCGTCCTCTCCCAGACAGTCCCAGCAAGATCTAAGATTCCCTCCGGCGTCGCGCCCTGCAGGAAACAACCGACGGCACTAGTCCCTTCATGGAGTCGTTCGAAGTTGGCCCGTTCACCGTCTGGCTCCTCGTCACCCCAGGGATAAATCCGGCGTGCTGCGCCGCGTGCGGCGTACTCCCACTCGGCTTCGCTGGGCAACCGATATTCGTGGCCGTCGGCTAGATGTTGGGTCAGCCAGCGGCAGAAGGCCATCGCCTCGTACCAGGATACGCCGACCACCGGGTGGTTGGGGCGGGCAATGCCGAAGCGCTCGTCGTTCCAATAACGAGGTTCCGACCACTTGTCTTTCTGCAACCATGCCCGGCTCTCTGCGTCCCACCAGGGCGCATCGGGATTGTAGCCGCCGGAGTCGATGAACAGCTTGTATTGGGCGTTGGTCACCGGGTAGCGTGCCAGATCAAAGGCGGTGACTGTGATCGGAACCGTGTTGTTGGTGTCCTGCGAATAACGCCGCTCATCCTTCGGCAGCCGCTGGATCTCTTCCGGCTTCATGCCAATCACAAAGCTGCCACTGGGGATGGGACACCAATAACCGGCAAGAAACGCGTGATGCGCAATCTGTGCCGAAGGTGGTGAATGGTGCGGGCTACTCGTCACTCGCCACTCATCACGCATCACGGGTATACGCGGGTCGCCCAGCTTGCCCAGCCAGACTCCGGCCTGCACGCGGTCGGTAGCCGGCAGCGCTCCACCTTCGACAACCGCCGCCAAGCCACTGGCCAGGCTATTCCATAGCGCCGGCATATCTACTGTACTGACACCGATCAGCGCGGCCTTGCCGCCCATCTCTCGCAAACACTCGTAGGCGAAGAACGCTGCGCGTTGGCGCTCGTCATCGGTGCGCGTATGCTCGCCGTGGGCGGGGGCGAGCAGGAAGGACAGCCAGCCCGCAGCAGTCTCGCGGCCTTCGCCACGCACCATGCGCCCCAGCGCCAGGAAGATCACCTCGCGCCAGCGGCTGGGGTCGGCTTGCCAGTGACCATAGGCCAGCGAACAGAACTCGGCCTGCCGGCTCAGGGAGCAGCCGGCCAGGTATTCCTCATAACTCAGGTGGGGCAGGCCGTACACGTCGCCGCCCTCGGGCAGCAACAGGCCGCTCTCACGCTCCAGATAGTCAAGCACCAGCACCGCTTTCTCGGCGGCCGGCCCGGCCCCGATCTCGAACTCGCTGAAGAGGTCATCGAAGGCCCCGCGTACCCGATGCCGGTCGAGCAGACCGCGCCCATCGCTGGCCGGACTCTGCTGGTGGGCGCGGTAGGCCAGCGCCTCAAGCGTGTGGCGCAAGTGATACTCCTTCAGCCCGCCCAGGCGCCCGTCGGCCTTGAGCTGGTCGAGCAGCGCCGGCGGTGCGCCCGCCTCGCGGCGCTGCTGGGTCCAGCGGATCAGCAGCAACTGGACCAGACTCTCGTAGAGTTCAGCGCGGTCCTCGGGCAGCTTGCCCTCGTAGTAGTGCAGGATAGTGATAATCGTCAGCAGCAGCGGGGTCTGGCCCAGGTCATACAGGGTGGGCAGCCACTCCAGGCGATCGATCAGTTCCGCGGCGCGCTGGGCAGCCTCGGACGGGTCGATGGCGTCGCGGGTTGCGCTGTGGGTGTACCAGGCTTGCACGAAGTGGCGCATCTGGTCTAGGTCGAAGGGCGCCAGGCTGACCGGCGCACCCCACGCGGCAAATGGTTCTGCTACCGCGCCTTCGAAGGAGCGCACCCGGCAGGTGACTGCGACAAAGCCGCCCGCCTCGGCCAGGGTAGCGACGGCACGGGCAACGCTGGCGCGCAATGCGGAATCGGCCACCTCGTCGAGGCCGTCGAGCAAGAGCAGCAACCCACCCTGCCGAAAGGCGCGCGTGAGTGGCTGGTCGAGACCTTCCAATCCATACTCCTGAGCGGTGGCGAGCAGGTAATACCAGAGCCCAGGGCCATCACAGGCGCCGCTGTGCGTCTGGATCCAGGCGGCGAAGGCGCCGAGCGAGGCATAGAGCGGCAGGAGCTGGCCGGCACCCCAACCACTGGGGAGCTTGGCTGGCTCGGCCTGGGCTAGAGCCACGGCATGGTAACGCAGAAAGCTACTCTTGCCGCTGCCCGGACCGCCGAGCAACACGAGCTGTTTGCGCTGGCTCAGCGCTTCGGTCAATAAGAGCGGGCGCTCTAGTACATAACCTTTAACCCTGACTTCATTGGGGTTACTGGCAGCACGAGTCCTGTCGAACTCCCCCTCACTCTGTGCTTCTGCAAGCGGCTTACAGGCTTCGGCGGCGAGGGTCACGTAAACCTGGCTAAGGGTCAGGGCTGGGCCGGCGTCGCGGCGCTCCCGCTGGACCGCGCCGGAGAGGCGCAGCCGGTCGCAGCGCTGGGCCAGGCGCGCCAGATAGGCGGTTATCAACTCTTGCTGTTCGATAGATGGATCTGCGATGCCGGCAGCGGTGAAGAAGACCGTCAGATTGTACTGATTGCCTTCGCTATAGTTGCCACCGTCGGTCTGGATATTGCGAACTGTACTCTGCGCCCCTTCGCCGACTGCAACGCCGGTCGCCTCGTTGATGTCGCCAACGGTGATCGTGTCGCCAGTGGCGGCAGTAGTTGGAGCCAGACCTGACTTTTCTGATAAGTTAGCGAGCAAGACCTCAAGCGTCTGACGCAGCTCGGCATCCCGGGGCAGGCGCTCGGCGAGCAGATCGCGCAGCACGCTCGCATAGCGCTGTGGACGGGCCGCGAAGCGTTCCAAGTCGGCATGGTCATCAGGGACAGCAGCGAGCACTGCCGCGATAGCGGTAAACAGCGGATGAGCGCGCCGAGTTGCGTCGGGTGCAGCACCGAGTTGGGCAATGATCTGGTCTATCAACTGATCCATAGCGTCTACTCAACGATACCTTGTCCGAGGTGGGCAGCAGTACTCGTCGATACCATCGATGTCCTCTGATAACGTGCTCAGGCATGGTTCATTGTTGCTTGCCTGTTGTTGGCGTAATGCGAGCCGCATAGCATGTCACGCTTCACAAGAGAAAGCCAGCGCGGCTGCAAGCCGCGCCTACAACGATTTACGCCTCCCGCGCGGCGAGCCAGGCGGTCAGGTCGGCCAGACTGCCGAAGTCGAGCAGCGCCTCCCCCAGAGCCAGCACCTGCTCGGTCGACAAAGCGCTGAGCCGCTCGAGCAGCGCCGCCGGGAGCACGCCGATTTTGTGTGTGAGCTGGCGCACAACGATCTCGCGCTGGCCCTTGGCCAGGCCCTCAGCCCAACCCTCGGCCCAACCCTTGGCCAGGCCCTCGGCCCGACCCTTGGCCAGGCCTTCAGCCAGTCCAATCTCCTCAAAACTGGTCACAAACGTTTCCATTCCATAGACCTCCATCTCTATGTGGCGCATTTGATCGAATGCTTGGCGAGCGTGTTCCGGGTCGAGCCGGAGCACATGTTCCATCAAGCGCAGTAACGTCCGCACGTCACGTGCCGTATAGCCTTGGTTCAAGAGCGCTCGGTAGCGCGCCACCTTGCGCCGCAGCCGCTCGTCCGGCTGCCCGCGGGTCTCCTGCGCGTCGCGGTGCAGCAGCGTCAAGACCGCAAACGGATTTGGGGTCGCCGCAAGCGCCGCCAGATCGAGGTCGAGCAGTTTCACCGTCGGGAAGCGCAGACTCAGCTCGCAACCCCAGAGATCGTACCCGAACCGTTCGGGCCGCCAATCCGGCGCCTCGTCACCCAGCACCGCCAGACTGACCACGGGAATCCGGTCCCGATCAAACAGCCGCGCGTGATAGCGAAACATCCGCTCCGCGAAGCTAGCATCGTGCTGGCTCTGGATCTCGACATGAACGAGCACCCAGGCTGGGGTTCCGTCGCGACGCCGGACCCGTACGAGCTTGTCGACCCGCTGCTGCCCCGCTTGATCCTCGGGCGCAATCTGCTGCAGCTCCGTCTCCCGGAACGTCACCGGCTGGGTCCAATCGATCGCGGCGTACGCCTTGGGAAAAAAGAGTTCCAGGAAGGGCGCAAAGAACTGCTCCAAGGCGTACTTCCAGGCTCCGTCAAAATCAGATGGCGGCAGGTCCATGACGCTATGTTCCTTTCATGATACACGCGATGACATAGGATTGGCAACCACGCGATACTAGGGGGGTATCATACCACTTTGCGTGGTTCTTCATCTGTAGGTCCAGGACACACAGCATTACCAAGATAGCGAGATGACTCAATGCGAGCTCCACCTCTCGGGCTCCCCAGACCCCTGCGCAGATGAGGTGGTCGGCAGTTCGTTCGGCTACGGTGCATGCCTCCGCTGCGAGAGGTGCATTGGTGCAAGAGGAGTCAGGACTGTTGGCAGCGCATAGCCATCGGGTGGGCCGGCGCTTGGCTCACGTCGTCGCGTCCTCAGCTCCTCGCATTCTCAGCAGACCCCTCCGCAGGTGACGTGGTCCGGATGCGATGGCTGGGGTACCTGCCTCCGCTGCGAGGTTTGTATAGGTATGGGCAAGAGAGCGTTGTGGTAAGCCCACGGTTGTGGGTTGCAGTAGCGTTTTGCTCGCGTCCTCACCAAGCGGCGAGACGCCGCATTCCTAACAACGGCTCCAAGTTGTTCGGCACGCCCAAGCCTCCGCAATTCGACTTGTAAAGCTTGAAAAAGTATGGTGGTCTTTGTAAAGACAATATCCCCTACGACCAACTCAACTGCTTCTATAATTCATAAAGAGGTGTGTTATGAGTCTCGTCCAGGTACTCCTTTGTAGCAATTGCCCTACTGTACATTCTTTCTTTCTTACCCTCGCTCAGAACAAAGACCAACCCTTCGAGGTCCATCATCTCCCAGTTACGATGGAAGGTATTAGCTCACATTCCCACCCTCTAGCTCCAGGGACAGTGGTTGTCATCGACGTTCTTCACCATCTTGCAGTCGCTGCCCGGATATGTCGAGGAATACGCAGTCAGTCGCCAACATTACCAATCCTCGCGCTGATCTGCTGCCCTGGTCCTGTCAACAATAATGATTTCACACCGCTCATTGGCGAGGGCATTGATGGGATTTTAGATATGGCTGCTAGCCCGTCTAATATATTGCAATTGCTCAATCGGGTTGTGCAGGGCGATGTCGTACTGCATCTGCAATCCAGTCGTCGTCAGAACCAATCCTTACAGAGTTTCATAGGTTGTAATAACGCAGAACCTCGTGAGATCGCTGATGATTTGCTCACAGGCCGTAATAGACAGATGCTCGCGTTGGTGGCACGGGGGTTGTCCGACGCCGAGATTGGACGGCAATTTAGTTTAAGCCCGCATACAATAAAACATCACATCGAAAAGCTGCGCGATATAGCAGGTGTAAAGAGTCGGGTGGAACTAGCGGCATGGGCAGGATGGCAGGGGCTTTACCAGCCCAATTGTTATGAAGAAACCTGAAAAGCTTTTGCCTATTAGGGCCTGTTATGCACTTCGTCTGGTCAAGATCAAGGCTCACTCTACGACTCTTTTTTCAAGACTTCAAGATACTCTAGTCGTAGGAAAAGTCTTAGGGTAATCACGACGCGCTTAGCTAATCTTTTCTTCAATACCTCATTTCCGGTAATTCAACAGATCCCTGAATAGCGTTATAACGAAGCTTGTCGTTCGGAACGAAGCGAAGGCTCTCAAACCCATTGGTATTGAGAGCCTTCGCTTCGCTCAGGATGACAACGTGCCTGACTTTATCCATTGGGCCGATTGAAATCTCCTTGTAGCTCTAGTTTGCCCATCTCATTTTGATGAGCGT
>JAKSDJ010000695.1 GCA_022360155.1 Chloroflexales bacterium | reverse complement strand
CGCCACCCAATTTGGCGAAACGCTTGATCCGACGACCTGGGCGGCGTATGAATGGGCCTTGGAGCATGCGCCGTCGTTATCACTCTCGGACATGCCAACGCTTGGGGCCGTCCAGGTCTTGTTGGGCGACGCGCTGACGCAGGTGCTGGACCACGACGTTGCCGCGGACCAGGCGCTCCGCGCCGCGCAAGCTCAGTTGCCCGCCATCCTTGCTGCACAGTCGACCCCCGCCCCGGAGGATCTGTTGCCAGTGACGGTCGCCACCCCGCCGCCGCAAACCGCCCCGCCGGGCACAACCCTGGTGCGCTTTGGCGCGCCGCAACATCAGGTGCAAACCTTCCAGCCGCTGGCGAACGCCTTTCAGCCCCAGCATCCCGAGATCCTCGTCGTGGTCCAACCGCTGGAGCAGGACAGCCTGGCTGCTGCCGCGCAGGCCATGGATTGCCTGGTCTGGTCTAGTCCGCCGCGCACCCGCGCCGACCGGCACGCGCTGGTCGATCTCCAGCCGCTGATCGATGCCGATGCGCAGTTTCCGCGCGACGCCTATCCCGCGGCGCTGCTGGCGCCCTACCAAGCCGAGGGGCGGCTTGTCGGGCTGCCGCTGGCCTTCTCGTTGGATGTGCTCTATTATCAGGCGACGGCCTTCGCGGCGACGGGGCTGGAGCCGCCGACCGCGCAGTGGACCCTCGCCGACTTCCTCGCCGCGGCGCAAGCGCTCACGACCGGCACGGGCGACCAGCGCACCTATGGCTATGCCTCGTCCTGGGTGCTGCCCGATCTCTTCTTCTTCCTCAACCAGTTTGGCGCCCGGCTGGTCACGGGCAGCGGTGCCGATCTCCGCCCGAATTTCGACGACCCGCAGGTGGTCGCCGCGCTCCAGTGGTACCTGGATTTGTCCCTGGTCTATCAGGTTATGCCCGCGCCGGAGATTGCCTATCGCCAGGATGACATGCGGCGCGGGCCGAGCGACACCGCGGCGCTGTTCCAAACCGGTGCGGTGGGCATGTGGCGCGACGCGGCGCAGACGACGATACCCTTCCCGATCACGTTGCCGCTAGTTGGCGAGACGCCCGCGACGCCAGCGATCGGCCAGGCGGATGCCGAGCCGTTCACCATCGCGATGGCGCCGTTGCCGATTGGCCAGACGGGGTTGCAAGCGAGTGATCTGGGGCCGCGGGATGGGCTGCATATCACGACGCAGGCGCCAGACCCGCAGGCCTGCTGGACCTGGCTGCAATTCCTGGCGGGGAGCGATGCGTTGGTCGGGACGGATCTGCCGGCCCGTCGCTCGATGCTGACCGCACCGGACTTCGCCGCGCGCGCCCCGCAGGCGCAGGCGGTTGTGGGGCTGTACGGCCCCGCCCTGACCCAAAGCGATCTGGGTGGCGTGGCGCTGCAAGGCCTGGCCCCGTTTGAGCCGTACTGGCTGCTCCAGGCGTTGGATAACGTGCTGCAGGGGCAGGGAACGCTAGAGGAGAACCTGGCCGTGGCGCAGCAGATTAGCCTGAACTATCTGGCCTGTCGTACGCAAACACCGGAGCAGGCGCTGCGGCAGTGCGCGTTGCAGGCCGACCCAGACTATCAGGGTTTTGTCGCGCCGTAACGCGAGCGGAGGAGGCGAGGAGCAGAAGAGACGAGGAGCAGAAGAAACATCGGGGCGCTGCGCGAATTCCTTGCGTCCTCGTACCCTCGTGTCATCACGTCGTCGTATCATCGTCTCCTCTGCGTCTCATGTTAATCTTTGAGAAAGGGCAAGCTATGGATCGTGATACAAGTTCATTGAGGAGGTTAAGTCGGCGACGTGCGCTCGTCATAATGGGTATAGCGGCTGTCCTTGTCGCGGCAACTCTGGCCTTCAACTCGATACGAACTGCGACGGTGCAAGAAGTCACCGTACTGCGCATCATACCTGGACCACAACTTGGTGTGGTTATAAACCAAGATCTCATGATTGTATCAATTGAGTCGGGAAGCGCCGCCGCTGCTGCTGATGTGCAGGTCGGTGACACACTGGTCGCATTAGCAGACAGGCCTTTGACATCATTGGCAGATCTCAAAGCAGTGACGTCCAACTTATCAACAGATGTCGTTGTGCTCACATTGCAACGTGGTGACGCGAGACCCAGAGATGAAAATGATGAGGAGATACTGCATCGCGTCACTGCATCCTCGCCCCCTCACCTCCTCGCCAGGTGCATTTGGGATTGAGCAGACGCCCCGACCATGCTAAGATGTCTGCGGGAAGCGGCGCGAGGATCGGCAAAGGGAATGACTGAAAGTGAGAGCACATCATAGACATACAACGACAGATGAATAATGTCCCGCGCACCAGACGCCGTTCGGCCTCGATAGCGCGGGCGCGCTGGCCACGCCGATTGCGGCGCTATGGTTGCACATTGCTGATCCTTGCAACACTGACCGCTCTCTGCTTGGTCGGCGTTGGACTTGGCTATGTCACACTTACTACACAGAATAGACGTTATAACAACGCAGCCCAAACACCCGTGAAACCAGTGGCGATCGTATTTGGCGCTGGGGTCTACCAGGGACGACCGACGTTTATGCTGGCCGATCGTATTCGTGGTGCGGTGGAACTCTATCATGCCGGGCGAGTCAGCAAGATCTTGATGACGGGCGACAACAGTCATGTTGACTACAACGAGGTCAGTGTAATGCGCGAGTACGCGATGGAACTCGGCGTCCCCGGTGATGCGATCACGCTTGACTATGCCGGGTTTAGCACCTATGACAGTTGCTATCGAGCGCGGGCGATTTTCGGGGTGACCGAGGCGACGCTTGTCACGCAGCATTACCACTTGGCGCGGGCGCTCTATACCTGTCGCCAACTCGGGATCGACGCGGTCGGGTTGGGCACGCCAGACTGGACCCGTGATACTGATCGCTTGCGCTACGGATACAAACCAGGCGAGACGACGCGTTACGGCATCCGCGAGGTTTTAGCGACGGTGAAGGCGCTCATCGAGCTGCACGTCACTCGCCCATTGCCAACTTTTCTCGGTCCGTATGAAGGCCTGAATGAGTGATAAGGAGATGTGGCTGCAACCTGTACGTCACGCCTCTTCGTAAGTCGCGCCTAATGGTTTTTGACAATCAAAACCGGTAATCGGGAACGGTATTCGTAGTGCCGCCTTCAGGCTGTTGTGCTGCCGTAAGAACGCCTAAAGACGGCACGACGGAGACGCTCCCTGGTGATTGTCAAATTTCATAAATGCTTGCCTTCAGGCGCGGAAGCCCAGGAGCTTCAGCCCTGGGCGGAGCGCCCCGCTTGAGCCCGCTTCAGCGCCCGCTTGCACAGG
>JAKSDJ010000812.1 GCA_022360155.1 Chloroflexales bacterium | reverse complement strand
GATAGCAGACGACGCTACCTCGATAGCGCTTGCCACAATGCAAAGCGCTACCGACGTGAGCGCTCAACCCCCAGCACCTACAGCAACGACCTCTGTGCCCCCTCCTACAGACACATCTGGTCTCGGCACGCGCTTGATCGATGAGACAACTGCTCAGCAAGTGGTGCAAACGGACCGTTGGGGCAAAGGCGTTATTGGCGAGGTGGCGTGGTCGCCCGATGCCAAACAGTTGGCAGTAGCTACCTCCCTGGGCGTCTACATCTACGATTCCGTAAGTCTCGAAACGGTCCGCTTCATTGAAAAGATCTCAGTGCTCAGTGTGGCCTTTGGGCCGGATGGGCAGATTGCAGCGGCGGGGGGTGGCGACCGGATTATCCACGTGTGGCGCACAAGTGATGGGCAAATCCTGCGCACGTTGAAGGGGCACACGAGCCCTATCGAGGATGTATCCTTCTCGAGCGATGGGACAATGCTGGCTTCGAGCGCGGACGACGGTTCTGTGCGCCTGTGGAGCTTGCCCGATGGGCAGCTCCTGCGCGTCTTCGAGGGGCATACGAGTAAGGCGGCGAGTGTTGCGTTCTCCCCCGATGATCGGATTCTCGCCTCGGGCTCGCACGATTTCACCCTACGGCTCTGGCGGGTTGCAGACGGCACGCTGATGCACAAAATTGAAGGTCATGAAAACGGCGTGCTGAGCGTAGCTTTTGCGCCGGATGGTCAAACAGTGGCGTCGGGCTCCTGGGACCAGACTATCCGCGTGTGGCGGGTTGCCGATGGATCGGAGGTACAAGCATTACGCGGGCACACCGATGCCGTGCTTGATGTTTCGTTTGCACGGGATGGCCAAACCCTGGTGTCAAGTTCGTGGGATCGGACGATTCGGCTCTGGTCGATAGCCGATGGCGCTCCACTGCGAACGCTGGAGGGACACGAGTCGATTGTAATGAGCGTAGCCTTTGCGCCAGATAGTCAGACGTTAGCGTCAGGCTCTTGGGACGGTACGGCGCGAATCTGGTCCGTAAGCGATGGTATAGCGAATAGCATCATCGAGGGACATGCCAGCGGCATATACAGCGCGGCGATAGCGCGCGACGGCCAAACTGTGGCGACCGGGTCGTACGATACTATGGTGCGTATTTGGCGTTTACCAGACGGCGAACTGTTGACGACGCTTGTGGGGCATACTGGGCCGGTTCAGAGCGTCGCCTTCGCACCCGATGGCCAAACCCTGGCGTCCGCCGGGCATGACGCGAGCATTCGCCTGTGGGATACGCAGAGCGGGCAGCTTATCCGTACGTTTGAACGACAGGGCGTGGCAGTCGAGACAGTTGCGTTCGCGCCGGACGGTGCAGTTCTCGCCAGCGGCTCATCCGATGGGATGCTACGGCTGTGGAGTGCGGAAGATGGGATATTGTTGCGGACACTGGCAGGTCATAACGGACCGGTTCGTAGTGTCGCGTTTGGCCTCGATGGTCAGCAATTCGCCTCGGCTGGGGCGGATGGCGACGTACGCTTGTGGCAAACCAGTGATGGGGAATTGATACGTGTGTTCACCGGGCACACCAGTGGCGTGCAAACGGTCATCTTTGCGCCCGATGGGACAACGCTTGTGTCCGGTTCTGAGGATGAAACGATCCGCTTCTGGCAGATTGCTGATGGCGCCCAGCTCCGCGTCTTAAGCGATCATACGGATACCATCTCTTCGCTTGATTTCACTGTGGATGGCTCAATCCTGGTGTCGGGCTCTTCGGATGATACGATACGGCTCTGGCGTGTCGCTGATGGAAGGGTGCTTAATACCCTGACGGGACATACTCATACGATCCACGATGTCTTTGTGGCCGAGGATGGAACTGCTCTGGTCTCGGGCTCAGACGATGGGACGCTGCGCCGGTGGCGGGTGGAATAGATGTTCCACTTAGGGCGTGTAGCGGTCGTGCATTGCGCCATGCTATAATGATCGCACAGCGTGCTACGCTTGCGACCCATACCCCAACGAGAGGAGGACAGCGTGATGGCCGACGATCACACCCTAGTGTACGATCCGCCCGCAACGCAACGCGACGATGACACCGGGTTCGAGCACTATTACGATCTGCACCCAACCAAGGAAGACCTGATGGGTGAAAGCACTGCGCAATCCAAGCTCATTTTCTACCTCCTGCAAGTCTTGGAATGGCTCTATCGCGTTGAGGGTTGGTTCATCATCAGCAATCTGAATATCTACTCCCAGCGGGAGTTCAAGCAGTATCCCATCACGCCGGATGTGGCGGTGTTCAAGGGCGTCGTCATCCCCAACCTCGGAGTGCGCAGCTTGCGCAGTTGGCGGCTGTACGAGCCGGAGCGCCCACCGCCGCAGGTGGTGTTCGAGATTAGCTCCAAGGAAACCTGGCGCGACGACCTGCGCACAAAACCGGCCCAGTATGCTGAGCTTGGCGTCCATGAATACTACGCCTACGACCCGAAAGACCCGCCGTACTGGCCCAAGACGCAGGGCCGGCTGTGCGGCTGGTGGCGTGAGGGGGCGCGCATGGTCGAGCAGACGCGCGACGCGCAGGGCCGGCTATGGAGCGCGGAGTTGGCGAGTTGGCTGGCGCCGGATGGGACGTTACTGCGGCTGTATGACCAGGACGGCAGCCTCCGCCTGACCGAAGGCGAGGCCGAGCGGGTCGCCAAAGAAGCCGAGCGGGCCGCCAAAGAACGCGCTTTAGCAGCTCACGAGGCTGAACGGGTCGCCAAAGAACACGCCTTAGCCGCCGAAGAAGCTGAGCGGGTCGCCAAAGAAGCCGAGCGGGCCGCCAAAGAACGCGCCTGGGCGCAGTTGCGTGCGCTTGGCGTCGACCCGGACGAGTTATAGTACGAACAGCTCTGTCAGGTTTGGCGCGACCTTAAAACCATCACCCATATCCCCTCCAACCTCGCAATCGCCTCCAGCGGCAAAATCCTGGCGGTCGACCTGGGCGAAACAGTACAACTCATCCATCTTAGCGATGGCTTGCAACTCTGCACGCTGCCAATCGACACCGTGCGCCCGCGCCAATGCCTGGTGTTTGTACCCGATGACCGCTTCCTCGTCGCCGCAACCTTAGATGGCGTTCAGCTCTGGCGCGTCGATGATGGCGTTCTCCT
>JAKSDJ010000690.1 GCA_022360155.1 Chloroflexales bacterium | reverse complement strand
TGAAGAACTGAACTTTGCCGGTTCGAGCGGGGAAGCCACCGCTCGGTAAAAGGTTCATAGTCGGATGCTCCTGCATCTGCAACCGCTGTCGGGTTCGCCCGGCAGGGCCTTTGTCGGTAGGCCATACGTCTCGGATGCCAGCTTTCGCGTTGGTAGCGCCAGGGACAAGCCCAGGCGCTTTTAGCCTTGGGTAACTGACCTCTTCGTTGCAGGCTCTAAAGGAAGACCCCAAACGGGCAGCCCCGTCTGCGTGCGTTACAACCAGAACGCCTCTAGGCTGTCCTGGTCTGTTTTCTCTGGCCGAGATACCATCGATTATGCGATGGATATGCACGACAAAATCATAACCGGCGAATATGTTCTCAATCGGAAGTTGATTCAGGTCTGATTTCGACAAGCGAGTCAGCTTCAGCCGACTTTGGTTGTGAGCCTGCACTTGAGTGCTGGGCTCCTAATGGTTTTTGACAATCAAAACCGGTAATCGGGACGGTATTCGTAGTGCCGCCTTCAGGCGGCTGTGCTACCGTCAAACCGCCTAAAGGCGGCACTACGTTGACGACCGCAGTTGTGTCAAATTTCATTAGCGTAGGTATTTGGTAAAGAGCTGACGAGCGTTGCCCGCACATCCGCACATCTGTGTCATGCCAAAACAGCACGCACTCTTGCGCGAGTCGCCAATAACTCGTACTATACAAAAAACGTTTCGACTCTGTTCGGCCCCACAGCATGATTTCGGAGAACGACAATGCATCCCGACGACACTTCCCGCGTTCTGGTCGCAGTGATTACCCGCCCGCGCGATCTGCGCATCGCCCGCGAGCAAGGATGGTACCGCATCCCTGTGGCCCACCTGCCCGCCCAACTCGCCGCCGACTACCTGGCTTTCTACCAGACAGCGGCGCTTGGCTCCGAACGCTGGTCGATTCGCTACTATGCGCCAATCAAGCGCTACCGCATCGCCACCCGCAGCGAGTTGCTGCCCGATGAAGCCGACCATCCTCGCGCCCAGGCGCGCTACTACTGCCTGGAATTGGGCGCGCTGGCCGAGTTGCCGTTGCCGGTTCCCGCTGCACGCCTACGCCGGATCACCTTTATCGCGACGACCTTTGGCCAACTGCGCCGCGCCCGCGATGTGCGCGAACTCTGGCATCCGGACGAGGATTACCAAAACCCTGGCGAGGGGCTGTGGGGCGCGGGGATGGCCGGGAAGTCGCTGCGCTAATCGGCGCGTCTGTGCATGCCCGCTTGCCAGACTTATGTGCTACTGCCGGATTTCCTCCCTTCCTGTTCGCGTTTATAATGCAGGTTCTCACCTGTGTTTTATTGCGCGCCGCTGAAGGGAAGTGGACTGAGCAATACATCGCTTTCTCGAAGCCAGAACTTGGTTGCCTGTTTCCAGGCGCTCACCCCCTGCTCCAGCGCCCGACCGTATGTGCTGGCATTAGCGCGCTGCCGCAGCGCCATCTGCACCTGCGCGGTTGTGACGGGTTTGCCGCGCTGCAACGCTCGGGCCAGCATAACTGCGGGATCGCTCGCATTGTAGAAGCTTGTCCTTATCTCGTACTGCTCCAGCTTCACCGGGTCCGGATGATACAAGATCTGGACTTGCTGGCGGATGGCTGCGGACAACTGGTTTGTACTGGTGTACAGATTATCGAACCACTGGTGCAGTGCAACCATGTCCGGCACCAGCGTATGATTGGCCGCCAGGGCGCGTAAGAACAGCGCCTCGACCAAATCTTCCATTGCCTGTTCGGGCGAAGTATCGCGATCGGCCTGCAGAAAAGCGTTGAATTGCCCTGCCTCGTGATCGAAATACGTCTGTCGAAAGACATACGCATTTTGGTATTGATACGCCTCGTGTGTGGCATCGGGAGCGTCGTCGGCCAAACCTGCCGGCTTGAAGAGGGCGCCGGCGGTGGCGTCGATCAATGCGCTCAGGCAGAAGGCGAGTCGTTCGCGTTCGACAGAATTTGGCGTTTCCAGATTAGCGATCTCGCCCCGCCAGAAAGCCGTGCTCCGGCGGATATATTCGATTCCTGTTTCCAACGCCTGACCATAACTGCTCTGGTTGACACCTTGCTTTGTTGCGGCGCGGGCCTCTTCGGGGTGAACTTGCTCGCCCCGCTGGATCGCGCGCGCAACTGCGATAGCGGGATCTTCGGCATTGTAAAAATCTGTTTCGATCCGATACGCCTGCACCCTGGCTGGATCGCGCTGGTGATAGGCGCGCAGCAGCCGATGAAAGTCAACATAGAGCGGTAAAAACCTGGGCAACATGCTGTCGAGCCGCTGTTGCGGATCGCTGTCATCGATGGTCAGCAGATGTTCGACCTGTTCCCACGCTGGGGCGGCGGGCTGCCGGTTTGCTTCGTCTATAGGCGCAGATTGTTGCGCCCGCAGCTCTTGCAGCCACGCATACAGGTTGGGTTGGGTTATGCCGAGCGAGCCGATCAGCCGGCGCAGGCTATCGTTGCGCTGCTGGATCTTCCGCGCTGCATCGTGGATCAAAGGTTCGACGATTGCGCGCTCCAATTGATCGGTCGCGGCGATATTTGTTCGGAGCGCCATCACGCCGCGTTGAAACAGTGTGCCAATCCAGCGCTCCAAGGCTTGCCCCGCAGCGGTATTGAGCCGGCTCATCATGAAGCGATTAAACGGCTCTTCGTGACCATCGAGATACACCTGAGTAAAGACAAAAGTGTCTTGGTAGGCGTACACCAGGCGCGCAACATTATCGTCAGTCGGGTTGGCGCTCGCCTCGTCAGCATAGGTAATAGCTTGCATATATGGCTTCATCAGGCGATCACACGCTGTATGGGTCAAACCGGCGATGCAACAGGCCACTTTGCGCCGAATCGCGGGCTGGAGCGCTGGTTGGTCACGATGCTCGCGCGCCCATTGCAACAGCGGCGGAATCCAGTACCCTTCGGTACGCGTGATCGCCCCCAAGCGGGCGAAAGTACGCTCGGTTTCAAGAACCTCGACGAAGAACGGCTCGATGCCGTCGGCAAAAGGCAAGAGACGGCGACAATCATCAGAAACGGCCCAATGGGTCAACAGATCCGACATATATTCATCTTGCCAGGTTATACCGCCTGCATAGCGCTGCTCTTCGGCGTCACGCCTCGCAACTCGAGTTCCTCGGCGAAATGGCAAGCCGAGTAGTGTTCCGCACTGATTTTGCGCAGGTGCGGGCGTTCGACCTTGCAGCGTTCGCGTGCGTAAGCGCAGCGGGGATGGAAGTAGCAGCCGTTGGGCGGATTCGCCGGGTCGGCGACCTCGCCCTGTAACACAATCCGCTCTGACCGCAAGTTCGGATCGGGCTTTGGAACCGCTGACATAAGCGCTTCGGTGTAAGGATGACGCGGGTTATCGTACAATGTTGCGGTATCAGCCAGTTCGACCACATGCCCGACATACATCACCGCCACCCGATCACTGATGTATTCAACTACGCCGAGATCGTGAGCGATAAACACGTAGGTTAAACCCATCTCGGCCTGCAGATCCTGGAGCAGATTTAGGATTTGCGCCCGCACCGACACATCGAGCGCGGAGACGGCTTCGTCGGCGATCACCAAGCGCGGATTGAGCGCCAGCGCGCGGGCAATACTGATCCGCTGGCGCTGTCCGCCGCTGAAGGCATGCGGATACCAGCGCATGTACTCGGGTCGCAACCCCACCCGCTTGAGCAGCGCCGCGACTCGGTCTTCGAGTTCGCGCCCGCTGACGCCGCCATGAACTTTGAGCGGTTCGCCGATGATTTCCAGCACGTTCATGCGCGGGTTGAGCGACGCATAGGGATCTTGGAAGATCATGCGGATCTCCCGCCGATAGCGGCGCAACGCGCTACCCTTCACTTGCGCCAGGTCGACCGTTGAGCCATCATCGTGCCGATACACGATCTGGCCTGAACTCACGTCGTACGCGCGTACAATACAGCGCCCGGTCGTGGTTTTGCCACAACCCGACTCGCCGACAATACTCAGGGTTTCGCCTGGCTTGATGAAGAGGTTCACGTCGTCGACGGCTTTGACCCAACCGGTTATCCGCCGGAGAAAGCCCTCGCGAATCGGAAAATGCATATGCAAGTTTTTGATTTCGAGCAGGTTGTGACCATTGCTGTTGACCGTACGCGCTGGGGCGGGGGCGCTGAATGCGGCGGCAGGCAGCGTGTTCGGATGGAGATGAGAGAGTGGTCGGGCGTCTAATGGCAGCGGCGATTCTAGATTGCCATAATGCACACAACGTACATCGCGCCCCGGCCCGCGCGGCACTGCCGGCGGATCAACCGTATCACAAATACCGGGTATCGCCACATCGCAACGCGGGTAGAAGAGGCAGCCCGGCGGCAAATTGAGCGGGTCGGGCACCATACCGCGAACTGTATCGAGCCGCATTCGCACCTGGCGCTGGACGCGCGGCACTGAACGCAGCAGCGCACGGGTGTAGGGGTGCTGTGGATCATAGAAAAGGTTTTCTACATCCGACGTCTCGACGACGCGCCCCAAGTACATGACCGCGACATCGTTGGCCATCTCGGCCACTACCCCCAGGTCGTGGGTGATCAGCATGATTGCCATTCCCAGTTGCGCCTGGAGATCGCGCAACAAATCCAGAATTTGCGCTTGGGTTGTAACATCGAGCGCAGTGGTCGGCTCGTCGGCGATTAGGAGCGATGGGTTACACGCCAAGGCCATTGCGATCATCACGCGCTGCCGCATACCGCCGGAAAGCTGGTGTGGATAGGCGTCGACTTGCTGCTTCGGTCGCGGCAGGCCGACTCGTTGCAGCAGTTCGAAAGTCCGCTCGCGCGCCTCTTTTTGCGAGACTGGCATGTGCAACAAGATGGCCTCGGCAATCTGGTTGCCGACGGTGTAAAGCGGGCTCAGCGAGGTCATCGGCTCCTGGAAGATCATGGCGATCTCTTTGCCGCGGATTGAGCGCATAGCCAGACTTTTCGAGCGCAACGTCGCCAGGTCGATTGTTTCGGTAGTCGGTTGGCCGTTGGCGTCTACGGAGCTGCGCCAGTAACGAATCGCACCATCGACGATTCGCCCTGGCGGATCGACAATCCGTAGGATCGAGCGCGCGGTCATGCTCTTCCCGCAACCCGACTCACCGACAACGGCTAATGTTTCTCCTCGCTTGATCTGGAGATGCGCGCCATCGACCGCCTTGACCACTCCCTGATCAAGATAGAAATAGGTGCGCAGGTTCTCGACTTCAAGTAGCAGTTTATCGTCCAAGACGGTATCTCCCCATTCGTTTTTGAACGTTAGCAGGTTAGTACGTTGACACGTTGACACGTTATGATCTGCGGTGATCGAGCGGTTATCAGCGGCATCAGCGTGCCATTGCAGGTGATCGGCTATCTTCGTCTCCTCATCTCCTCGTCCCCCGCCTCATCCGCTCCTCGCTTCCTCGTATCATCCACTCGTCCTCTCATCAGTTGTACGGATCGGCGGCGTCACGCAGACCATCGCCCAAGAAGTTCAATACTAGCACCACAAACACCACGACGCCGGCTGGGATTAAGAGCCAGGGTGCGGCTGCGACGGCGCGCACGTTTTGGGCCTCGTTGAGCAACACGCCCCAGCTCACGGCTGGCGGTTGGATGCCAAGCCCCAGGAAGCTGAGCGACGTTTCCGCCAGGATGACGCCAGGAATCGACAGCGTCAATGAGGCGATGATGTGGCTGATGAAGGCCGGAACCATGTGCCGCAGAATAATGCGGGTCTCGCTCAGGCCATCCAGTCGCGCCGCCATCACGAAGTCTTCTTCGCGCAATGAGAGGAAGCGCCCGCGAACGACTCGGGCCAGGCCGGTCCAGCCAATCAGCGAGAGAATGACTGTGATGGCGAAGTAGATTTGGATCGACGACCAGCTTTTCGGTATCGCAGCCGCGAGTCCCATCCAGAGCGGGATTGTTGGGATCGAGCGAATAATCTCGATGGTCCGCTGGATAAGCTCATCGATCTTGCCGCCGTAGTAGCCGGAGATGCCGCCCAGGATAATCCCAATCACCAGGCTGAGGAACACGCCGACCAATCCGATAGACATTGAGATGCGTGTTCCATAGATAATCCGTGATAATACATCACGGCCCAGGTGATCGCCGCCCAACAGATAAACCTTCTGTTTGGGATCGATGGGGCCGAAGAAGTGGCGATCACCCTGAATGATCTCCAAAAAATTGTAGGAAACACCCTGGACAAAAAAGCCCATCAGGATTCGCTGCTCGGGGTCGACCGTAAACACGCGCCGCATAGCTTCCTGCTCGACGGTTTGGGTTAGGCCATAGACAAACGGCCCAACAAAGCGTCTTTCATGAAAAAAGTGCAGCGGCTGTGGCGGCGCATAGGTATAGCGTGCATCGAACTCGTCGGCGCCGAAGGGCGCGAGAAATGGTGCAAAAATCGCGACAAGGTAGATAAAGATAACGATAACCGCCGAGACTAACGCCGGTTTGTGCTTGCGAAACTTCCACCAGATCAGCTGCCGTTGCGAAGCAACGCTCAGGCGCGATCCGGGCGCCTCGGGGAATGGATGATCGGCGGTTGGAGCGGTGCCAGCGACCTGTCCAGTGTTATCTCCGCCTACTTGCGAACTACTCGATGAGGTGTTGTGATGCTCGGTGTTGCGAGGTGTTGCGTTGGCATCCATAAGCTCTTCTTCACTTGCACGACTTACGCGGTCGCCTCCCGGGCCAAGGAGCGGAAGCGATTCGCTCCTGTATTGCACCGCGTAACCCGTGTCAACTTAGGCGAATCCGGGGATCAAGCCAGGCCAATAACAGATCCGAAATTAGCGTACCAATGACGGTGAGCACGCTCAAGATCAAGATAAAACTGCCCGCCAGGAACATGTCTTGAGTTTGGAGCGCGCGCAGCAGCAGCGGGCCGGTAAGCGGCAGGCTGAGGACAATACCGACGATTGTCGACCCGGAAATGAGGCCGGGCAGGTGCCAGCCAACTGTGCTGATGAACGGATTCAGCGCGGCGCGAACGGGATACTTGATGAGCATACGGTGTTCCGGCAACCCCTTGGTCCGCGCCGTGACAACATACGGGCGATTGAGTTCGTCGAGCAGGTTGGCGCGCATGATCCGGCTGAGACCAGCAATACCGTTGGTGCCCAGGACAATAAATGGAATCCACAAATGCTTGAACAAATCCCAGACCTTGCCCAAGGTCCATGGTGCGTCAATGTACTCGGGCGAGAAGAGGCCGCCGACGCTCTGGTTGAAGTAGGCGAACATCACCCACATCAGCACCAAGGCGAGCATGAAGTCGGGGGTTGCGAGGCCGAGAAAGCCGAAGAACGTCGCAAAATAGTCGCCGATGGAATACCGTCGTATCGCCGAATAGACGCCGAGCGGAAACGCGATAATCCAGGTGAAGATCAAGGCGCCAAACGAGACGATGAAGGTCAGGCCGACCCGCTCCCAGAGCAGATCCGCGACGGGCCTGCCCCAGTCGAGCGAGCGCCCGAAGTCGCCGCGCAACAGAATGTTGCTAATCCACTTGAAGTATTGGACATAGACTGACTCGTTGACGCCATAGTATTCTTCAAGCGCGCGGATTTCCGTCTCGGTGATCCGATCGCCAGAGGCCTCTAACTCGGCCAAATAGGATGTTAGGTAATCACCCGGCGGTAGTTGGATGATCGTAAAGGAAAGCACCGAGATAATGAACAAGGTAGGAATGAGAAGCAAGACACGACGCACAATATATTGCAGCATAACGCACCATCTTACTATACGCTATCGTGATCCGTATCGGCGAAAGAGAGAACAATAACGGGAGCGATGCACGAACAACGCCAGAAAGCGATTCGCCGTCGCCTTCAGCACCAGCTAGGATGACAATAGCTCTTAAGGCTTAAGGATCGTATGGTACAGGGCGAGGGCGGGAGCATGATTGAATATGCGCTATGCCTGCATGCTCCCCGTCATACTCCTCGCTGTCGATCTTACGGTTGGATGTAGTACTGTTCGGGATCGGTCGGACCGGGATTGGGCCAGACGGAAGCTTCGAACATGGTGGTTGGCACGTTCTTGAAGTTATTCTTTACAATGCCGTAGGACGGCGGCCACGAGATGGTGCCGATGCTCCAAAACTGCTCCTCGGCAATATCGAGGATCTGGTTCATCAATGCATCCTGCTTCTCAGGATTAGCTGTGATCTTGATTTGATCGTACAGGGCTTGTTGTTGTTTCGCGATCTCAATCGGCTCTTCGCCTTCCGAACCGTTCGAGTTCCACCAGTCGGCCCAGGCGATAGCGAAGTAGGACTTCCCTTCGAAGGGCAGGTAGAAGCGCGGATCGAGCAAAACATCCAATCCGCCGTTGCCGCCAGAGGTTGCGATGTCATAATCGTACGCCTGGGTGCGGGTGCGGAACAGCGCCTTTTCTACGGCGTTGATTTCGAGCTGAACCCCGACTTGTTGCCACGTTTTCTTGATCAGTTGCAGTGCATCAATCCGTTCAGACGAGTTGGAGAGGACTTCCGCCGCAACTCTGAGCGGCTGACCATCGGGGCGCAGCCGGATGCCATCGGCGCCGCGCTGCAAGCCTATCTCGTCCAGGATTTGGTTAGCCTTGGCGATATCGAATTCGGTGTATTGCTTGGCCATGCTCTCGCGATAATAGCGCGACTGCGGCAGCGGCGCGGCCTGCCAGGGCTCGCCTTGGCCCACATACGCGACATTGCTGATATCGACTCGGTCGATCGCGTGCGAGAGGGCGACACGGAAGCGCTTATCGCGGAAGATATCGCGCAGCACAGGATCTTTGTGATTCATATTGAAGGAGATGATCATCTTACTCATCTCGCTGGGAATAACCTCGTAGAACCCGTAACCGCCTTTCTCCTGATTATCAAAATAGACGGATTTGTTATTCACACTGCTGATATGGCGAGTCTGCATGTCGATTTCGCCATTCAGCGCTTTGAGTACCAGGACATCAGGATCTTCCGCAACCTGATAGACGACGCGATCAATGTAGGGCAGTTGGCTGCCGTTGGGGTCAACTTTCCAGTAATACGGATTGCGAACCGCCACCACTTGCTGACTGGCCCCGATTGGGGTTTCGATCATCCAGGCATTAAGGGTTGGCCGCCCGGTCGTAAACCATCGGGCGTCCTGGGCCGGGGTGCTAGTCACGTTGAGCCCGAACAGCTCGGTCCAGCCGCTCAAATTCTGGTTCGCCGCGATTTGTTCGACCTCAGGGTTGTACTTCTTGTGGAATTGCTTGGCGTAATGGGCCGGGATCAGCATATCGGCCCCGTCGTCTGTCGCTAACTCCTGCAGCATCAAGCCAATCGGGGCTGTGAACTTCATGATGATCATGTAGTCGTCGACCTTGGTAATCGTCCCCGGCGCTCCGCCACGGTTAAACCAATCGGGACCAGGCGACGCTTCGTTGGTTAGTTCAGGATTCAGAATGATGTCTTCGTACCAGAACATAATGTCGTTGGCAGTGAAGGGCGTTCCATCCGACCAACGCATCCCTTCGCGCAGGAAGAAAGCGATTTCCGTGCCGTCGGGCGAGACTTCCCAAGCTTTGGCGATGTTCGGGATGACTTGGTCCCACTGGCGATCCCAACGCACGAGTCCCTCGTAGCCAATAGTACGCACCAGGAAGAAATCGTCGGAAGCGCCAGTCATGCCCATATTCCACACTCCGCCATAGACGCCGATGCTTTCGACAGGCTGCACGACCATCGGCTCTTTGGGCAAGCGTTCCGCAAGCGGCGGCAGCTGACCGGCTTGGACCAATTGGGCCAGTTGCGGCGCTTCTTGTGCGCCAGACCCATTTGCAGCCATCACCGCCGGAGGAGCGTTATTCGTTGTCGTTGTGGGCGTTGAACGTTGTGAAACTTGGGGCGGCATAGAGCCGTTACAGGCTGTAAGCGCCAACATAACCGCCACGATGCAGGGAAACCAGCGAAGTTGTAAAGGCAGAGATAGCTTGCGTGCCATCTAATGTGTTCCTTTCTCTTGGATCATCATGGATTGTTCCAGTTCGCAGAGAACCCAACTTCCGTGCCTGTGGATCGACCAGCGCTCTAAGCAATACCTTTCAAATAAAACCCGAGGTCTTGCAGAAGGCTTCTCAGAGCGCTCGTTCAAGACCTATGAAGTCTGAAACAGCGCCTATTTGACAAGACTTTTGCGGTCACCAGTCGGCAGGGAGGTTTGGAGAGCTGCAAGCCCTCCAAGAATCCTTGTTTTCTCGCAGCAGCGGCAGCGCCGCCGCTGCTGCCGCGAGAAGGAATTTTCGGGGAAGCGTCGCCTCCCCGCCCCCCGCCACTTTGGGGGCGGACAGCACCCGTGTTCGGAACGAGATGGGCCGCTTCCTGATGCGGCCTGTTCCCCCTCTCCCACAACCTCCCGCGTACGGGCGGATCAAGGGGGGTGGAGAGGGGACTAGGGAGTGAGGGACTACCGCGCATTCCAACGCCTCAAACGTCGAATTCGTCCGTATGTTCCGTCCGCCCCTAAGCCCCCGCCACCGCATAAGTCCCGTTATTCGAAGGGTATTGGCGCTATAAGTCGTCATACTCGATTGCTTGCTGATGTGTTTGAGACGCTACTGCCGCGCCGCAAGACTCTCTGATAACGAGTTGGCAGGGGAGCCGAAACACACCAGACTTACGTTGGCCATTGATCATGTCAAGGAGATTCGTTCCCGCCTGACGCCCCAGTTCGTGCAGTTGCGCATCAACCGTTGTTAATGCTGGGCGTGCTGCGTTTGCGATCCCTCGCATGTTGTGAAACCCAACCACTGCGATATCCTGGGGCGCGCGCACACCGCGCTCGCGGAGCGCATCGACAACGCCGCGCGCCAGGACATCGCTGCCACAGAAAATCGCCTCGATTGATGAGTCCTGATCGAGCAAGCGGTTTGTTGCCGCATATCCCCAGCGCTCTTGCCACGGTCCGTGTAACACCCGTTCTGGGGGGACATGCAGCCCGCGTTCGGCCAGAACCTGTTGCATCGTCGCTTCGCGCAGCGGAACGGCGATATGCGCGGTTGGCCCCGAGATATGGGCCAAGCGCCGGCGCCCCAAACGCAGCAGATGTTCGATCGCCAGGCGGGTTCCATGGGGCTCATCCGGAGTCAAACAGAGCGCATTGGGATCATCGGTCGGGCTGTATGCATAGACGACCGGCACCCCAGTAGCGCCCACGTCAATTGGCGGACGAACATCCAGATGGCGACCAACTATAATGATGCCATCGACGTGCCGCGAGAGGAGCGCGTTGAGGTGTTGCTGCTCACGGTCTGAGTCATCGTGGGCGTCGCACAAGAACACCGAAAAGCGGGCGGTCGCCAGCGCATCTTCGATGCCGGTGAGGAGTGGAATAATCCGCTTCCGAAAAGCGCTCAGGATCAGGCCCACTGTAAAGGTGCGCCCCCAGACCAGACTTTGCGCCAAGCCATTGGGCCGAAACCCTAATTGTTCCGCAACGAGCCGGACGCGCTCCCTCGTTTCCACGCTGAGATTGCCTTTCCCATTCAGCGCTTTCGAGCACGTGCCGATCGACACGCCCGCAGCGCGCGCGACATCGTGGATCGTAGGTACGACACCAGTCAGTTGTTGCTCAACGGGCGGCTTTTTGGAAGATGGTGTACGCATCGAACCTGCATCCTCACTCTACATCTGTAGCTATACAGCGATCAAAAAAACTATTCTCGATAGAAAAGTAAACAAAATTAATATGATAATAATACTAAAAATCAAAGAAAACGAAAAACCTGTCTCTTTACTGGCCAAAATCAGAGGCATGTGACTTTAATATCAATACGTACGCTATGTTATAGCAAGGGCCAACGCACAAGAGAAAGCTTTTCCTTGTATGAAAAAAGACCACAGGAAATCCTCAACAGCTATTAATGACTTACAGATGCTAATACGTATCTTTTAATAAAAGTATAACTTGACGAAAACGATATTAATCCAAGGAAAAGCGTTTGTCAAGACCCCTATTTGTGCTATTCCTATTATATTTCACTTTCGTACTATAGCCTTAAGCAAGATAAAATGGCGCTTTATCTATATATTCTTGACAAAATATTGGTAGATGTTGTACAATCGAAAAAACGTTTTTTCATCTACTTATTGAATAGTAATGCATACTGATTTACCAAGATAGGCAGCATAAAAATAAAAGATTAGCTGTTTTTTTATCAAGAATAGAATTTTAATCGATATAAAGTAATACCACACCTACTATTGGGCCTAAAAAAACATTACTTCCCAAATAAGAAAACGTTTTCCTTATTCTTATAAAGATCATTGCCTTGACCGCGTCATTCCATTCAGTGAGCTTATTGATGAGCTACGCTACTCTATCTGATGATTTCGTTGGGGGTTACTATAGGAAACAGCTAGACCGTCGTGTTGAATTTAGGCTGTCGGAATGCGAAAATTCAAACAATTGCAAGTGTGCTGACAACGGTTGCTGTCGAGCAATAAGCAAAGCCAGAGTCAGGGCTTCTCACATGGAGCAGAACGCTCAGACCAACGTATAGTTGTGGCGAGAGTTCCCAAGGAACGATCTATTCCTTAAATGAATGAAAAGGTTTTCCTGATTATATAACACGAGCCAAGATTCTGTCAAATATCAACGCGATGCCCCTTTAGGGCACAGATGCTGCGTTACGCGATATGGCGCGGTGACGTCAATCGGCTTCTTCCTGGAATTTGTTCGCATTCGGTCCGCAATGATCAACCAAACCTAATACTCACACGTAGCCAACATTTAGAAGGGAGTATGACATGTTTCGCACCGTCGGAAAACTCAGGCCTAGTTGGTGTGTCGCAATTGCCGGGATACTGTTGTCTGTTATGTTCACAACCTTTATCTGGGGCAGCCTGCCCATGAGAGTGCAAGCTAGCGTCAATGCCGAACCTGATGCGGGAATTACAGCCACCTATACCGTTAGCAACACCAATGATGATGGCGTTGGGTCGTTACGCCAGGCCATTGCCCAGGCTAATGCTTCCGCCGGACCTGACACTATCACCTTCAATATCCCTGGCGCTGGCCCGCACACGATCCAACTTCTATCCACCCTGCCGCCGATTAGCGATACCCTCAGCATCGATGGCTCTACCGAGCCTGACTTTGCCGGCGCCCCGATCATTGAGTTGGATGGTTCTCAGACTGGCGTCGAGGCCAATGGCCTGCACCTGACCCAGGGCGCCAGCGGCATCACCATTCGCGGCCTAGTGATCAATCGCTTCAGCGAGAATGGAATCTTGCTTGATGGCTCCAACTTCAACACCATTGCGGGCAATTACCTCGGCGCCGATGTGACCGGCGTTGTTGATCTAGGCAACCGTGACGGCATCCATTTGCAGAATGGCTCGGCGGCCAATCTCATCGGCGGCCAAACGCCGGCTGATCGCAATGTTATCTCGGGCAATAACAGCGACTCCATCGATCTCAACGATCCTGGAACGTGGGGCAACCTGATTGTTGGCAACTATGTTGGCCCCGATGCAACCGGAACCAAGTACATAACCGATCCCGCGCTTGGCGAGAATAGCGACGGCGTGGATCTCGATGATGCTGTGACCTATAATATTGTCGCGAACAATCTCATCTCGGGAATTAGCGATGACGCGGTTCCGATCAGCGAACCGGGAACGTTGTACAACCTGATTGTCGATAACCGGATTGGAACGGATGCGACGGGTACGGCAGCGCTGCCCAACATCGACGATGGTTTGGCGATCGACGAAAACGCCGGCGAGAGTGTTGTCGCCTTCAACCTCATTTCAGGCAATATTAGCGATGCCGTCGAGATTCAAGACCCTGGCGCGGTCCGTAATATTATCGTTGGCAATCTTCTGGGGACGGACGTTACCGGAACCAAACCATTGGGGAATGGTACGGACGGCGTTGATATCGATGCCGGCGCCACAGGCAATATTGTGACCCACAATGTGATTGCAAGCAATGGCGAAGCGGCAGTCGAGATCAACGACCCGGAAACGCGCAACAATATCATAACCGGCAATATGCTTGGCGCCGATGCCACAGGTACGCTCCAACTCGGCAACGCCGGTGATGGCGTGATCATCAAGGACAGCGCATCCGGTAATATCATCGGCGGTCGCAGCGGACCCAACACCGAAATCCTCGACCGCATGATCACATTCGCGGATGATGTTGATCTTGGCCCGCAGCGCGATCTCTACCTCCAGATTGTGAACGATACACGCACCCGGATCAGCAATCTCAGCCGGGATTATACAGGGAACGTGATTCGCCACAACGGGGGCGCAGGTGTGCTGGTCGTCAATGATCCCGAGTTAACTGTTGATGGCGTTGGCAACTTCATTCTCGACAATTCCATCGCCAACAACTCGAAACTGGGGATTGACCTCGGTGAGGATGGGGTTACGTTGAACGACCTTGGCGATGCGGATACTGGCCCGAACAACCTACAAAACTTCCCAGTGCTCACATCGGTGATCACCACGAGCAACGGAGTCACAATTGCGGGAACCCTCAACAGCATTCCCAACACCACTTTCCGCATCGAAGGGTTCAGCAGCCTACCTGCCAACGCCCCGCAACTCGGGGATGGTCAGACTTTGCTTGGCGCCGTTGAGATTAGGACTGACAACAATGGCGATGCGGCATTCCAACTCGCCACTTTGATTGCCATTCCGAACGGCCACGTGATTGTCGCAACCGCCACGAACCTGTCGACCAATGACACGTCGGAGTTCTCCG
>JAKSDJ010000684.1 GCA_022360155.1 Chloroflexales bacterium | reverse complement strand
GCTTTCCCGAGACGCCGTACAGTCTGCACCCGTATCAGTATGGGTATAGCAATCCGGCGCTGTGGACGGATCCGACGGGGAATGATCCCCTTCAAGCCCATGCCATTAATGCGCTGATCGAACGTGCTACCACGGTGTATAGTAAGGATGCCTGGGGGTGTTTCCTCATGCACGACGATGGTATCGCTGCTGCTGATGACGTTGGTGATCTGTGGATCGATGACATCTGTGAATTTGGGCCGCGCGATCGGGTCTTTGGTCAAAAAGCCCGTATGACTGTGGCGTTACGCGTCACAAAGATCATTGCGCGGCTCCGTTCACCGTTTGATGCCCAGGGCGGTACGTCGCTCAAGAGCGATAAGAGCAGCCAGATGGGGCCTATTGATTTTCTGGAAGCCAAATTTATCGATTGGACGTATACCAATCGGATGATTACCATTACGGATTTTCTCGGTGGGTTGGATGAGTGGAGTGTGACGCGGGCCCGCTCCGCTGCAGGCAAGGATGTCACTCGATTCGAGATCTCCAACGAAACAACGCGCTTCTCCGGTACGCGGATTGGCTTTACACGGGATGGGACTGAGGAGCTCAGCTTGGAATTGTATCGCATTAATCCCGCACGCTATAATCGAGATGGCTCCGCCAAGGTCGACATCCTGCGGATCGATGACACCCAGTACAGTCTCGTTTCGATTCTTGCCGAAAAACGTGATCGTGAGCCTGACAAGAAGGGCGGCCGCATTGTTGGTCAGTGGGAGCGCGGCGGTGGCACTATGACCCAGCGTTTCATCTGGGAGGAACCCGATGACCCCTGTTATAATCCCCGGCAAATCTATGGATAGCTGACGCTCCGCATGGACAAGCGCCTGAGCTATCGTTATCATCATCACGCGGCGACCTAGGTAGCATTTTTTCCGCCGTGTGGTGACGCCCGTGACGGCATGTCATCATGCCACGATTGGGCCCAGGAGCTGTGTTGTCCAAACACAGCTCCTGGACACCCTCCATAAGCGAAAGCGCCGTATGTGTTATGTGTGTCGCATCATAGGTTGGGGCTTGCTGGCGGTGATGCTAATCAGCTGTGGATGGGCGGGCTCTGCCGCCATGAGCACGCGCACCCCGGCACGATCGTTTCTCCAGCCACCGCCCACATTTCATGAGCGCGATCTTATTGGCCGGTGGGAGTTGATCGGTCCGATCGACGCTATCGAGATTCTTACCCTAACCGCTGATCATCAGTTTACTCAGCGCTATGCCATTGTAGGAAAGCCAGAAAGTCACGATGCAGGCCAAGGAGCCTGGTGGCTGGAACAACGTCCCAGTGGATGTGTTTATGTTCACTTGGAAGGGATGCGCTATTTCCATGGGGGCGGCGTGCTGGCCGATCACGGCAATCGGTACGAACCGGGGGGGACGTTGCATACCTTTGTGGAGAAGTGTGAAGATCGCCTGATCACGATGCCCGATAAGGTAGTGTTGATTGTAACGAACCGACCAAGACTCCCGCGGGGGATAGGACTGCTGTTTCCCAAATCCGGCAGAGATAACGCCGATAATTCCATGCTCCTTACTGCCGATGCAGATGGTCAACCACTCCCGTTGCCAACCGCGCTGTCGCGCTAATTCTGCACGACGGGGTGACCAGCCACACCTACGACGCGCTAAACCGCGTCACCAGCAGCGGCGGCGTCAGCGCCACCTACAACGGCGACGGCGTGCTGGTCCAGCGCGGCGCGACCCAGTACACCCAAGACCTGGCCGCCGCGCTGAGCCAGGTGCTGACCGACGGCAGCGCAAACTACGTCTACGGCCACGAACGGCT
>JAKSDJ010000509.1 GCA_022360155.1 Chloroflexales bacterium | reverse complement strand
TCTAGCGGACACGACGACGCATGATAGACGGCCTCGCGCCTGTCTCGGCGCGTCCGCTGCGCCGGAAGGCATGCGCCACGGTGCGTCCGCACCGCCACTGACCCCACATGCGGGTGGTCTGGCGGGCGCAGCCCCGCCCGCGGGGTGGCAGCACCAGCCCCGCCCGCGGGTGCGGGGCGCGCAGCCCCGCGCGGGCGGCGGTATGCCACGGGCTGGGCTGAAATGGCGTTGGGCGGGGAGCGCCCCGCACCCGCCCCACAGGAGAGCCCTCACGGTTCGTTCGTTCGCACGTGTTGCGGCGGGTTACGCTTCCGCTGTCTGGCAGCTCGCAGATCTGAAGGGCGCCGCCCCGCCCGCGCCCCGCACGGGAACCCTAACGGTTCCCCTTGCCCCCTCCGCAGGTGACCTGGTCGGCAATGCGTGCGGCTAGGGCGCATACCTCTGTTGCGAGGGTTGGATGGGTGCGGAACGTATGCGCGCTGTATCAAGCAGACGGCTGTCGTTGCGGTATCCTCACCTCTTCGCCGCCTCGTCGCCTCGCCTCTACACCTCCTCCGTAGCAGCCTCACATCTGATACCGCGCCTGCGTGGTGCCGGAAGGCATCCGCCACGGACCGTTCGAACCGCCACGGACCCAACCTGCGGGTGGTCTGGCGGGCGCAGCGCCGCCAGCGGGGTGGCGGGGCTGGCCCCGCCCGCGGGTGCGGGGCGCGCAGCCCCGCGCAGGCGGCGGTATGCTACGGGCTGGGGCTGAGAGGATTAACCGTGCTGTGCGGGTCCAAAATGAATGGGTTGTCATCTTGCTGTAATCCAACCCTGCATAGCAATCGCGCATCAGCGCGTCATGTATAATAGAGTATAAAGTTAGAATGTTTAAACCTTAGCGCGTTTGAACGTTTGAACGTTTGAACGTTGGCAGGTTAGCACGTTAAAACGTTAGCACGTCGGCACGTTGGAGAGTTCCAAGCCAAAAATGCTACCAGCGCCGATAGCTGATAGCTGAAGGCTAAAGGCTGAAAGGAGGTGTCACGATGAAGCGCTATGTTCGACAACAATCGGTAAGCAACATGTTAAAGAAAGGAGGTTTCGATGATGCGGTATCAATGTGGCGACACGCCCGCTTCTTGCCAGATGGCTGCATACCTGCGGCGTTTGCACAGAATTGAAGCGGTAAAGCCGCGCGGAACAACTGGGCAGGTAGATCGGCATGTTTGTCATCCGTTATCGCAGGATGTACCCTGGCCCAACGTCGCTATTCCTTGCACGATACGACGCTATGTTTACGATCACAGTCCCTGCCCTATCCGGCATCACACTCTATCGTCCAAGCCCGACGGAATGGTTCACGCCCCGATGCGTCATTCTTGTGAGCGACCAGTTCATAAGAACCTGAAACCTAGCAGGATCGCGCCGCGTGTTCATATGACGCGAAGTGACGCTGTTTCGGCAGCAACGGCAGACGGACTGTGGGTGCAGTTGAGAGCAATCTACGGCTGTGCCCGCAGCGCTTTGTGCATGATATGTTCACAACCCCTTCACCTCCTCCACCTTCCTCACGGAAACCACTGACTGACTTCGCCGATCGCCCTGAATATTTCATCAACAGCCGCACTTCCACCCAGCGCCACAACAACCGGAGCAAGATGACGCACCGCATCAAGAGTCTGTCGCCGGGAAAGGTTCGATAGCGCGTGCAGCGTTTCATTCCAGAGTGGCGCAAGCTTCGCTGCGGGATAATCTTGCGCGACAAAATGCGGCAGGATAGCGACAAGCAGGGAGGCTTGCCAATCATAGCGCGTCTGAGCAACTCGCTCATCGAAGGGATGCTCGGCTGTGGAGTCGCGTTGCGCCGCGATGACGGGTGTTAGCCGCCGCAAACGATCCAGGATGTCGGGCAACGCCGACGGCGGCGTGTATGGCAAGAGTTCGACTAGAACGGTCGAAAGCGTGGTGACGTTTTTTATCCGCCACGCCTCGCGCAGGGCGTCCTCCGAATAGCCCAGTATCGCCAAACGCGCCAGCAAACTGACTAATATATCAGCTTGTATCAGACCCAAAACCTGGATCGCGGATAACGCTTCACGCACCGCGGACTCGGGCAGATATGGCGCTGCCTGGATCAAGGCGGCTTCGAGCAGTTGCGGCTGGCGAATCTTCCACGCGGTCTCTAGAGCCATGTGCGCCTGGCCGGCCTTGGCCAACTCAGGCACAAGCGCGCCCAAAATGATACTCTGTTCCGCCAGACGCCGCAGCGCCCCCGCCATAGATAACGCTTCCTGCTCGTGCCCCAACTCAATCAGCCGCGGGAGCAGCCCCTTCAAAGCAGGGGTGCGTAGGTTACCAGGGTGGATTTCATCCACAATATCCAGCGCATAGCGCACGAGCGGTTCTGGTAAATAAGAGGCCATTTGGCCCAATGTTTCCGCTCGCACCCGCGCGTCGCCGATCGCCTGCGCTATCTCCATCGCTTTGGGGAAGAGCGATGCGGGTAGATGGGGCATAAGCTGGAGTAAAAGCTCCGCGCGCTGGCGCTGGTTGCCAACATTGCGCACCGCCAGCAATGCCTCGTTTAACCTGTTTTTCGGCAGGAACGCCGCCAATCTGACAAGAGCCTGCGCGCGCTGACTCCCCATGGTGTACACGGTCCGCAGCGCCTCTTGCAACGCCATGTCGGGCAGGTAGGGCACAAGGTAGACCAGCGCCTGCACTCGCGCCTGCGGTTCGATCAGGCCGCGCGCCAGCGTATAGGCGTGAGCAAGCAAATCTGGGGCGAGAAACGGCGTCAAAACCGCCAGCGCCTCGACCCAATCCCACTCGCGTTCCGGCGTTAACGCTGCAAGCGCCTGCTGCATCAGCGGCGGGGAGAGATGCGGCGCCAACTCAGCCAGGGCCTCGATGCGCGCGCTGCCGCGGGGGAGCGCCAAGCTGGCCTGGAGTGCCTGGGCAAGTAATGCCGGCGAACCGTAGGGCGCTAGCGTGGCTTGGGCCCGAACGATGGCCCAGATATCGCCGATGGCGCGCGCCAACTGCAGAGCTTGAAACAGGAGTTGGCGCGGTAGACGCGGCGCCAGCCCTGCCAGCGCGATAGCCCGAGCATTACCATAACGAATGTCCTGGGTTGCGCTCAGCGCCTGGGTGAGCAAGCACTCCGGCAAATACGGCGCGATGTTGGCCAACGCCATAGCGCGTACTTTAGGAATCCGCAAGGTTAGCGCCGTAGCGAGCGCTTCTTGGGCGAATCCCACTTCGGCTAGGCGCGGCGCCAAATTGGCGATGGTTCGCTCGCGCAGATCCCTGGCGCGGATCTGGTGGGTGAGGTTCATGGCCTGGCGCAAGAGCGGTTCTGCCAGATGAGGCGCCATGCCGATGAAGGCAGCCGCACGCACCTGTTCATCGCGCATCGCCTGCGCCTCGGCGAACGCTTGTTCCGCTTGCCCGAGCGCAGCTAGCCGTGGCAACAAGCCGAGCAATGCGGTGGCTTGCGCTCCACTGCGGCGTAAGGCTCGTGCTGTATCCAGCGCCGGCGCTAACAAGAGCTCCGGAAGATAGATGGCGACATCGGCCAATAGTTGCGCGCGCACATGCTCATCACGGATTGTCGCTACAGTGCAGAGAGCTTCCGCGTGTAACGGTTCAGGGCTGTACTGCGCCAGATAAGCCAGAGGCAAGACGCGCGCGCGCCAGTTGCCCAGGTGGCGCACCTCGTGCAGCGCTTGCGCGATCAGCGCTTCAGGAAGATGATCTGCCAGCTTGATCAAGGCAGCGCTATACGTGTAATCGTTCCCGAGCGTTCGCGCCTCAGTCAGCGCCTCCTCAGGAAAACCCAGAGCGGCCAGCCGCGGCAGCAGACCATCAAGCCCCGCTTGGCGCGCCTCGGCGGAGCATAGTGTACGCACCCATTCAAGCGCTCGCTGCACCAGCGCAAGCGGCAGGGCGCCAGCCAGACTCGCAATTGTCCGCGCACGTTCCGCTTCATCGTTGATCGTTTGCGCAATCTGCAATGCCTCGGTCAGGGCGTCAACACGGGCTTGCTCCGGCAATTCATGCGCCAGAGCGGTGATCGCTGTCGCCTGCTGCCCGGCGTCGGGTATCTGGTGTGCATAGGCGAGGGCTTGCGCGGCTGACCAGACCCCATGCCGAACCAAGGCAAGCAGCAACGGCAGTGGTATCGTGCAGGCCAAACTGCTCAGGGAGGTGCTGATCAGCAGGTAGCGCCACTGTCGCCCCAGCAGCATCGGCAGCTCGTCTTGCGCGGCGTTGGTTTCGGCGATGCGCCAGCCATACTCGATGTCGGCCAGATAATCGGCCAGGCGGCCATTGCGTTCACGCAGCATAAACCATCCGTTCTGTTGCTCCGCCGTGCTGGTGAGCAAGAGCTGATGCAGTTCGTGGCGACAGTGCGCCTGTTCCATATGCCATAGCAAGTGGCTATGAAGATCG
>JAKSDJ010000301.1 GCA_022360155.1 Chloroflexales bacterium | reverse complement strand
ATGCGGAGGATCGTCGTCTTCCCGCAACCCGACGGCCCGAGCAGCACAAGAAACGCCCCCGACGGCACTGCGAGGTCGACGTGGTCCACCGCACGCACATCCCCATAGCGCTTTTCCAGACCACAGACGCGAATCCCAAAGTCTATTGTCATACGCAATTCTCCAGCTTGTTACACACTATGCGTTGGAATACTTCAACGCTCATTCCATGGTTGCGCCAGCCCCTGCGCCCGACGCGCCAGCATCGTTGCCGTAACCGAAATCACCGCAATGATGATAGTGATCGCGTACGCAAACTGGGCGAAACCTTCCGAGGCATATTGAAAAGCCAACACGCTCAATAGCGGCGTAGTGGGCGTAACCAGCAACACGACTAGCGACAGATCCCGCGCCATATTAACGAAAACCAGGACGGCGCCGGCAAGCAAGCCGCGTATGGTGAGCGGCAGGAAGATGCGCCCTAAGCGGCGGATAAAATTCGCCCCCGCCATTGTCGCCGCTTCCTCGAGCTCGCCAGCCACCTGACTCATCGCCGAACGCCCCGACTGCGCCGCGAAGGGCAACGTGGCAGCGGCGCCAGCGATCACCAACAAGGCGAAGCTACCGTACAACGCCGGCAGCGGGCCAATCGGGCGCCCGAATTGGGCAATATAGACCGCGCCAAGGGCCACACCAGGGATCAAGAATGGAATATAACTCAACAGGCCGACGGTGCTGCTGATCAGGCGGTTGCGACCGCGGACCACTACATAACCCATCATCAAGCCCAAAAGCGTGGCGACGAGCGCAACCGACAGACCAAGTAAGAACGTGTTTCCCGTCGCTTGAAGAATATTGGGATTGGAGAAAATGCCAGGCTGGCCCTGGGCGAACGTAGGCTCAGATCCGCCAATCCAGTAGTGAGTTGTCAGCCCGCCACTCAGCGACCCAGTACGCTTCGTGAAGCTCGAAAACAACAAAGCCAGGCCAGGGATAATCGTCGTGGCCAGACAAATCGCCAAACCGACGCCAAAGGCCGGCCAGCGCCAGGCGCCGAGACGCTGGCGACGGCGGCGCGCCCCCTTGCCGGTGATTGTTGTAAAGGAACGGCGGCTGTTGACAACCCGCGTGCTGCCCCACAACACCGCTGCGGCGATCACAATCAGCAAGATGGTCAGCACAAAGCCCCGTTCGGTCTGTCCAGTTTGGATGGCCCCATAGAGCCGGGTCGAGATAGTGTGAAAGCGCACCGGCAGGCCCAGCAAAGCCGGGGAGGCGAAGTTGCTCACCCCTTCGGCGAACGCGAGCAGCCCCGACGAGAGAATGGCGGGCGAAACCACCGGCAAGGTAATATCACGTAAGATGCGTACGCGACTTGCGCCGGTCATCTCGGCGGCTTCGAGCAGTTCGGTATTGACCGAAGCCAGCGCCGCGCTGATCAAGAGAAACGCCAGCGAAAAATAATGCGCCACTAAGGTCAGCACAATTGGGACATAGCCCCAGGCAAGCCAGTCCGGCACATTGATGCCGAACGAGAACAGCAGCCCGGTTTGCCCGCCAATCCGGCCGTTGCGAAAAATGATCTCCCAGGCCAAGGCAAGGGCGAAGGAGGGCAACGCAAAGGGGATCGAGGCCAACAGCCCAATGAACGCCCGCCCTGGCACATCGGTCATCACGACTAACCAAGCCAGGTATCCGCCAAGAATCACGGTTCCCAGAGCCACCCACATACCAATGGCTAAGGTATCCACCAAGGGACGCCAAAAGAGATTCGGGGCCAAGTCACTCAGCAACACCTGCTGCCAGACGGCAAACCCAAATCCTTGCGCAGTCGTCGCGACCAAGTAGATCAGGGGCATAACGACCATCGCCCCCAGGATCAGCAGCAAGAGCAGGCCCAGTAACGCCGTTGGCTGCACCCACTGGTGACGCATCCGATTGAACCGGGCAAGTTGTTGACGGCTTGCCCGCGCTTGAGCACGATCAATTGAAGGTAGACTATCTCCGGTCATATTTCTATTCCGGCGCGATGCGTGTGCGTGACGCTATGTCCATGACCTCCGCAGCACGGATCACGACCTATTTTTTGCGATTTTCAATGTACGAAATCCCGCCAGCTCATTGGAGAGTCAGGATCAAATCAGCGACTTGCTGACGGATCTGATAGGTGCGCTGCGGATCGATAAACCAGGCGCGAAACTGTCCCGGCGGTACGGCATCCGGATGGGGTGTAATGTCGGTGCGGGTCGCATAATCGCCCGGGACATAAAACGGCTCATAGCCTGGTCCGCCAGTTGGCGTGTCATCGCCCATCATAAAATGAATGACGAGCCGCGCAGCCGATGGGTGCGGCGCATTCTTGACAATACCCAGCAGCGCGGGGAAGGCAATCCCCGGCGTCGGTGCAACATCATTAGCAATCTGCAACGCCCAGCCCTCTTCCGCATTATCACGCCGGTCGGAGTAGGAGGTGAATCCGACCGGCGGTGCGGCCTGCTCCAAAGCGCCAACCGCTGCATTCACCGTGTCGGTGTCGTTTACCAGCACTACATCGTTGCCGAACAGGGCTCGAATCCACTGCTCACCAGCATTCTGAACTCCATCACCCAGCGTAATCGGCTGACCAAACTGTTGCTCGTAGGCTGCGGCCATTTCGCCCGAGCGAATGACTAGTTCGGTCATCAGATCGAGATAATCGTCGCGCACGAGCGGATCAACCATCACCACTTTGCTACGCCATTCCGGCAATGTGAGCTGCCAAAGGTTTTGGATGGGCGAGCCATTGGGATATGCCTGCTCGTTGTACATCAACACCTTGGTCGAAATGCGGTTGGCCAACAATGGTTGTTCGAACATGTCAGGCACCCTGTCTGCAAACTGCGGCGGCACGAAGCGCTCCAAGATGCCAGTCTGGATCAATTCACCATACACTACGGGTGCGTCCGAGAGGTAAGCCACGTCGACTTCCGTCAAGCCAGCACCCTGTTCCGCCTTGATACGGGTTATTTGCTGGGTCGAGGATATATCCAAGCCAACAAAGTTGATGCCTGGGTAGGTCGCTTCAAAGGCTGCTTCGACCCTGGCGATTCGGCTGGTGAAGGAATAAACGACTACTTCGCCCTCCGCCTGCGCCGCAGTCACCAAGGCGTTCAAATCCGACCCGCTTAGCGCGCCAGTAGCCGGAGGCTGCGTACTTCCTGATTGCGCTGCGGGGAAATTCGCGTTAGTAGACATATTAGCGCACGCACTGAGCGTCAAGGCGCCGACAACTATGAGAACCATCCATCGCCGACATGGATTCATGCGAGATCACTCCTCTCTACTGAGCAACTGTACGACACTATACAAGCGATCAAGTGTTTATATAGCTTGACCCTTGTCAAACCGACTTAACGTCAACACCAGCGTATGACAGATGGCTATCAGAATGGTCAAAGACGAGCCACATCGGCCTGCGCTAAGCGCCGACGAATACGGTCGGCGGGGCTGCTGCCGTTGCATAAACCTTGTAGTTCGCCACGTCATGTAACGCTGGCAACAATTCCGCCTGCATCTCAGCTTCTTAGCCAACTGCAAGGCTGTGACTTCGTGGGCGTTGGACCGGTGAGCTAGATCGGTCGCGGTGCGGACACGAGACTGCAACGGGGTTGGCGAGGAGTTTGCACACAAGGCATCCGTCGGCAGCAGTAAGTCGCTCTTTGTCATGTTGGATCTTTTGACGCAAGCTCATCCTCGACACTCCCGCGCTTGGGGTTTGCCCCGAGACGCGATGTACGAACCACGAATACTTTCGATAGAGCGTCATATTTCTGTAGAATCAAAGGTTCTGCAGAGTCTTTCATATTCAAAGAGTCATTTTTTCTCGCAAAAATACCGTCATTCAGGCACAAAATACAAGGATTTATTTAAAAGTTATAATCTGCAAGAAAATTCGCCAAACTACTGCAAAGCGTAAGGAAAAAACAAGGCGTTACTACACAAAGTCAGCAGAAAAGATCCCTATTCAAGGCATGATGCATCGCAGCCTAGTATAGTCTATCTGTCTTTTTTGCTTATTGAGGGGAGGGGCTGATAAGAGGAATGAAGGAGATTTAGAGCACATAGTGTACCACACACTACTGTACTGATTTTTTACAGTATTAGGACAACTAGAGAACGCCTCTTTGCAAGGTAAAGAGGCGTTCTCTAGAGTAGTTTTTTAGCTTTTCAGCGAATGAATCTCGTGTCATGATGAAGGAAACAGCTATTCGCACAACAAAAGTCCTTTTTTGTATTAGAATGCACTCAGTAAAAACCCTCCTTGAAAGACAAGACAACACGGTACACTCTAATACTCTTGGCTACAGCTTCGTCCAAATGTGTAATATATTAGCAGCTACACGCCGGAGTTACGGCTTAATTGGGCAACAACCCACGAGAAGAATCGTGTCTTCGCGCTAGAGCGTGCGACGTCCAATAGGTGCTATGCCTGCATTACGCCGCAGATCAAGCAATTGACGCCTGCGCTTCTCACTCTGCTCTGTCGTGGTAGACCATCGTCGGCACAGCGGGGAATTCCCGAAAGAGTCGATCGCCCAGGTTGACCCGCGGCGCCTCGGTCGTGACAATATTCAAGCGCATCTCGTTATCCCAAACGGTCACGATATGTCGCCCCGCCACCGGTGTCGCCTCCGCGAATTCGACCGGTAGACAGCGTGAACCTGGCTCGGGTCGGAGCAACAGAGTATCAGCGCGATACATTAACCAGGGCAGGCCCGAACCGTT
>JAKSDJ010000866.1 GCA_022360155.1 Chloroflexales bacterium | reverse complement strand
GCGCGCCGAGTGTGAGCATCGCTACTCCCGCCCCAGTGACCGAGGGTTCGGGCGGCGGCACAACACCCTATCTCTTCACGGTGAACGTAAATGGACAGACCGAACTGCCCATCACGCTGAACGTGAGCGCCACGGGCAGCGGCGCCGACCCGGCTGAGAGCAGTGACTTCACGCTGGGCAATTCGACGCTGGTGATTACCCCGCCCGCGGCGAGTGGGACGATCACCGTGAGCGTCACCGCCGACGACATCTACGAGGCGGACGAGACCTTCGATGTGACGATCAGCAGCGCTAATGCGAACGCGACGGCGGGGACCGCCAGCGCCATCGGCACGATTAACGACGACGACAGCGCGCCGAGTGTGAGTATCGCTACTCCCGCCCCGGTAACCGAGGGCTCAGGGGGCGGCACAACGCCCTATCCCTTCACGGTGAATGTGGGCGGGTCGACCGAAGTCCCCATCACCCTGAACGTAAGCGCCGCCGGTACGGGGGTTGATCCCGCCGAGGGCAGCGATTACACGTTGGGCGCCGCCAATCTGGTGATCAACCCGCCTGACACCAGCGGGACAATCACCGTGAATGTCACTGCCGACGACATCTACGAGGCGAACGAGACCTTTGAGGTGACGATCAGCAGCGCCGACGCAAATGCGACGGTGGGAACTGCTAGCGCCATCGGTACGATTAACGATGATGACGCGCAACCAACACTTACAGTCACGGCCCCGGCGTCCGCTAACGAGGGTAACACTGGCACAACACCGTTCAACTTTACGGTCAGCCTAAGCGGCACGACAGAGTTGCCAATCGATGTCAATTACTCGCTGATCGATGTGGATACGAATCTGTCGGACTACAATGCGCCGTCTGGGACGCTGAACATTCCGGCAAGGCAGGCATCGGGCACGATTACGGTTCAAGTCGTCGGCGACACCACCTACGAGCCGGATGAGGACTTTACCATTCAGATGAACTCGGCGACAGGCGCAACGCTGGGCTCGCCGGCTAGCGCCACAGCGACGATCCTCAATGACGACTTGCCTACCGTGCAGTTCAGCACAACCAGCTCGGCCGTGACCGAAGATAGCGCGGGAACTGTCAATATCCAGGTCGCGTTGAGCCAACCGGTCGCGCCCGGCGATACAATCAGTGTTCCCTTCAGCCTCACTGGTACTGCTGACAATCCAGCCGATTACACGGTCGCGCCGGCGACGCCGCTTGTGTTCAACGCTAGCGATCAATTCCTCGATATCGTCGTCACGGTGGCTGTCGATACTCTGGACGAAGACAATGAGACGGTGGTGATCACTCTGGGTACGCCGACGGGCGCAACTTTGGGCGCGAACACAACCTACACCCTTACGATCAACGATAACGATCCTGCGCCGACGGTTGATTTTGCGGCTGCGACCAGTACCGTCAACGAAGGCGCGGGAAGCGCCGGTATTGCTGTCAATCTCAGCGCCGCCTCGGGCCGTACCGTCACGGTCAACTATGCGCTAGGCGCCGGTAGTACAGCCACAGCGGCGGACTTCACCCTAACGCCGGGAACACTGACGTTCAATCCTGGAGGCACAAGCGCCAATATTCCGCTGACGATCATCGAGGATCTGATCGATGAGAATCCCGACGAAACCGTTGTGATTGAATTGTCTGGACCGAACAACGTAACCCTGGGCGGAACGAATAATCCCCACACGCTCACGATTGTGGACAACGACGGCCCGCCGACGATTCTCTTCGAGCTTGCCACGAGCAGCGTTGCCGAGGATGGCGGCACAGCAACGGTCAATGTCGTCCTCTCTAAAGCATCGGCGCAAACCATCACTGTGGACTATGCGACGGTGAACGGGACGGCTGTTGCCGGAACCGACTACGTGACAGCGACTGGCACGTTGACATTCACTGCGGGGGTTGTTACTCAGACTGTGACGGTATCGATCCTCGATAACGCTCTCTACCGGAACGACCGTCAGTTCACCATTGGCTTGAGCAACCCGTCCGTCGCGTCGGGCGGTCTGGGCGCCATTCAGACTCACACGGTCGCGATCGAGGACGATGATGGGCCGACCATTAACTTCACCCCGGCGAGCGCGACGATTGCTGAGAATGGCGGGACGGTTGTGGTTACGATGACGCTCGACCAGCCGATCATCGCTGGTGATAACCCGACCGTCGATCTCAACATCGGCGGGACGGCGACGAATGGGATAGACTTAGACTTCGCCGTGTCGGCTACATCGGTGACATTCAACCCAAGTGATACCGACGCAACCGTCAGCATAACCCTGAACAATGATTTGCTTGACGAACTGGACGAAACCGCAGTCTTGACCTTGAGTGTGCCCGCTGGGGTAAACATGAACCTGGGTGCGGACAGCGTCTACACTCTGACCATCAGCGACGACGACGAGACGCCAGCGGCTGCCGATGATAGCTACGCGACCGATGAAAACGTGAAACTTGTTGTTATCGCGGCCAGCGGCGTGCTGGCCAACGACAGCGACGCCGATGTGGGCGATGTCTTAACAGCGGCGCTCGTGTCGGACCCAAGTAACGGCGAGTTGACCCTGAATAGCGATGGGTCATTCACCTACACGCCAACTGCTAACTTCCATGGCAGGGATGCGTTCACGTACCAGGCAAGCGACACGGGATCGAATACGTCGGCGGTCGCCACAGTGACGATAACCGTCAATCCGGTCAACGATCCGCCGGAGGCCGTAGACGATACCGCAGCTCTGAGCAGAACAGCGATCACAATTGATGTGCTGGCCAACGACAGCGATCCCGATGGCGACACCCTGACCATTACGGAGGTGACGCAGGGAGCAAAAGGGACTGTAGCGATTAGCGGCGGTGTCGAGTTGACCTACACCCCCAATGCTGACTTCATTGGTACAGACAGCTTCACCTATACCATTTCTGACGGTAATGGCGGCGTCGACTCGGCGAACGTCATGGTCGCAATGACCGATTCCTATGTCATGATCCCGATCGTGATGGCTGCGCCAAAAGAACAACCGCCGAGTCAACCCGATCTGGTTGCTAGCTTCATGGTGACTCCGGCTAGCCCACGGGCTGGCGAGGCGGTCCAAATCACGGTGACCGTGACGAACACCGGCGCCGGCCCTACTAGTGTTGGGTTCTGGGTTGACTTTTACATCAACCCATCACAGGTTCCCGAGGTCAACAAGCCCTGGGATCAGATCTGTGGCTTGAATCCGTGTTATGGAATCGCCTGGTATGTCACGCAGTCCCTTGCTCCGGGCCAGAGTATCACTCTGACCTCGACAGCGGACAGCTATTTTGCCAACAACACCATCTGGCCAGGTTCTTTCGCCAGCGGTACATCCAAGCTGTATATCCTTGTGGATAGCTGGAACCGCAGCGGCGGCGGCAACCAAGGTGATCCCAACGGCTCGGTGTTAGAGTCGAACGAGAGCAACAACCTGTTCGAGCGCGACATCACGGTGACGGGCACGAGCGCTGTGCCGAGTAATCTGCCCCGGCCCGCGGATTTGCCGCTGCGCCCGGTGCATCCTGCTCGCTAGAGCATCGATACGATCTTGACAGGGTTAGGCTGAGAGCGGCGCAGCGGCTGCTTTCCGCCATCATTCATTGATTTTGAAGGAGGCGCAACTATGCGCAGACAATTGTTGAGTATAGGCCTTGTTCTCAGTGGCGCCTTGCTAATGATGGCCGGCATAAGTGTAGGAACGGAGCCAGACATTGTCGCCGCAGGGCCAAATCTTCAGCCGTCGCCCCGCCCGCCGGTCTTCAGCACTATCGTGCCGGTAGACAAATCCGGGCCGCCCGCGCCGACGGCAGCGCCAGAGTATCGGGGGCGGATCACCGGGACCGTCATCGATCTTAGCACCGGTTCCCCAGCGCCCGGTAAGCAGGTTCAGGTTGGGGAAATGACGGTCAGCAGCGACTCGAACGGCAACTATGATCGCAACGGTTTAGCGCCGGGCTCCTATCCTGTGCAGTTAATGCTTGGCGCGGAAGAAGGAGTCGCAGATCAGGGGCTCGAAACTATTGAGTTAGCCGCCAATGCCCTAGTGATCAAGCACCTGTTTTTTCACAGCGCGTCGATCGAGACGCCGATTCCGCTTGCAACCGAGGCGATAGGCCGTTCACTGCCGCCAGAAACTCCTGATCCATCGGCTGAACTGGTACCCTCCCGTCTTCCGATCACGGCGAACGACACATCAGATCGGCCATTGGGGTGGTGGCTAGTTGTGGGCGCGGCGCTGGTTGGTATGGGCTTGCTGCTCCAGTTCCAGCAAAGGTTGGGCAGCCGATTGGCGCCGGCTCGATGGTCATCCGTTACGACGCCGAGAACGCCGCAGAAGATGGACGAGCGCTCGCTGCTCGAATCGCTCCTGATGGCGCCGAGAACGCCGCAGAAGACGAATGAGCGCTCACTACTTGAGTCGCTCCTCGATGAGGAGTTGTAGGCTGTTGTTACAATGCCTGGTGCAAGATACGGGTCAGTTCGTCGGCGGTCAGTGGGATGGGATTGCCCTGCATGCTGCTGGCCCGCTGCGCTTTAGCAACGATCTCGGGGATGGCATCTGTGGTCACACCAAAGCTGCCCAGGGACAGCGTCGCAAGCTCGGCGCAGATCTCCTTGATCCAGGCAACACCGTCGGCGGCGCGGGCGTTGCTGTCGCCGCTGAGGATCTGAGCGATTTCATCATAGCGTGCCAGGGCTAGCGAGTCCAGCGCGCGATCGCGTAGTGCGCGCACATTGGCCTCCATCACCGGGGGCAACAGGCGCGCGCAAATGGTCCCATGGGGTATCGGAAACATGCCGCCCAACGGCCCGGCAAACCCGTGGACTGCCCCCAGTTTCGCATTCGCCAACGCCAGACCGCCGCACAGGCTAGCAATTGCCATATCCTCGCGCGCGGTCGCATCGCCTCCATCGGTGAACGCGCGGCGTAATGATCGGGCCGCGCGTTGTATTCCCTCGCGACAGATCGCATCGGTAAGCGGATTCGCCTTGTTCGAAACGTACGGCTCCATACACTGGGTGAGGGCGTCGAGGCCGGTGCTTGCCGTGATGGTTGGCGGCATACTGTAGGTCATTTCGGGGTCGACCAGGGCGATGCGCGGCAGCATCAGCGCGCTGCGCAAGCTGACTTTGACCCGTTGTTCGGGCGCAGCGAGCACCGCGTTGCGCGTGACTTCGGCGCCGGTGCCGGCTGTCGTGGGAATGGCGATATACGGCGCCGATGGACGGGTAAGCGATTTTCCGCGCCCGATCACTTCCAGATAGTCGAACGGATCGCCAGGGTTCGTCATCAGGGCGGCGATGGCTTTGCCGGCATCGAGAACACTGCCGCCTCCCATCCCGACGACCATGTCGCAGTTGGCGCTGCGGGCGCGTTCGACGCCGGCGAGAACCATCGGAACGGTTGGCTCGGTAGGAATGCTGAAGCTCGTCGTTGCGACACCCTGATCGTGCAACAGATCGAGGAGGGGCGCGACGCGCGCGGCATCACTGCCGCCAACGACCAGGGCATGCCTCCCCAATTCCGCTGCCAGAGAACCAACATCGCGCAGCGTTCCTGGGCCAAAGATAATCCGCGTGGCGGTAGCAAATTCAAACTTCATGCCGGCAACTCCCAGCCAGAGTCAGCAGGAAAGACGTTGTCGTATTTGACGCTTGTGCGCGGTTCGGCCATCATCTCGGCGACGGCGTCGCGCCATACCGCGTAGTGCGCGGTCTCCTTGTGGCACGCCGGGTCGTCGGGTGTGCGGTAGATCTCGACGAGAATAAATCGGCTGGGGTCGTCTTGCTGTTGGATAACGTCGAAGCGAACAATGCCCGGCTCTTGTATGCTGTTGCGCGCGTTTTCGCGCGTCGCCGCCTTGAATGACTCAATGGATTCTGGCTTGACGCGAACCAGCACGTGAACAATAAACATACGCTGCTCCTTGTGTTGATCGTGAAAATCCACAGATTACACAGATTGCCCAGATCAAAAAGTTACAAAGTGGCATCGGCGGATCAATATCTGTTCAGGTCATGGCAAGTACAAGGCACATGTGAAGATCCTCAAATTACACCGATGAAGCAAACACAAAAATCTACAGTATCGGTGTGTTACGACTTGATTCGGTTGCCCCGCGAGTTTCCCCGTTACCTAAGTGCCGGTTCTTCATCTGTGACATCTGTGGATGAGAAACTGCATAGGCAATGGTAGGCTCAAGTACATTGGCGCTTGCTGCTTCACATCATCTAGTCACGCCGGGCTACACAACCCCCTCCAAACGATCTTCGAGATCGGCGTAGAGCTCGCGCAAACGATCCAGTGTCTCTTCATCGGTCTGCCAGAGGCTGCGACTGTGCGCTTCGAGCAGCCGGCCAACGGCGTTGCGGGCGGCTTCCGGGTTGGCGGCTTCGAGGCGCTGGCGCATCTCGTCATCGAGGACAAACGTTGTTGCCGCCTCGTCGTAGACCCAGTTGTCGACAGCGTCAGCAGTAGCGCTCCAGCCCAGCATGTAGGTGAAGCGGTTGGCGATCTCGGCGGCGCCGTTGTGTCCGTGGCGTAGCATCCCCTCATACCACTTCGGGTTGAGCATTTTGGTGCGATATTCCATGCGGAGCACCTGCTCCAGATCTTGCACCTTGGTTTCGGCGGTGAAGCTCTCGACATAGCTCAACTTGACCGGGCGATCGCTACGCCGCTCGGCAGCCGCTTTGAGCGCGCCGCTGTACCCATAGTAGTGCTGCATATCAGTCAGACCATATTCAACACTGTCAATCTCCTGGGCGACCCGCCCCACCGTACCGAGCAACGCATTGAGCACCAGGGGCTGGGCCGCGCCGCCCTTCGTCCCGCCGTAGGCGTAGGCGTTACGCCGCACAAACATGTCTTCGAGCTCCTGGCGCTCCTCCCACGCGCCGCTATCAATCGCGTCGTCGACATACGTGCCATAGGTTCCTTGCGCCTGGGTGAAGATACGGGCCGTAGCCTCTTCAAAGCTTGCGCCCGTCGCCATCACCGTCTGAACGTGCTTGCGGATGAAGTTCTGGTCTTCTGGCTCAGCGGCGGCGGCGGCCTCGCGGACCAGGCGATCGAGCAGGTCCATCACCCCGGCGAAGGTGTCGCGGAAGACGCCGCTGGCGGTCATCAGCACGTCAATCCGCGGGCGACCCAACTCGGTCAGGGAGATCAACTCGTAACGCCCAATTTTGCCCTGCCCGTCGTGGATCGGACGCGCGCCGATGAGCCGCAAGACTGTGCCAATCGCCTCGCCCTTGGTCTTGATACTATCCAGTCCCCAGAGCACCTGGGCGATTGTTTCGGGATAGACGCCATCATTCTCGGCCAGGTGGGCTGCCAATAATGCGTCGGCGATGCGCGAGCCGCGGGCAAACGCGGTGTCGGTGGGAATGCGGAATGGATCGAGGGAGTGAATATTCCGTCCGGTCGGCAGCACCATCATCCCATCGCGGATCAGGTCGCCGCCGGGGGCTGCCGGTATATAGCTGCCGTTCAAACCTTTGATCAGGAAGTCGAGTTCCTGGGTGTTATCACGCAGAGCGGCGAGCATCTGGCGGCCGTGAACCACGTGCGGCTGCAGCTGCGCAAGCTGCGCCGGGAGGCTCTGCTGCCGTCCCTTCGTGTCAAACATATCGGCGAGGACGCGATCAGACGGCTGTCTATCCATGACCGCATGTTGAACGAATGTGGTGCAAGCGGCATCGACTCGCTCGCGCAGCGTCTGGGCGGCTGGGTCGCCATGGCGCGCGGCTGCGAGCAGTTCCGCATAGGAGCGACTGGCCTGCTCGGCTTCCCAATCCAAGAGCAGATCGGCGAGGCCGGGCATGTCCTCGCGCTGCATCTTGAGCACTTCGGTGATCAAGGTCAACTGCTGGTCGGGCGGGGGCGCGCTGCCCAGCACATGCAGACTGTCCACGATCAGCGACTGTTCGAGATCGCGCAGATAGGCGTAGACTCGCGAGGCGAAGGCCGTGAACGGCTCGCCAGGACGCCGCACCAGGTCGCTGTCCAGGTTGAGCAGCGCGATCTTCTGAAGGATGGTCTCTTCCTCGGTGGACAGAAAGGCGGCGGGTTCAGCAGATACGGTCTGATTGCCCGTTTGTCGCTTGCCGCGGTAGTCGTCCAAGATGTCTTTGAGCGCCTGGAGTTCTTTGTACAGCCCGGCGCGGCCATAGGGCGGGATGGCGTGGCCGATGATTGTGCTGAAGCCGCGCCGCTTCGCGATATTGGCCTCGGCAGGGTTGTTGATCGGGTAAACGTAGAAATTCGGCGCTTCGCCGAGCAGGATATCAGGCCAGCACTCGCTGGTCACGCCCAGTTGCACGCCAGGCATCCACTCGGCGGTGCCGTGCATGCCCATATGAATGATCGCGTCGGCGCCGAACTCTTGCGTCAACCAGCGGTAGAAGGCGGCGTACTGGTGGTGCGGCGTGTTCTCGCGGTCGAAGAGCAGGCGCATTGGGTCGCCAGGCATCCCGATCACCGGCTGCACGCCGATGTAGACGTTGCCCAGTTGCATGCCCCCCAGGAAGGTCTGGTCGAGGCCAAACGGGGCCAGATCACCAGGGAACGCACCCCAACGCTTTTCGATCCGCTCCTGGTCGTGCGGACTGATCCATTGGCGAAACTGCGCTTTGGCAACCGTGATTGGCGCGGGCAGCGGCGGATGATCCGGCGGCAGATCGGATCGATCCTGCTTGATGCTGCCTTCGATGCAGCGCGCCAAAGTCGCCGGATCGTTCGGGAAGTCGCCGATCGTGTAGCCCGCTTCGCGCAAGTGGTGCAGCAGGCGGATGATGCTGTCTGGAACATCGAGGAGTGCGGCGGTGGCGGTATGGCCCATCCCTGGCGGGTAGTTATAGACAATGATCGCGACTTTCTTGTCGCGGTTGGCTTTCTGGCGCAGCATAGCGAAGCCGCGCACGAGGCGGGCCAATCGTTCGAGCCGGTCGGGCAGCATTGTTATCGCGCTGCCCTGCATCCCGCCGAGGACCACGGGGGCGACCGCGCCGTCCATTTCGGGCAAACTGTAGAGAAATGTGCTCTGGAGCGGACCAACGCCTTGCTCGCGCCAGTTGTCGAGATCCTGCACAAAGAGCGGCTGTGAAACAATATAGGGCGCATCAATTGCACTCAGGAGATCTTGGGCCACGGTTGTTGTCAGCCCGGCTTTGGTCGCCCCAGCGGGACCGCCAACCAGGGGAAAGCCCATGGTATTAACGATTGCGTCGACCTGCATCCGCGACAGCCACTCTCGCACGGCGATGTGGTTCTCGATCCCCATACAGAAGATGGGCAAGGTGCGCATACCCGCAGCTTCCATTGCCCGCACGACATCGTAGGGGTATTGCGCACCGCTGAGGATGTGGGCGCGGAAGAAGAGCACAGCAATACGGGCAGCGGCGGTAGCGCCGCCTTTTTTACCTTTGGCCTTCTGGCGTTCTCGTTCCCAGCGCTCGAATTCTTCTGGTTTTGTGAAGAAGTGCGGTGCGTCGGGATGGGCGAAGCCCATCGTTGGTATCTCGACCGGCGGCGCAACCGTGAGTTGACTGTAGCCGCAATATTCGCGCAGAATCAGCTTGAACATATTGGCCAGGTTGGCGACGCTGCGGTTGCTCCAGTAGCTGCTGACATTAGTCCAATTGCGAAAGTCGGCCAGGCGCTTGCCGGGCATGAACTTGATCAGCTTGCGGGTAATCTTTTGGAGCTTGACATACCCATAAAAGGCATCTTCCTCGCGTCTGCCGACCAGCAGGCGGGCGATGTTCTGGACCGGCTTGGGCATGCCTTTCGCCTCGCCCATATTGTAGCCGCCGACTCTGGTCAGGCGCATGATTTCTGGCAGACCCTCGAAGGCAAAGACCACCGGCGGTTCAATGCGCTGGACGACGGGTACTAACCACTCGGCGTACTCGGCCAGGGTCATCAGCGCCGTGAACAGGCAGGAGCAGCGCGCAATCGCCGCCTCGAGTTCGTCAGGCTGGCGCAGCGTATCGCGATCCTCGAACAGGATGAGGCGGAACTCCGGCGCATCTTTACGGACCTCAGCCTCAACTTGCCGGAAAAATTCGCGACTGTAGCGTTCCAGACCAAGCAGGAGAACGAATTCGGTTGTATTTGTCATAGACGACCTCGAACCGCCACGTGCTCCAAAGTGAAACAGCGCTCCAGGGCGGAACAGCGTAGAGACGGATTAAAATGCTACTATCTAGCGTTATTATAGCTCCCCTGGGGTATTTGTAAACTCAAATCGCGCTGTGAACTGCTGGTTTCCAAGATCTGACCGATCTGGGCTTGATGCCCTGCATAGAGCAATTTGCACGATCTGCGCTATCGACGGCGCGGATCCTTCAGCGTCTCGGTGAACGACTCGATGTTGCGCGCCCAGTCATGCACCATATCGGTCAGACGAGCGGGAGGCTTTGAGGCAGGAGCAGGGCGGCGAACTACTGGTGGAGGCGGCGTGTTATGCCGCATTGCGGCTGGCGGAGGGGTATGCGGTTGATGGTGAGGCGAGGAATCGGTTTCTTCAGGGGCGGCTTGCACCTTACCGGAGAGCTCGCGCTGGTATTCCGGCGGACGGGGAACGGGCAACTCTCGGGCTGCCGGCAAAGCGGATAAATTGGACAAGAAGGTGAGCGCTTCCTGTTCGTTGCCAAAGATGCTAACCCCGCTCACAAAGCGCACAAGCGGCGCAAATAGCAATAAGTGGTGCTGGCTCACCACAAAGGCAATATGGCCCAGATGCGGATGATGCGCTACCTGCTCGGTGCGCCGGCGGGCGGCATGGCTAGCGCTGTGCAGTCTACGACCATCCACGAGCATGTTGGTCGGATTGCGGCACTCGTCCAAGGCGCGCCAGATGTCGTGGAAGTAAGACTCAGCGTGATCCAGTTCCATTTGTCCATACAATTCCACCCATAGGAGGTTTGACATATGGAGGCTGAACTGGTAGGGCATGGCAAACTCCCTCTAGAACGACGATGCTGAAATTCACAGGCGGCGTTGGCAAATTATACAGTGCAATGAAGTATATGTCTAGACTGAACACAACCTTGACAGGGCGTGTGCAAGGCTCGGTATTGAGGGCTAGCCGCACCCGCAGGCGAGGGGGAACCCTGCACACAAGTGCGAGCTCAGAACCCCAATCAGCTCAAGCCGACTCGCTTGCGGTGCGCTGCAGCGCATGTGTGTGTCCAGCCTGAACGTCAGTTCAAGGCTGGACAGGCGCCAGACCGTGGTGCATTCCTCGTCGCCTCCTCTGTTCCTCATCCGAAGCGAATGCGAACTTGACAAGAGTGAGAAATAGACTACCCTAATCATACCCGTTCGTCATCCGTATTCGTCATTTTTGTAAATCGACTGGCACGATGGAAACATTGTCGTGCTGAGTCTGATGCTGGGAGCGCAATGATGACCCAAGCGCCCAAGCTTCTCGCCCCAGACGACCGCCATCCCCCGTGCTGCCATTTTGTGCCGCCGGCCCACTGGATGAACGACCCCAACGGCTTTTACCAGTGGGAATCGACCTATCACCTATTCTACCAGTACAACCCCTACACCGCGAGCCACAACGCGATCCATTGGGGCCATGTCAGCGACGCCGACCTAGTGCATTGGCGGCATTTGCCGGTTGCGCTTGCGCCGGAGGCTGGCAAGCCGGATGCAGACGGTTGCTGGTCGGGGTGCATGGCGGATGATAACGGTGTGCCAACCATCATCTATAGCGGGCATCACAACGGAATCCAGCGCCCTTGTCTGGCGACAAGCGCCGATGGTCTGTTGAGCTGGTGCAAGCATCCCGGCAACCTAATTATCGCAGCGCCGCTGGCGGAGCTTGATCTCGTCGGCTTTCGCGATCATTGTTTCTGGCGCGAGGACGACGGTTAGCGCTAGTTAATCGGGACGGGGATTCGTGATGCTGGCGGTGCAGTTTTGCTCTATCGCTCGGATGATCTGTGTTTCTGGGAATACCTGCACCCGCTCCTGGTTGGTGACAAACGCTTTCAGACCCCGCTCTGGAGCGGTTCGATGTGGAATGCCCCGGCTTCTTCGAGTTAGATGGTCGGCATGTGTTGATTACCGCGATCTTGGATTCTGAACGAATCTGCTACAGTGCGGCCTTCATAGGCAGCTATCGGGTACAGCGCTTCGAACCGCGTGTGGAACACAAGCTCGACTATGGCGATAACTATTTTTACGCGCCACAGACGCTGTGTGATCAGCAGGAGCGACGGATCATCATCGGCTGGATGCCAGAGGGGCGAAGCCGGGCAGCGCAGCAGGCGGTAGGCTGGGCTGGGGTGATGTTATTGCCGCGTGTGCTTTTGCTTGGCCCAGACGGTCACGTATGGATGTACCCGCTCCCAGAATTGGCGGTTCTCCGCAGTGAAGCTATGCAGTGCAAACCCCTGACGCTGGAGGCTGATCAACGGGTCGGCATACCTG
>JAKSDJ010000853.1 GCA_022360155.1 Chloroflexales bacterium | reverse complement strand
AGACCTTAAAGGTCTTCCATGGCACTTATCTGAAAAGTATTGGAAGAAGAAGCTATGGCGCGACGTTTTTTCACGGGTGCAATCTACGGACTCAGTGCGGGTATAGGCATCCTGGCGTTTGTCTATCCCTTTTTGCTGCCTGCCATCCAGACTGCCAGCCGGGAAAGCGCCCGCGCTACCGACACCCCGCTTTTGCTTACGGCCATTGTTGGTCTGTGTTTCGTGGCTGTTCTCCTCGAAGTGCAGGGCCAGGCAATCAGCGCCCGAATGGTCGCCCTCCTCGGTGTGCTGGTCTCGATCAACGCGCTGCTGCGTTATCTCGAACTGGCCATCCCCGGCCCTGCCGGGTTTAGCCCCATCTTTCTTTTGATCATCCTTGTCGGTTACGTGTACGGTGGACGGAGCGGATTTCTGATGGGCGCGTTGACCATGATCGTCTCAGCGCTGATCACCGGCGGTATTGGGCCGTGGCTGCCCTACCAGATGATCGCAGCCGGCTGGGTTGGGCTTACCGCAGCACTCTGCGGGCCGCTGGTACGACTGCTCGGCGGTGAGGGCAAGCGGCGCGAATTGCTTGTGCTGATGAGCTTTGGGGCGTTATGGGGCTTTGGCTACGGCGCGATCATGAACCTCTGGTTCTGGCCGTTTATGCAGGGCGCCGCCGGTCAATCCTGGACGCCGGGAATGAGCCTGGCCACGACTCTCCAACATTACGCCGCCTTCTACCTGGTCACATCATTCGCCTGGGACATCGCCAGCGCGATCGGCAACGCGCTGTTGATACTTGTCTTTGGCGCGCCGGTGATCCGCGCTCTGCGGCGCTTTCACCAACGCTTTGTGTTTCACCACGAGGCGGCGCCGGAAAATCCGGCTGTCGGCGGTCATGCCGAGAGCCTATTGAGTTGAAGGATTCTATGCTCCACCCGTTGGCCTGGCTTGGATGGTTGGTCGCAGCGCTCGTTGCCCTGTCAGTGACCCGCAATCCGCTTTATCTATGCTTGATACTGCTCTGTCTGGCGCTGGTAAAAGCTGGCGTTCGCACCCGCAACGAGGCGCAGCCAATGCCTTTGTCGCTGCTGCGCTTTGGCCTGATCGTCACCACAACAGCAACGCTGTTCAACGCGGCGATTGCCCGCGCCGGCACGACGACCCTGTTCACGCTGCCGGCATTTCTCCCCGTGATTGGCGGCGCAGTCACGCTTGAAGCGTTCATCTTTGGCGCGCTGAATGGGTTGGCGCTGACCGGCTTCTATGCCGCCTTTATGGTTATGAACACGGCTCTGTCCGTACGCACGCTGATCAGGTTCATCCCGCGTGCATTCACCCCGGTCGCGGTCGTTGTTTCGATTGCAGTGGCCTTTGTGCCCACCACCTTGCAACAATTCCGCCAGATCCGCGAGGCGCAGGCGATCCGCGGCCACCGCATCCGCAAGCTGCGCGACTGGGCGCCGCTGCTCATGCCGCTCTTGATTAGCGGCCTGGAGCGGGCGCTACAGTTGGCCGAGGCGATGACTGCACGAGGATTCGCGGCCAACCGCAACCAAGCGCAAGGTCAAAGCACACAGATTGCGCTGGTCGTTGGCTTGGCGGCGCTGCTGGGCGGCTGGTTGCTGCGCCTGGCTTGGCAACTCGATGCGCTGGGGATGGCCTTGATGATCGTGGGCGCAGGCGCTCTGCTTGGCGCGTTGATCGTCACCGGGCGGCGCGTACCGCGCACCAGCTACCGTGTCGAACCATGGACCTGGCGTGATGGGGGCGTTCTTGGCGGCGCTGCGCTAGTGATCGGCATATTTCTCCTCCAACTGCCGGGCATTGATCGGTCATCGTTGTTCTATGCGCCCTACCCGACACTCCAGTCGCCCGCCTTTGCGCCGCTGATCGGTTTTGCAACGCTGGCCCTCACGTTGCCGGCGATCCTTCAGGAAGGACGCCAGAGCCAAACGGTGCAGACGGCGGTTATCAAGCAGGAAAGGCGATCCGGGCAATGATCAGCTTCAACAAGATCAGCTATGCCTATCCAGGCGCCAGCCGCCCCGCTTTGCGTGATGTGAGCCTGCACTTGCCCGAGGGCGCCTTTGCCCTCGTCGCCGGGCCATCGGGGGCCGGCAAGTCAACCTTGTTGCGCTGTGTCAACGGCCTGACCCCTCACTTCAGCGGCGGTTCGTTGGCGGGGACGCTCAATGTGAATGGGCTTGACCCCGTTCACGCGGCCCCGCAGACGATGAGCCAACACGTCGGCTTTGTCTTTCAAGACCCTGAAGCGCAGTTTGTCACCGACCAGGTCGAAGACGAGATTGCCTTCGCCCTCGAAAATGCGGCGCTGCCTCGCCAAGAAATGCGCGTCCGCGTCGAGGAGGCGCTCGACCTGCTCGACCTGGCGCCGTTGCGCGGGCGGCGTCTCGCGACGCTGTCCGGCGGCGAACAGCAGCGGGTTGCCATCGCTGCGGCTCTGGCCCTGCGCCCTCGCATTCTGGTGCTGGACGAGCCAACGTCTCAACTCGACCCGCAGTCGGCGACCGACGTTCTTCATGCGCTAGCCCGCCTGAACAGCGACCTGGGACTCACGATACTGTTGGCCGAGCATCGCCTGGAGCGGGTCTTGCAATTCGTGGACACCCTCGTTTATCTGCCTGACGAAGGCGCTCCCGTTCAATCCGGGCCTACGCGCGACATCTTGAGCCAGATCGATATTGGCGGGCCGCCGCTCATTACGTTGGGACGGGCGCTGCAATGGCAACCGCTGCCGCTCACTATCAAGGAGGGGGTGCGCTTTAGCCGCGCCTTGAACGAGACGGGGCGGAAAGAGGCACGCGCTGGCTGGCCCGATCACACCGAGCCGCCCTGCTTGGAGGCGCAGCAGGTTGCGGTCAACTACAACGGTCGCACTGCGCTGCGCTGCGTCAGCTTTGGGCTGCGCCCGGGCGAGATCGTCGCGCTGATGGGGCGCAACGGGGCGGGCAAGTCGACCTTGCTGAAGAGCTGTGTCGGTCTGGTGCGTCCGCAGCGCGGGCAGATTCGGGTTGCCGGTGCGGATATCGCCAAGCAGGACGTGGCCAGTATTTGCCGCCGGGTTGGATACCTGCCGCAAGATCCGAACACCTTGCTCTTTGCCGACACCGTCGAGGAGGAACTCCTGATCACCCTGCGTAATCACGGTTTGGCCGCATCCGGCGGCTTGACTCGGAGCGCTTCGCAGAGCAGGCCACGGGTTGGAGATCAGGATTGGCGAGCCGTGTTGCTCGACCGACTGGGGCTGGCGCAGAAAGCCGCCGCCTATCCACGGGATTTGAGCGCGGGTGAGCGCCAGCGCGTTGCGCTCGGCGCAATCATGGTGACGCGACCCGACGTGTTGCTGCTCGATGAGCCGACCCGTGGGCTGGACTACGCCGCCAAACACGCCCTGCTCAACCTCTTGCGCCAGTGGCGCGACGAAGGGTTGGCGCTGCTGCTGGTGACCCACGATGTCGAACTGGCCGCCGCTGCCGCCGACCGGGTTTTGCTGATGAGCGAGGGGGAGATTATCGCCAGTGGCACGCCTGCCGAGATCCTGGGCGCTTCGCCGCTCTTTGCGCCACAGATCGCGCGGCTCTTCCCGACAAGCGGCTGGCTCACGCCCGAGGATGTGCTGAACGCACTCCCGAGCAACGGCCCGCCCGCCCGACTCTAACTAGTACTACAACGAGCCATGTCATGCTGAACGCAGTGAAGAATCTCCTGGTAAGCGGGTGCGAGACCCTTCGCTGCGCTCAGGGTGACATGTTCGATGGCGTTCCAACGAGGTGTGTCTGGAAGTCTCGTTGTAGTACTAGTTGCTCTTTTCGAGAGGATTGACAGGATTTGGAGTGTCTAAGGCGAATTGGTACAAGCTGCCGACGTGCTAGTGAGATAGACGGAATCCTGATGAAAACCATTCTGTTTGCAGTGCTGTTTGTTTGCCCGCCTGTGCTCAAGCCCTTTCTGCTGCGTTGGTTTTGCGGGGCGCGGATCGGGCGTCACGTGTATATCGGCTGGTTTGCCTCGCTGATGGGGCGGCACATCAGTATCGGCGATTACAGCGAAATCCGCGCACTGACCCTGCTACGCTGCGATGGGGATATTTCCATCGGGTCGTATTCGCTGGTCAGCAGCTTCAACCTGATCTATGGCTCGGCCAGCCTGACGATTGGCAATCATTCATATATCGGTCCGCAGTCTCTGATCAACGTCGACGAAGACGTGCAGATCGGCAGCTACTCGGCGCTCGGCGCACGTTGCATGGTCTTCACCCATGGCTCATTCCTGCCCTATACCGAGGGCTATTGGGTCAAGTTTGGACGGGTGTGGATCGGCGACTATGTCTGGTGCGCCGCCGGAGTTTTTATTCATCCGGGCGTGGAAATTGGCGATAACGTCTTTATCAATTCGCGCTCGGTCGTGACCGAATCGGCGCCTTCGGGTGAAATTTTAGAAGGCTTTCCGGCTAAACGAGTGACAACAATGGATAAACTCCAGCGCAAAATGTCACCCAAGCGCCTGGACACTATTCTCTGGCAAATGCTCAAGCATTTCGCCGATGTCAGCCTGCGGCGTGGTTTAGGCATTACTGTCGGTGACGAACTGGCAAACCAGTTGCGTTTTATGTATGGCGATCATAACTATCTCGTCCTCTGCATCCCTTCACAAGGTCCACTACCCACACTTCCAGATGCTCAATCCCCTACCAGGCTGATCTGTCTAGTTAATAATCCTAACTGGCAGGCGCCGCTGCTGCCTGATCCGCCGCTGATTTTTGACTTTGCGACGATGCAAACCCCTAAAAATACAGACATCATCCATCACGAATTGAATATTTTTTTCAAGCGCTACTACGGCGTACAGTTCGAGTATGAATAACGGGATTGTCACGCTGTTTCACAAGCCCCTTTCATCTACCATTCATACCTCCACAGCATAATCTACTTAATCGAAAAGATTGAGCTCTATTATCATCATCTATAAAAACGGTAAAAACGATAAGATAGCCGCTCGATAGTTCTGTCTGTAAACGGCGAACAGATTGGCGTGCCGTTCGTCTCGCGCTGATTGCCTGCTTGTGTATAGTGTGGCGCTCTTGGCGAGGGCATTCCATCTCGCAAATTTGAAGCATGGCTCATAGAGTCAACCCTGACCACGAAAGGAAGCATGCATGAAACTCTCGCTGATTATTCCTTGCTTCAACGAGTCTGACAATGTTGCGCAGATGTACGAACAGCTCCAAAGCATCCGCCCGGAACTCGAAAAACGCGGCCCCTTTGAGCTGGTGTTGGTAGACGACGGCAGCACCGATGATACATACGCGCGTATGCAAGAAACATTCGCCCAGTGGCCCCACACAACGATTGTCAAGCACCAGCAGAATCGAGGCCTCGGCGCAGCCCTGCGGACTGGCTTCGCCCACGCCCAGGGCGAAATCATCGTCACGACGGACAGCGACGGCACCTATCCATTTACCACAATTCCTGCGTTACTCGACAAGCTCACCCCCAACGTTGACATTGTCACTGCCTCACCCTACCACCGCGACGGCGGCATCGACGGCGTACCGGCGTATCGCATCCTCTTCAGCAAAGGCGCATCTTCCCTCTATCGCATCCTGGTCGACCCGCGGCTGCGGACCTACACCGCGATGTATCGCGCCTATCGCCGCCAGGTAGTCGAGCAGGTCACGACCACGGCAGACGGCTTCTTGATGGTCGCCGAGTTGATCGTCGGCGCGATGCTGATGGGCTACCGCGTGGCCGAGTTCCCCGCCGTGTTGCGTGTACGCCGCTATGGCCAATCGAAAGCCCGGATCTGGCAAATCACCCGTTCCCACCTGCATTTCCAGGCTGAAGTTCTAAAACGGCGACTCCTTATGCGCGGGCGGGCAGCACGGTATATGCGAGGAAATTCATGAAAAAAATTTTGACAGTGATGGGCACACGCCCAGAGATTATTAAATTGTCGCCATTGATTCCCCTTTTGAATCAGCAGTTTGAACATATTCTGGTCCACTCTGGCCAGCACTACTCGGCTGAGATGGACGCCATCTTTTTCCACGAGTTGGGTTTGCCGGCCCCCAATTACAGTTTGGCTGTCGGGTCCGCTTCGCACGGCGAGCAAACCGCGCGCATGCTCTCGCGGCTGGAGCCCATTTTGCGCGCCGAGAAGCCGGATCTGGCGCTCGTTCAGGGCGACACCAACACGACCCTGGCCGGCGGCTTGTGCGCGGCCAAACTCGGTATTCCTGCGGCGCACCTGGAAGCCGGCGGGCGCTCGTTCAACCGCCATATGCCCGAAGAGCTGAACCGGATCATCGTTGACCACCTGGCCGCGGTGTTGCTTGCCGCCGATGAGATCGCCACCCAAAACCTGCGCAACGAGGGGTTGCCGTCCAACCAGATCCACACGATCGGCTCCAGTGTGATCGATGCTGTTCTGCGGAACCGCGCCCTGGCCGCGCAATCGCCGATTCTAAACCGGATGGAGCTGGAGATGGATGCGTACCTCGTCTTGACGCTGCACCGCGCCGAGAATACAATACCCGAATGTCTCCCTGCCATTGTCCAAGCCCTGAATGAACTGGCCGCAGAACAGACCATTGTGTTCCCGATTCATCCGCGTACGGTCACCGCGCTACAGCAGCAAGGCCTAACCCTTGCGCCAGCGATCCGCGTCTGCGAACCGCTCGGCTACCTGGACACCCTGAAACTTGTTGGCAGCGCCAATGCGTTGCTCACCGACTCGGGCGGTTTGCAGGAGGAAGCTGGCGTCCTCGGCATCCCAACGCTTATTTTGCGTAACGAAACCGAGTGGCGCTACCTGGTCGACGCAGGTGTGCATGTCCTGGTTGGCAACAGCTACGAGTCGATCCTGAACGGCGTGCGGATGTGGCTGCAGCCGGAGATGATCGCGCGACTACGGATGGCCGAAGCGCCGATCTGGGCTGGGGCAAGTGAGCGCGCCTTGGAAGCGATTGCCGGGTATCTCGACAGCTAGGCGGGTATTGGAGTCAATGCCTGGGCTGACCCAAGAGATCCTGATCGGAGGAGAAACTTCATGCACCTACAGAACACAATCCGGTCGTCAGTAAAACGCCTTGGCTCCAAAGCCGCCACTACAGGAGTAACCCCTATGCTCGTCACAATTCTGTTGTTGACCATTCCCGCTTTTACCGGCGTCGCCGGCCAGTTGCTGCTCAAATATGGCATGACCCAGATGGGCGCGCTAGAACTGAGCATGGCCGCCATGCCCGCGATCTTCTGGAAAATGGCAACCTCGGTCTATGTGGTCGGCGGCTTGGCTGTCTATGTCAGCGGTATTTTCTTCTGGCTGCTCGCCCTCAACCGCGTCGACCTGAGCTATGCCTATCCCTTTGCGAGCCTCAGCTACGTGCTGATCTTTCTCTCCTCCTGGCTGTTGCTCAAGGAAGAGATAAGCTTCATGCGGGTCATGGGCATGATCGTGATCTGTATGGGTGTCTTCCTTGTTGCGCGAAGTTGAGGCAGGCAGGGTTTTAGATCGGGCTATTCCACTTGAACTTATCCTGCGATTGCGGGGTGTGCTGTGACTACGATTTGTCGCAGCGCACCCCGCTACATCTGCTTATTCCCTGCCACGCGCCCACTGGCGGCTTTGGTCAGACGGTCGCGAATCGCCAGCGCCAATCCCTCCTCACCGAAATCCCGCGCCAGAATGACCGCAGGACGCCGTGCATCAAGAGCGCGCAACGCCGCATAGAGCCGCTGCGCCACCTGATCGAGATTATGGGCGCTGCCGAGTCGTTCCACATCAACACCTGGCCATGTTAGGATCTCCGCATCTTCATCACTCACAAGCAAGCCCACGCTCTGGCCGCGCGCAAGATACAGCTCGATGCGCTCCTGCATCCAGGCCAGCCCCGACTCGGATGGGCCGATGTAGAACCAAAGCTCGGTCTCGGGCGCGTAGTGGCGGTCGAGCATGCCCGGTGAAACCAGCCCTGCTTGCTCGTCCGCTTGCTGCCAGCCGAGTTCGACCGGCCCAATCACTGCGCTGAGTTGCGCCAGGCTGATCGCGCCAGGTCGCAAGATACGCGGGAGCGGCGGCGTTACATCCAGCACGGTCGACTCCAGACCGATTGGGGTTGGTCCGCTGTCAAGCACCAGATCGATCCGCCCGTCGAGGTCGGCAAGAACATGGTCAGCCGTGGTTGGGCTGGTGTGCCCAAAACGGTTAGCGCTTGGCGCGACAATCGGCGTGCCTGCCGCCCGGATCAGGGCCAACGCCGCCACGTGCTGGGGGATGCGTACGGCTACGGTTTCACGCCCCGCGCTGACAGTGAGCGGCACAGCCGGAGCGCGCGGCACGATCAATGTCAGCGGGCCAGGCCAGAAGTGCGCAGCGAGGCGCTCGGCGACTGGGGGGACGGTGACCGCGACCCGCGGCAGGTCGCCAGGGTCGCAGAGGTGGATGATCAGCGGATCGTGGGCTGGGCGCCCCTTGGCGCGAAAAACACGCTGGACCGCATCGGGATCGAGGGCGTTCGCGCCCAACCCATAGACTGTTTCGGTGGGAAACGCAACCAGCCCGCCGGCCTGGATCACGCCGGCAGCCTCGGCAATCAGGGCGGGATCGGGATGCGTTGATGATACAAGTAGACGGCGTGTCAGATAGTTAGGCGGCATATGGCGCTTCTAGGTAAGATTTGTTGCGGTAACGATGCATTGGTATAGCACAAGCCCAGGGCTGCTGTCAAGGCCGATCTCATTACGTTAACACGTTCGCACGTTGGAACGTTCCAATCGGCGAACACGCAAATAGTTGGTAGACCAATAACCGATAGATCGACGCCGGATGGTCTTTTTCATGCATCAGTGTGCAGCGCAGCACATGGGTATCTAACCCGAACATAGCCGATAGCCGATAGATCGCCATTGGGCGGCTCTTTGCATGCTCGTGTGTGCATATAACGTATGGGATGACCAACGTGCTATTGTGCAAACACAACAAGAGGCGCCCCCGATGGGCGACCGGCCGTCGCCCCTACGCGATGCCGGCTGCGCGTCGAGATCGCATATTCATGCCTTTATATATGCCCGGCGCATGGAATGACAAATGCGCTGATATGAAAAGAGCGATAGCCCAATAACGGATCGATCGCCGCACAATGGTCATCGTGCGACATCAAGCTGGGGTCGAATGAGTTGGACCGCATGCCGATGTATGTCCGCTATCGGCGTGTATCGCCCTGCAATCCGTCCTGCAATCGAACGCCGATAACGCCGATTAACGCCGAGATTGGCAGGTTCGCACGTGCTAAAGTGTCAACGTTCCAACGTTCCAACGTTCAATTGACAGCTCAACAGTCTGCGTGCTACTATCACAGCGAACTCTCACCGGACCATACAGGAGCAGAGCATGAGTGAACCGCTTGACATCCACCGGCTTGCCTCCGCCTCATCTGTCAGTGCTACCAGACAAGGCGCCTTCGTCGAACTCATCGTCTTGCATAGCCAACCTTGCCCCGCCAACCTTGCCATCGCCGCCTACACCGCACCGGACGCACCCAAAACACCTCACTACTATATTGAGGCGAGCGGGAAGGTGTACCAATTCGTCCCCGAAGAACGAGCTGCCCGCCATAGCGGGTATGCAACCTGGAAGCAACGCCGTCGCAATATTGATCGCATCAGCATTGGCATCGCGCTGGAACATACGCCAGGCAGCCCCTTCCCGCCTGATCTGCTTTCTAGGCTCCACGATCTGGTTGCACAGCTACGCGCACGCCACAATTTGACTGCGCTGGATCTGGGGTTATGGGAAGCGGAAGACCAGGCTGAGGCCTGGGGTCAGGGCACGCTTATTCCTACAGAATTGCCGCCGGTTCCGGTCAATCTTGTATTCGCGCAGCCTGAAGGGCTGCTAGGCGGTGCTGCCGAAGAAAGCAGCAACGACGATTTCAACTGTGTGCCGCTTGACCCGCCTCCGCCCACCACACCAGTGCTCAGCGCCGCTATTGCTCCGGAGCTTCTTGAGCGTTTTTGGACGTTTCTGGTGCAGGAAACCTATCGTCAGCGCGGCGGCGGATTTCACAGCAACTGGGCATTCCACCGCTTTGCATTGAAGAACGACCTGGGCGCGCCGCTAGCGCCTAGCTCCAACCAAAGTAACCAAGTCTCCGCTGGGGGAAAGACCTATGGATTTCAGGTCTTCGCTCGTGATACAATCTTGAATGAGATACCGCAATGGACAGCCGTGCAACGTCTGAGCGACCTGCTTGGCGGCAATATTCCTGGCAGCGGCTTGGCCCGGCAGCTGCTTGAGGCCAGCTTTACCGCAACCGGTTCGACGCTGCATGCCGAGTGGGCCTTTCACCAATTCGTAGTCAGAGAACGACTTGGACCGCCGTTGAGCAGAAGCTATCGGATTAGCGTCGGCGGTCAGGAATACGCGATCCAAGTGTTTGCCGCAGACACGCTCTACAGCCCAGTGCCGCGCTGGTCGGACGTGCGCCGTTTGAGCGCGACGCCGGCGGGTGATCTGGCGAATGCCCTGTGGGTCGAAACCTACAAACCAAGCGGCGCAGCATACCGGGCCGATACCCCATTCCAGCGCGCCGCCGCCGAAGCGAAACTCGGCGCCCCGCTGACTGGCGTCTCCCAGGTGGATTTCGAGGGTGTCGACTATAGCATGCAGGTCTTCGCGCTGGATACGCTCTACTCCTGTCCCGATGGCGTTGTTTCGCGCCTGAGCAGCTTGCCCAAGCCCGAGTACGTCACCCGTTTCGAAACCACCCGGCCTGCCCAGCCCGACCCACCCACCCAACCTGATCACGGCAGCCCCAATGATGCATTGAGCGACCGGCGTCCAAGCTTCTTAATGCTCCCGCTTGCCGGCCAACCACGAATCTCACAGTTCTATGGTTTTACCAAGTTTTCGCGGCAGCGTACCGATATTTATCGCGCGACCCAATCCCGGCACCCAGGGCTGGATTTTTCCGCTCCAGAGGGAACGAAGCTGCTGGCGGTCGGTCATGGGCTGGTGGTGTGCGCCGGAACTGGATGCCCGTTTGGCGCCAACCGGCCTGGCTCCATCGTCGTGCGCTATGGCGGCGTTTATGCAGTCTATGGGCACGCTCGACTGGCGCTGGTGCGCAAAGGGCAGTTGGTGCGCCCTGGTGATGTCATCGGCGAGGTGGGGAACTATATGAGTCCGCACCTTCACTTCGAGCTGCGCCCCGTACCGGCCCAGGTGTTGGGCAACCGTGACCCAAACCAGAACCCGGTCAATCCGGGTACAGCATTCAATCCGATCCCGTTCTTTGCCTCTCATCTGATGCCCTTTTTCGCAGAACAGCTCGCTCGCCTGCGCGGCACGGTGAGCGAATTCTGTGTTGGCGGGCTGCTCGACCAGCCGGATATCACCTTTGGCGGTCCGCTGGATACCCGCCCATGTACGAATTAACAGGTTGGCACGTTGGTATTTTGGCACATTAGAACGTTATCGCTGATAGCATATGCCGTCATCATCGAAGAATAGACAGCAAACCGAACTGCTACGGGCGCTACGGGTGCTGCGCTGGCCACTGGCTGGTGTGGTCGGCCTCATTTTTGTGCTGGTGCGCATCGTCGAGAGTATTGCCCTCGACGAGTGGCCGCAAAACAACCGCATGCCGCTGATTGCCGTGCTCGATCCGATCTTCTGGGGTGTCTTGGCCGCAGTTGCGATCTGGATGGTGCTGAGTTGGGCGGCGAACCAGGAACAACGTTACCGTGCCGCCGAGGCGCAGATGATGACCGAGTTGCGCAAGAGCAACACACAGTTGACCCTGCTGTACGAAATCAATCAGCGGATCGCTAGCAGCGCCATCGTCGATGAGATCCTCGACTACGCGGTGGGCTTGCCCGCGCGCTTGATCGGCGCCCGCGCGGTTGTCTTGGTCTTGCGCGACGCGCGCGACATGCCGCTCACGATGCGTTGTGTTGGCATCGACACTGCGGCGCTGGTCAGCCTACGCTCTAGCTTCGATCGTGGCGCACGACCAGACGCGCCGGGCAGTCCGTATGTTTTGTTGTCACAGCGAAAGGTCGCCTCTTCCCTGAATGCCTGTGTCATTATGCCCCTCGTCGAAGCCGGTCCGCAGAACCACAACGGCGAGCGAGCGTTGGGCTGGATCGAGGCGTATCTCGAGACCGGCCAAGCAAAGGGCCGCTCCAACGATATTCAGATCGATGCCAGCGGCCAGCCGTCGCTGATCGAAAATACGCAAGAATTACTCATAACAGTCGCAGGTGAGTTGACCGAGGCATTGGTTGGCGCCCGCCGCCGCTCGCGCGAACTTGCCAGCGTGGCCGCGCTCGAAACGGCCATCACCGAGGAGCGGACCCGGATCGCGCGCGACCTGCACGACGGTATCGCACAGAGCCTGGCGTTTATGCGGATGCGGGCGGATCTGTGGGAAGACTGGCTGGAGCAGAATCCAGAACAGTTGCGTCAAGAGTTTGCAGGCTTTAAGACCAATCTACGTACGCAGATCGAGGAGTTGCGCCGGGCCATCTTTGCGTTGCGGCCTATTGAGATTGGCCAGCTTGGTTTTGAAGGGGCGCTGCATCGTTTCGTCACCGACTTTGCCGATCAGCATGGATGGGATCTGGCGCTAGAGCTGAGCAAATTACCCCACGCGCTGCCGCACGCCCTGGAACTAGCTTCATTCCGGGTTGTGCAAGAGGCGCTGAATAATATTGCCAAGCACGCCAACGCCAGCCACGTCTCGGTGATGCTGGGACTGCTCGACGGCGGTTTACAGATCGTCGTGCGTGACGATGGCGTTGGCTTTAACCCTGGAACATTGAACGACCAGGGCGGCGCGCATCTTGGCCTGCGCCAGATGCGCGAGCGCGCCGCCGCTCTCGACGGTCACCTGACTCTGATCTCCCATCCCGACGAGGGAACGGAACTGCGCGTCTGGTTGCCGATCTTTTTTGCGCAGGCCAGCCTTGAGACGAGTGCCGCGACCCATTCCGTATCGCGAACATGAGACCGTTTGAACGGTCTCATGTTCGCACGCTCAATTGAGAATTGTCAATTGTCAATGCTCAATTTTTAGCTATCAGCGGCATCAGTGTGCCATTGCCGGTTGAGTCATTTATGGTCGCGCGACGGCGATGGCGTCGTAGTCCTGTGCGCCCCAGGCAGCCATGAATGTATCCCAGGACACCTCGTACTCCAGCGGGCGGTTTGGTCCGGTGCTGGTCGGGCCGAGCACGTCGCGGATGACAACCACCTCATCGTTGAATCCCATCACTACCACAGCGTGATCGTTGCCCAAAACGGTCTTGATCTGCGCACCGCCAGGCGTGATCCACGTCGCCGGTCGCCAGGGCTTGAAATCGACCGTTGTCTTCATCCAGACCAACTCGCCCCGCAACAGCGCCGCTTCGAGTTCCGCGCGGGTACGCACCGGCTGTGACTCCAAACCATAGGCGGCAAAGACGTGCGCGAACGCCGCGCCGGTCGAGCGCGCCAGGAAATTGCTGGTGTAATCGCCCGAGAAAGCATTGATAATGTCGCCGCCGTAGATCAGGCGCCCGCCATTCGCCTCTTGGATGTAGGGCTCGATGCTCTGATCATGGCTCATGGTATCGATCAACTCGTCGACGGACACATCGAAGCCGTAGCTCTGAAAAATCACCCAACCCGCATCGAACTCACACGAATACTGGTAGCGCTGGCTCTCTTTCACCGCCGCCGGCAGCAGCGCGGTATAGCTGCGATCGCCGATGATGACCGGCGGCGGCGGCGGCGGTGCCGGACTCGCTGGAATCGGCGTGGGACTCGCCGGGATCGGCGCCGGCGGCTGGGTGGCGATAGGCGCGGCTGGTTCTGGACGGCTTATCGCGAGATCGGCGGGCAGCGCAACCGTCGATGTCGATGTTGGCGGATCGGGCGCTTGGCCGATTGCCGCCGCGCGTACACCCGCCCCAGACGGAGGCGGCAAGTTGATGGCGACCGGCGTGAGCGGGGCGGGCGGTTCTGGGCGCAGCAGCGAGCGAACATAGGGTCGCCCGATGGTCAGCAACACCCCGGCGGCGACCAGACCCAATAAGATCCCGACGGCGAGGTAGACGAATGGATTTGATTTACGAGGAGGAGTTGACAATGAAAAGCCTCCTTCCATAATAATCTTGCGCGACATTTCATCGCATCCAGATGACGAGAAAGGCTTGCGTTATTCGGCGCGGGCAAGAACTGCCACCACCCGTCGTGACTGCGGCAAATAGAATAGCGTGTAATCTCCGCCCGGATGAGGCCGCGCCACGCCAACTCCTTCGACCTGGCGAATCAACTGAAACTCGTGCGCCTTGACCAGGTAGTGTTGTCCCTGGCGGTCGTAGAAAAAGTGGCTTCGAAAGTAGGTCCGCCGCGTTAGCGGGCCATGGAGGTGAAAGCGACCGCTGACTTGTTCGACAAGCCCGGCGGAAAGGTCGCGTTGGAATTGGCGGACGTAGCGCACCCACGGTCCAACCAAGATCCAGCCGGCCAGCAAGGTGATTAGCAGCCCGATCGGCACATTGCTCAACACGACTGGAAGGCCAAAGATGCCGACGAAGAGAACAGCGCCGCCAATGAACAACCACTCGACCTGATATTCACTCTCCAGCCGTTGCTGCGCCAGCGGGCTCAGTCGACCATTTTGCAGCATATGCAGATCAGTGGGCGTGTAATGAAAGATAAGGCCAAACGGCTGTTTATCGACCATGCTGCCCCACAGAATGGATTATTCACAAACAGATCGGAATAAGACCACATTTGGTTGATGGTGAGCAGGAGCGGGGGTGGTCCGATCTCAAAACAAAGCAAGCGCACTTGCTCGTTGCGCTGTACTTGTCGTTATCATACTTCATTGTAGCACGAATAGCGTTGGCTCTTTCTCACAGGATGGTGATGTGAGCTACGGCCCGTCCTGCAATGGAGCAAATATGCGCCGATCAGCCCCTTAGTTGTGTCACATCCTGCTGCATGCCCATGGTCGTTCAGCGCTGCGCCAGCTTTGTTCATGTCAAGGATAACCGCCGATTGGCGTAGCTTGATGAGTATCGTGCGAAGTACAGCAAAATGCTGGAATTCACCATGCACAGAACCAATAATCTACCAGCCTGGAAAGTGCAGAATGTTCGGCAAAAAACGTTTGTGCCCTACTATGCTAAAATAACGAAGCAACAGCTTGATCAGTCTCTGCTCCCTCTGCGCGATTGGAGACGCATCCTTACAACAGCGGAATGAAGCTGTTGGGCGGGGCGTTAGTTGTGCGTAGGCATATTGGAGCAGAGAGATATGAGGTTACACATAATGCGGGGAGTCAATTTCAGATGTACTGGACTGGTTTAAAGCGCAGGGCGAGGACTACGAACAGCGCGTGAATGCAGCGTTCCGCATGTATGCTGAAGCACGTCAGGCCACCTAGCGCGGAGCTTCTCGTTCCGATCAACAAGCCGTTCTAGCTGTATGGCGGTTGACGCGCTAACTATTCGCTGCTTCAGTCCTCCTCGTCTGTACACTGCTCCCTGGATGCCAAGAAACTCTCTGGATAGCGAGTTACCTACGGCATCAACCAGCGCTTCACCAAGCGCCCAAAAACCGCGTACAGCTTTCAGCGACGTACCGCGCCAACAACAATGCCATGAACCTCGCTCGTTCACCCACAGTTCTAAACCTTAACTGCTGAGTTCATCCAGGACAAAGCCGATGTGACAAACCAAGGTGTAGCTGAGTTGAACGGGGTCAGGTGGACAGCGCGGTTGCGGCTGAAGGGTGGTCACGACGGAACCTCCTATAAGGCTGCCAGAAATGAGCAATATCAAAACCAAGCCATTGCATGCTACAATGGCTTGGCATCAGCATTGGGCAGAGCTAAACCGCTACTGCCTGTTCATAAGCTCCAGAATTGTCCTCAAAATGAGTACAAAATACACACCACGGATTTCGACGGTTGTCAAGAGCGAGGCGAAGCGCTGTGCAACGGTTCGGCGAAAAATTACACACTTTACGAAAGAGCCACGGACTGACCGTGCGTGAACTGGCCCATGCCCTTGGATATACTGCACACAGTTATGTTGGAGACGTCGAACTGGATAAGCGTCGACCAACGGCGGATTTTGTACTCAAGGTCGCCCTTTTCTTTGAGGTCAGCACCGACTCGCTGATGCGCGATGACCGCGATCTCGATCGAGCCCAATCAGAAAATCCTGACGATATTTGATAATCAATACTCATAATATGCATCACCGCGCCCAAATTATGTTCTTGATGGAAAAGGCAGGAATCAAGGAGCATATCGAAGGCGACTTGTTGGGTTGAGGAGGCGTCAGTTTTGGATGGAGTTAGCGCCGCCGGTTCATCAAGCTGACCTATGTGAGTTGTACACGAGCGCTGTAGCGTGCAGCAGCCACGTTCCCACAGGCCACGCAACCCCTACTCACACGCTTGACAGCCCACCCGCCCCCGGCTATACTCTGCCGCGATGAAACGCTTTTTGCCGCCCCGCCGCGCCCCCGTCCGGTTGCTGATCTGGCTGCCGGTTTGTTGTGTTTTGCTCGTCGCCTTCGCTGCGATTATCTGGTTCGACAATGCGTTCAACCGGGGCGTTGTGTTCACGCCAAATCCGCGCCCCATTCCCTTCGCCGATGGGGCTTCCGTCGGAGTCAACGCCTTCAATCTCCACCTCGAACCCGACCCGGCTGCAGTCACGCGCACACTGGAACTGGCCCGTGATCTGGGGACGCGCTATGTGCGTATGCAGGCGCCCTGGGACGATATCGAGATTCATGGGCACGGCGATTTTCGCGACCGGCGCAATGAAGCCAGCATCGGCGTTATTTCGGCCTGGGCCAAGTATGATCGGATCATCGCAACCGCCAACCAGTTCGACCTAGAGTTGGTAATACGGCTCGAACGTCCGCCTGACTGGGCGCGTGAGCAAGCCAGGGCTACTGCGGAATTTCAGACCGGCTTGCAGATCGACGGCAACGCCACCGGCCCCCCCGATGACTACGCCGACTTCGGCAACTTCGTGCGCAGCTTCGTCGAGCGCTACGATGGCGATGGCGTCAGCGACGCGCCCGGCGCGCCGCGGGTGCGCTTTTTCCAGATCTGGAACGAGCCCAACCTCAAGAATGAGTGGAATTGGCAGGAGCCGCGCCCGGAAGACTTCGCCGAGTTGCTGCGGGTTGGCTATACCGCCGCCAAGGCAGCCAACCCCGACGCGGTTATTCTCTTCCCCAGCCTGTCGCCCACCGATGGCCTCGACTCGCGTGCGCCAATGACCGAGTTGGAATACCTCGACGCGGTATATCAAGCTGGCGGCGGCGCCTACTTCGATATCATGTCCGGCCAGGCATACGGCCTTGGTCAGCCGCCCGATGAGAATCGCTATGTCTTTCTGCGCGGGCGCGGCAACTGGAACTGGCGTCAGTTTATCGATACACGCAACGATGTGAGCCGGATCGTGCTGCTGCGCGAAGTCATGGAGCGCAACGGCGACGCCAACAAAGCGATCTGGGTCGGCGAGTTCGGCTGGAACAGCTCACCCGACAGCATTCCCCCCGAGCGACGCTTTACCTGGGGTCAGCCGGTCAGCGAGGAGCAGAAAGCCGCGTATATCGTCGGCCAGATCGAGCGCGCGCGTCGCGAATGGCCCTGGATGGGGGTGATGCACGTCTGGATGCTCCGCTACGGCGGTTATCGGGAGCCGGACCCGAACGACCCGACGCAACACTTTGCGCTGGTTCAACGTGACTGGACGCCGCTCCCAGCCTACACGCGGCTCAAAGAACATCTGGCCCAGCCCGCAGTCGCGGGCGTCGGCGCGCACAACTGGCAGCACCCGGCGGTCGAACCCATCGCAGATGGCTGGCGGCTGCGCTTCAGCGGTACTCGTGCGACCCTGGTCGGCGGACTGGCCGGCGGACTGGAGCCGCGCCTTGACGGTGACGTTGTCGTGCTCGAACGCGATGGCCTCGCCGGAAGCCAGGCGCTCCGCACCGCCAAGCTGGCCGATGGCCCGCACACGCTTGAGATTATCGCCCCTGGCGCGGAAGCGCCGGACTTTTTCATCGTCGAACGCGACCGACCACTGCCCTGGCTCTGGGTGCTCGCTCCCGCTTTGCTGCTCGGTTTGCTCGTCCTGAGCAGCGTTGCCGCCCTCCGCGCCCTGTTCGAGACGATGGACATCGCTCTGTCCCGATTTGGAAAGAGGCGTACGTGAATACCGAGAAGATAACCCGACCAGAAGCGAGGGCGGCGGCAGCCCAGCAGAACTTCTTCGTTACGCAGCGCTCGACGCTCATCCTCATCGGCATGTTCGTCGGCCTGGCGATCTTTTATCGCGGCTCGTATCAACTGCCGATCAGTGCATTGGGCTTGGCGATTTTTAGCCTGCTGGCCCTGATGCGGCCCGACCTGGGCCTACTCTTCGTGCCGCTGACCGTGCCGCTTTTCTTCATGCCCAAGGGCATCTGGGACGAGCGCTTCGGCATCCGCCCCACGGGCGTAAGCTTCCCGCTCCACGAGATTGTGCTGCTGGTTGTGTTGGGCGCGACGATTGCGTCGTGGCTATGGCAGGTCGTGAAAAACAGGGCGCAAAAGGACGAAGATCGTGCAGCGAGCAATAGCAGGGGGCGCTTCACCTTCGACGCTGTACGTTTGGCGCCCATCGCGCTGTTTGGGCTTGCGGGGACGATTGGCGTGTTTATCGTCCCGGCAGAGGGGCGGAGCGTTGCCATCCGCGAGTGGCGCTGGCTGATCGTCGAGCCGCTGATCTTCTACGCGCTGCTGCGCTGGCACATCCGGCCCAGTGCAGCCAATGCGCAACCTTTTCGTTCCGCTCATAAACCCGCTACACTGCTCGATTTCTTTCTGGCGGGGGGCGCTCTGGTCGGGCTGCTCGGCGTTCTACAGTTTCTGGGGCTCAATCTTGCGCCCTTGATTGGCGACAAGTCCGGCTTCAGCGACGACCGGATCTTCGTCGAAGGCGTGCAGCGGGTGACCAGCGTCTATGGCCACCCGAACAACCTGGGACTGTATATGGGCCGGATTTGGCCGCTGGCGCTCGTGGTATTGCTCTGGCACTGGCGAGCCGGAAACAACCAACGGCGAACATGGTCGCTGCTCTTGTATGCTGCGTGCAGCCTCCTCGCCATCGGCGGTCTGTTTGTTTCCTTCTCGCGCGGGGCGTTGCTGGGTGCGTTCGCGGCGCTGCTGATGCTGGGTCTGCTGCTGTCGCCCAATGCCCAAGCCGCCCTTCGCAATCTCAGATGGTTCCTGGGCTTCGGGCTGCTGCTTGTTGTGGCCGGCGCGGTAGCAGTCTTCCTTGGAGTCGAGCGTTTCAACCTCCTCAGCGAGAGCAGCGCGATTCGCTTGAAGACCTGGGCCTCGGCATGGGCCATGGTGCGCGAACACCCCATCTTCGGCATCGGACTGGACCAGTTTGGGCGACTCTATCCGCAGTACATCGACCCCAGCCTGGTCGAGACCAACGAGCGCTTCACTGCGCACCCGCATAATCTCCTGCTCGACATCTGGCTGCGCATGGGACTATTAGGCATGGCGGCGTTCGCCTGGCTGGTTGGCAGCTTCTACTACCGGGCGATAGCGATGACGAGCGCTGCATCGCAACCCGGCTTGGCCCAGTATCTTCGGGCGGGACTGCTTGCCGTCATGACCGCCGCGCTGGTCCACGGTTTGGTCGACAGCTTCTACTTCTGGCCCGACCTGGCGTTCGCCTTCTGGCTGCTGCTTGGCCTGGCGGAGCTTGGCGATACGGCATAATCCTGCAGTAGACTGTAGATGCCGCCAATACACACCGATTCGCTGCAGATATTCAACTTTGACGCAGCCTTGGACAAATGTAGACTCCAGCGTATCCTAAGTTGTGTTCGGCGGCTTTAGCAGACCCTTCTCGCCGCCACATACAACCCTATCGCCGTCAAGAAGAGTTTGCGTCTGCTCCCACAAAGCGCTCTTCATCAACATTCTTCTTACGCAACAACGATACAGATCTTGAATTGACAACAGGTTGTCGAAATGGTAATATATTGTCATATGAATCGTCTCACACAGGAAGGTCAGATCTTCACCGAGCTGATCATTGAGATCTTTCGGCTCAACGGGCTACTTCTGGAGGCTGGGGATGAGCTGACGCGGCCCGTGGGCCTGAGCAGCGCCCGCTGGCAGGTGTTGGGCATCGTCGAGCATGGCCCGATCCCAGTAGCCCACATCGCCAGGGCGATAGGGCTCACCCGCCAGGGCGTGCAGCAGACCGCCGACGCGCTTGAGCGGGAGGGTTTCGTTGAATATCTCGACAACCCTCACCACCGTCGCGCCAAGCTGGTGAGCCTGACCGCCAAGGGGCGCAAAGCCCTAGATTATGTCGAAAAACAGCAGGCGGAATGGGCCAACGCAGTTGCTGGGGGATGTGCGTTAGCAAGTTTACGTAACACCGTCGAAGTGTTGCGCAGGCTGAGAGAGAGTCTCGCGCAGACCGATCCGTCTACACAGACGAACCTTCGAAGGTGAATGCATGAGGAAAGGGCACGTATGAAGCTCAACCATATCAATCTCACTGTCACGGACGTGGAGGCGACCCACACATTCTTGCAGAAGTATTTCGGCCTGCAGCCACTCGGCAAGCCAAACCGCACGATGGGCTTCCTATCTGACGACAACGGCATGGTCATTAGCATGTTCCAAGGCGAGAAGGTCAGCTATCCTGACACATTTCATATCGGCTTTATCCAGGAGAGCGCAGAACGGGTGAACGAAATCAACCAACGCTTGAGAAACGACGGCTTCGATGTGCCCCCACCGAGCAAGCAGCACGGAGCATGGACCTTTTATTTTCAGGCTCCAGGCGGGTTTACAGTGGAGGTTATGTGTTGAACCGCAAGCCGTAACTGCGAAAAGAGGCTCCGCATGAAGCGCTTCGCACTGGCTTTCCGCGGATTGAGGGTGTGGGCTCGCTGCCCAAAGACCGCCGCTTCAATCTGTTCGACCCGTCGGGCAACCGCCTGATTTTCTTGCCAAGCACTCCAGGTCCGGCAAAGAAGATGAAGCCCAAGCCCACAACACCTTTGGCGCGAACTATAGTGTCGGCAAAGTTGGGCGTTTATGGGAAGCAAGATCCAAAAGCTTCCGCCGAATATCTTGACGAAGCGCTGGTTAAGGCCGAATCAGAGCCTGCTTCGATGCGCTTTCGGGCTTATGTGCTCCGCACCGAAATAGCTGAGCTATTGCAAGACACCGAGAGCTTCAATAAATACGTCCGCTTAGCTCAAGAAGTCGAAGTTGAAGAAGCGGACTGGCTTGATCTGACCGAAGAATTTGGGCGGCTAAGAGAACTCGAAGCTGTATTAGAAAAAAGCTGAATATGCTAGTACTCCAATGAGACTTCCAGGCGAACTGGGTTGGAGAAACTAGCTTCGGAGGTCACCCTGAGCCCTTCGGCTGCGCTCAGGACACACGCAGCGAAGGGTCTCGCACCCGTTTGCAAGGAGATTCT
>JAKSDJ010000404.1 GCA_022360155.1 Chloroflexales bacterium | reverse complement strand
GTCTGATCCACCAGGTGGCGTAGGTCGAGAACTTGAGTCCGCGCGTGGGGTCGAACCCCTCGACGGCGCGCATGGCGCTGCGACAATCGCATGTGGTGTCTCACCGCCATGCGTAAGCGCGCTTGCGGGGTGGTGCAAGGAAGCAGCGACAAAGGATGCATGCGTTGTCGGCGATAGGCATGATCAACGCGCGCACCTTTGGGTCGCTATTGCGGAGGCGCGTGAGGAAGCCGCTGTCGTTGCGTTCTGCACCTGAAAGCGAAGGCCAGTCATTGCTTCGAATAGCTTCGAATAGCGTCGATGCCATAGACGGAACGCAGCACTGTGCTTGCCGCATATGGTGCATCGGCGGTGCTTCAGATCTCCCATCATCGTCTCCGTATTTTAATACTCGCTGGGCAGCATGATGATAGTGTCGGTGAGATAGAACGTGATGGTTTCAAGCGGGAAGCCCGTGTAGGCGATGGGCTTGCTCCATAATGGCGTGCCATCCCGATTCGCGCAAGTAAGGGTTGCGGACTGGTTGGTATGCACCTGCAAGGTCCATACTTGGAATGATTCCTTGATAACCGCCCGGTTCTTCATGTCGAGCTGGGCAAACGCTATTTCGTTGATCAGCCAGTGCGCTCCGCCCGCGTTGGCGACGTGTTTGACACCGTCAGTGTACAGGATTGGCGTGAGTGGATGTTTGTACCACTGTCCGGTGCCGACGAACTGCCCCAAGTCCTCTTGTTGTAAAGTATGCGGTGTGGTCATACGAATCTCCTTATGACTCCATGCTTTTCCTTACCGTTCCATACACCACGCCCTTCTGGGCGTGGTAGCGGCGGGCGGGCGTGGTGGCGGCGGGCGGGCGGGCGCCCCCCTTACTAGCTTTCCCCCTGTGTGCCTACGATAGTTCTTGCTGGAAATCGTGGCGATGCTTGTGAGCGCCTTGCCCCGCGTGGTATACTCCTAACCATACTTGGGATAACGGTGACGCAGCGGAGCATTTCCGATGGATACACCAACAGAACTCCCTTTTCGTGCGTTCCAGGAACGTGCTTTTGAGATGCTAGAGCGCGAACGGTTGATCAACACCGCCAGCTCCATGACCACGGGTGTTGGCTTTGATGAAACGGCATTCTTCTGGCAGGCGATTGATACCATGGGTCGGCGCTTCAAAGGGCGTCTGCGACCCTTACTGAGCGACGTGAGTCTGACGGTCAGTAAGGGACAGCGCGCGCTCATGGAGGCTGTCACCTTTCTTCAAAACCTATTCACCCGTGATAGGTCGCTCAGGGACGTGTCCGCCCACACGATTCCCACGCGCTGCATTCCGGTCCACCTCAAGCGCTACCTGTACGCGCGGTCGGTGGAGGGAAGCCCACAACTGCTCCGTGATCGCTACGAGTTTCTGGTCTATCAACTCCTCCGCGCAGCCCTGGAGGCCGGTGATGTGTTTTGTCGGCAGAGTGTGCGCTTTCGCAGCATTGAGGATGACCTCATCCCGGTCGCCGAGTGGAACGAGCGCAAGGCCGAGTATCTGGCCGAAACCCAACTCCCGATCCTTCAGCAGCCGATTGTGGAACACCTGGCCGCGCTAGAAAAGGATCTGGAGGAGCAGTTTGCCCGCGTCAACGGGCGGATTGCCGCCCATGATAATCCGGCAATCCAGATCACGCAGCTTGGCGCCACGCGGCGCTGGACCCTTCAGACACCGACGGTGCGCGATCCGGTCAACCATGCGCTGTTTGAGCGCCTGCCCCAACTCGCGCTCAATGATGTGCTGGCCCTCGTCGATACGCGCTGTGCGTTCATGGACGCCTTCGAGCATGTGCTGGGCCGCTACAGCCACCAGGCGCGGGATACTCGCGCGCTGCGGGCCTGTCTGATTGCCTGGGGCGCCAATCTAGGACTCTATCGTATGGGCGAAAGCTCGGACATCAGCACGCGAACCCTGCTACGTGCCTCGGAGAATTACCTGCGCCTAGAAACCGTGCGGGCAGCCAACACGCGGATCATCAATGCGATGGCCGCCCTGCCGCTCTTTCGCCACTATGATATTGACGGGGTCATCCATTCGAGCAGTGACGGCCAGAAGTTTGAGGCCGAGCGGCCCACGGTCAAGGCCCAATACTCACCCAAGTATTTTGGGAAGGGCAAGGGTGTCGTAGCGGCCACGCTGGTCGCCAATCACGCCCCACTGCATGCTGAACTGATCAGCGCCCATGACCATGAGAGCCAATGGGTCTTCGATTTGCGCTCCAACAACCCGACCGACATCCGGCCAAGTATTCACTCGACCGACACCCACGGTACGAATCAAGTCAATTTTGCGCTGCTGAAGGTTTTTGGATGGAGTTTTGCCCCACGCTATGCCAACATCCAAGAGAAGATGCGAACATCGCTGTATGGTTTTCAGCATCCGCAACACTATGGCGACGCTGCGTTGTTCCGGCCCGTGCGCAAGCTCAACACGGCCCTGATCATCGAGCAGTGGGATGAACTGCTGCGGATCTTTGTGTCGCTGGCGCGCAAGACCACGACGCAAAGCGTTTTGGTCAGCAAGTTGAGTTCGGCCAAGCGGCGCAGTCGTGTGCTGCAAGCCTTGTGGGAATACGACCATATCTACCGGAGCATATACCTGCTGGAATTTATCGATTCACCGAAGCTACGTCAGCGTGTGCAGCGGGCGTTGAACCGGGGAGAGCAATATCACCAGCTAAAGCGCGCATTGACCCAAGCCAACGCCGGCAAGTTGCGCTACGCTACCGATGAGGAACATGCGCTGTGGAACGAGTGCAGCCGGCTGTTGGTGAACGCGATCCTCTACTACAATATGATCCTGCTGTCGGAAGCAGTGACGCGCCGGGAGCAGCGCGGTGATACAACGGGAGCAGCGCATTTGAAGGCGGTGTCGCCGGTGGCATGGACTCACGTCAATTTCTACGGACGCTATACCTTCGGCGAGGAGCTGGTGGCAGTGCCAATTGATGGCTTTGTGGAAACGATGGCAAGGTACTCGTTCCGCACCG
>JAKSDJ010000718.1 GCA_022360155.1 Chloroflexales bacterium | reverse complement strand
GCACCGCCGCTGCCGACCGTGCCGCTGCCACCGACCGCGCCGCCGCCGCTGCCGACCGTGCCGCTGCCGACTGCACCGCCGCCGCCCACCCAACCGCTGACTCTGCCGTAGGCGTTGCGCCCAAGCAATCTTAAGCAGCTAACAGTTATCGTTATCGCCATCGCCATTGACAACAGTGGCGATGGTGTGTCACCTCCATTTCCTCAACAAAACCTAAGAACAATACTATTCAAGTAACAGGACTTATGCGGTGGTGGGGATTGGGAAGGCGAAGCTTCGTCGAAAACTCCTGCTCGCAGCAGCAGCGGCGGCAGCGCTGCTGCTGCGAAAAAAGAGATTCTTGGAGGGCTGCAAGCCCGCCAAACCTCCCTGCCGGCCGGTGACCGCGTACATCCTGTCAAATAATACCAATTCGCTTTAGACATTCCGCATCCTGTCATCCTGAGCCCTTCGGCTGCGCTCAGGATATACGAAGCGAAGGATCTCAAGCTAAGATGCTTCGCGAAGTGTGTCCTGAGCCCTGCGGAAGCTTGTTCTGAGCAAAGCCTAAGGGTTCATGGCCGGCTCGCTGAAGGACTTAGCATGACATGCGTGATGCATATGTTGAATTGGTATAAGACCTTTAAGGTCTTGAAGAGATGCTTTTGGATACCTTCCCCAAGATCTTAAAGCTTCTCCGTCGCGCTTATCTGAAAAGCATTGAATCTAGGAGACCATCTGTAAAGCCGTCTGACCTTCGCCCCTCAGTAGTCTGAAGATATCGCTGCGTGAAGTTTACGAATGAGATAGGATTACTATAAGTATGACATGCGTGGGTCTGTACGTTGAATTGAGATAACCTATCAAACAGTAATGGACCATTCTGTGTCGATGTACTCTCTATTTGGAAGTTAAAAAAAATAAGAACCTTCAAGACCTTACTGTAAAGGCCTATAATCATAACGTATTGAGGCAAATGGCGAGACTTAGATATGTCATACGGCGGCTCATGTATTTTTTTAAGTCGAATCTACTCTGCTATATACAAATATTCCACGCAGAATATAAAGATGTTTCCCGGGTTTTAACGCTCAACTCTTAGTGTTCAGCAGAGTATTTTTTGTCTGGGGACAAGCTGTTTCTGGCAACCCCTGGTAACTCGTAAAAATGAAACCTTTCAGATGCGATAGTGAGGATTTACCGTATCATTTCTATTTGTCAATTTGCCATGCTGTTGCAAATCATCGAATATAGCGCCACGCCCAGTCTGAATTTCCACTAACAGCGTTATGATAACGGCCGTCACAGGTTTACTCGGTCGGTGCTTGCTCATTGTCCAGGGATAGGTTGAACACCTGCCCCGGTTGTATAGCCTTGACTAGCTCCCTGGCGTATGCCTGTGCCAAGCGCTCGCGGGGACACATAGCACTGGCTGTGTTGTGAAAGATACGCACACCCCAATCGCTCTACCTTCCAACCGCAGGAGGTGTTTGTATGAAGCGTTTGACTATCTTTAACGGTGCGATGACCGCGTTACCGTACCTACGCCTGAGCCGTGGAGATGCCCTGGCCCTTGTGCTCGGCGTGCCCTGCATAGTCGCCATTGCCTTACTCCCCGATACCCTCACCCCGACCTTCAAAATCACGTTGGGTATCATGGCGCTCACGCTGCTAGGATGGACCCTCACGCGGCTCAATACGACTTTTGTCGCCCTGCTCGCTGCCGCTGCGCTTCTCTTCTCTACGAGCATCGACGCCCCTGCTTTTGCCGCTAGCCTGGTCAACTCGCACGTTTGGTTGCTGCTTGGGGCTTTTGTCTTTGCCCACGCCCTGCAATCCACTGGGCTCGCCGCCCGCCTGTTTATCCGCGTCGTTCGCGCCGCGCGCTCGGTGGCCATGCTCTTCTATCTGCTCACCGCGGCGCTGCTACTCACCGCCCTGCTTATCCCTTCGATCACGGTTCGCGCCGCCCTGCTACTTCCTATCTATCAGAGCGTCATCGCCGCCCTGCGTGACGCGAAACTCACCCGCGCCCTCGCGTTGATGCTCCCGATCAATATTATGCTCACCGCCGTCGCCTCGCTGCTTGGCGCCAGCGCCCATCTGGTCATCACCGACGCGCTCGGCCAACTAACTGGCGAGGCGCTGCTGTTCGGCACGTGGATGTTGCTCGGTCTTCCCTTTGCCGCCCTCTCCGCGTTTGGCGCTACCTGGTTGATTATGCAGCTTTTCCTAGACCCGGAACAACGCCGTCAACCGTTCCAGGCGCAGAATTTCGCCAATCTCCCCCATCCTGGCCCACTCACGTGGCAAGAGTGGGTGGTGCTCGCGATCACTCTCGTGCTATTCTTGCTCTGGGCGACCGAAGAGTTGCATGGCATTCCCTCCACGCTGGTGATGGGCTTTGGCGTGCTGGCGCTGCTGCTGCCCCATCTGGGCGTGTTGACCCTACGCGACGCAGTCCGCAGTATTCCCTGGGGATTAATCCTCTTCGTGATTTCCGTCTTGGCGCTCTCCACCGCGCTGGTCGAAACCGGTGTCGGCGCCTGGCTGGTCGCACTGTTGCCAACCGGCAGCTTGTTACAACTCAACGCCCAAGTTGCGGTCCTGGCCGGTATTATCACACTGGCGCTAGCAGCGCACTTCTGCATTGAGACGCGGCTGGTGCGTGGGGCGGTGCTCGCACCATTGACCATCTTGCTAGCCTACAATCTCGGCGGTGATGAGGTGACGATGGTTCTGGTCACTGCGGCGAGCATTGGCTATGGCTTCACCTTGGTTGAAGGCAAAGGCCCATTGCGACAGTTCCTGCAGCACGACTCTGCGGCGCCGCCGTTTACCGTAAACGATCTGACGCAACTCAACAACTGGCTGGCCCCGCTGCAGTTTGGGTTGATCCTGATCTTTGGCCTACTGTATTGGCCGCTCTTTGGCCCTGGTCACGCCAGCACCGAAATCCAAGCCGCTGCTCGGCTGCAAGCTGCTCCCATCATAACCGGTAAGCCTGGCCTGCTCTCCAATGGCGCCTTCACGATCCATCATCATACGGGGCAGGAAGCGAGCAGCCAATCCTATGTTGTGCTTGTGCCGAGCTTTATTGCTCCCATTGCGCCAACGATCATCTCTTCCGCACCGGCCGCAGCTATGCCTAGCTATACTCTGAGTATCACAACGAGCAATGGCTTGGTTATAGTCGACCCGCCGGGACTCCTGTATCCATCCGGCCAGACCGTTACGCTTGTCGCTAGCCCCGATCCAGGCTATGGCTTTGGGGATTGGCTGGTGAACGAGCTGAGCGGGGGGAGCGCTAACCCGCTACAAATCCGTATCGATGGTGATACACGTGTTGTCGCACGCTTTATCGCGCTTGACACCTCGGTTTCGTCGAGTGCCACGGCGGTCTTGCCGACCCAGCCGCCTGTGTTTCCCAGTGCAACCATTGCACCGCGTCAACCTACCGCCACACCTGTCGCTACCGCATCAAGGACCGCCATACCAACGACCGCCGTGCCCGCCATGGACGTGCCGCTGCCCACGGCGACATCACTGCTGCCGCTCCCGTTGCCATCATCGCCCTCCACAGCGACACCGCCGCCGCCTATTGCACCACCGCCGCCGCCTCAGCCGCCTCAGCCACCACCCCAGCCACCAGCCCAGCCGCCACCGCTGCCGACCGCGCCGCCGTGGCCGACGGAGCCGCCACCGCTGCCGACGGAGCCGCCACCGCTGCCGACGGAGCCGCCACCGTGGCCGACGGAGCCGCCACCGCTACCGACCGCACCGCCGTGGCCGACGGAGCCGCCGCCGTGGCCGACGGAGCCGCCGCCTC
>JAKSDJ010000776.1 GCA_022360155.1 Chloroflexales bacterium | reverse complement strand
GCGCCGTTAACGCGCGTCCATAAGCAACGGCGTTTAGACTAGCGCCATGCAACGCAGTTCTATCGAAATCAACAGGAACATCAGCGGCAAGCTGAACCGGAGCAGCACTTGCCGCACTGGCGAGGATCGCATCGGCGACCAGACTGCCATCAGACTGGCGACGGATCTGCAGTGTCAAAGTTGTATCAGGCAAAACGCTCTTCATACAGGACGCCCTCAAAGCGGAAGCACGGGGTGAAGACTCTACTGCACATCCGCAGATGGATTTTCTCGGCCAGCTTGCAAGGTTGTCAGTATCATTATGACAGCGCTTTTCAAAATTGGCGCATCTATCGTCGCTGTGAGCCACACTTGGTCGAGATCGACACCAAAGTAATTGTGAATGAGTTTATCGCGCATTCCCGCGATGGCCGATCAGGGGATTTGAGGAGCCAAATCTCGCGTCGCTGGCGCGATCCGTTTGACCGCCTCGCCAATGATTTCGAGCTATCGGATCACGCCATCCTGGATCAAGCTCTGTGCGTGAAAGGTCGCTTCGTCGATGCCCCCAAATACATCTCGATCTTTGTAATCGCATCGAGCACGTGCTGAAGATAGACCGCATCATCGTGCTTCATATAGCACCTGGAGGTCGCGGAGCATCCGTTCCCGGAGATAAGGACTAATCGCAGCTTCCGTAAGGAGATCAACGTCGCGTCCAAGGGCAGTCTTGAGTTGTTGCTCCAGAGCGATCACCTCAATCAGAGAATGCGGCTGCACAAAACGAACCACGAGATCAATATCGCTCTTGGCATGGGCTTCGCCACGCGCCATTGATCCAATCAAACCAACCATAACGACATCGTTACGCCGGCAAATGTCTATACAGGGTTTGTGTATCAAAGGGCGGGGCGCAGGCTTGTTTCACAGTCGTCATCGGTAGCCCTCTCCATTCCCCCAGATCATTGTTTAGTAGCGTTGTGATTGTACCACTCTTACTGGCCGCCTACACACCAACCGCCCCTACGCCCCCTACCCCACGCGCAGCACCGCCTGGGACAGCGCCATATAAACCTCAGCGCCCCGCACCAACTCCTCGACCTCGATATACTCGTCGACGATGTGGGCCAGTGTTGGGGTTGAAGGCCCCATGATGATCGTCGGAATGCCCAACGTGGTTACACTGACCGAGGCGTTGCTGCAAAACCGGGCAGTAAAATACTCGACGGGCAGATCGAGTTGGCGCAGCGCCGCTTCCGCAGCTTTGACCAGCGGCGCATCTTTCGACGTCTCCCAAGCGGCGTGGAAATCAGCGCCGCTGAGAGTCGCACCGGTATAGCAGGGAAGCGTCACCTGGAGATAATCGATCTCGATCCCTTCAAGATCAGCGAGAACCGCACGCAACGGCGCCATAACGCTTTCAGGGGTTTCACCGCGGACCAGGCGACGGTCGAAACGCACCCGACAGCCATCGGGCACCATTGACGTTCCGGGAAAAGGTTCGGAAACGATCTCGACCAACTCGTTGATGCCTGGCCCAAGCAGCGCATCCTGCGGCGCGGGCAACGAGCGAATACGAGCTATCGCCTCCATCATGCGATAGACAGCGTTGACGCCCTCTTCGGGGCGCGAGGAATGCGCCGCGCATCCAACCGTTCGCACACTGATACCCGCGCGGCCCTTCTGCCCGATGCCAATGCCCAAATCAGAATGTTCGCCAATGACAACCGCGTCGACAGGGTGCTCCCGCAGGATGCTGAGTAGGGCGGCGCCCTCGAACTCCTCCTCGCCGACGCTGGCCGAGACCGTTATCGTCCCGGCAAATGACTCACGGGGCAGGAACGCCCCAGCGCAAATCATCGCCGCGTCGGGGCCTTTCATATCCGAAGCGCCGCGCCCCCAGATCCGTCCTTCCGCCAGATCGCCACTGAACGGCGGGCGGGTCCACTGATCGAGGCCAGTCGCCGGCACCGTATCGAGATGGCCGTCGAAGTGCAAATTCGGCCCTGGCCTATCGCCATGCCGTCGCCCGACGACACTGCCGTACTGGTCAACCCAGACGTCGTCGTAGCCCAGATTGCGCATCCAGCGCTCGGCAACCTGCGCGGCTTCGCCTTCATGACCGGCCATGCTCTCGGCACAGATCAATTCCTGACAAAGCGCAATAACTTGCCGGCGTTGGGTCTCATTCAGTCGCATAGCTCAAACCAAATTGTAACTATAACCCCGCCAACGTTTTAACGCAAATATAGCCACCAGCTCTCAGCCGTCAGATGACAACTGAGAGCTCTCGTGGATACACACAGCATATGGGATGACTAACGTGCTAACCTGCTAACGAGCCAACGTTCCTACCGAAGCTAATGTGCATTTTCCTGTTCCTTCTTGTGCTTCCCGACCAAGCCTTCCACCAGATGGGCAGGCACATCTTCGTAGTGCGAAAAGGTCATGGTAAAGTTGCCGCGCGCCTGGGTCATCGCCCGCAGATCGGTCGCATAGCGCTGGCATTCCGCCAGGGGCGTTTGCACAGTTACTGTCGTCTTGCCCTTACCAGAAGGCAGCATTCCCATCACCCGTCCGCGTCGAGTGCTAATATCGCTCATCACGTCGCCGGCAAACTGGTCCGGTACGGTAATCTCGAGGGTATAGATCGGCTCGGTGATCGTCGGCTGGGCCTTCATCGCCGCCAGCTTGAACGCCTCTTTCCCAGCTGTCTTAAAGGCGATTTCCTTGCTATCAACCGGGTGTTCCTTACCATCGAAGACGGCAACACGGACGTCCTTCACCGGGCTGCCGGCGAGCAATCCCTCGGCCATCGCCTCACGAACGCCCTTCTCGATGGCCGGCATAAATCCACGACTAATCACGCCGCCGACGATCTCATTCACGAATTCCAGCGGGTCTTCGCGACTCGGATCGGGATCGAGCGGTTCAACCCGCAAGGTGACGTCGGCGAACTGTCCGGCGCCGCCGGTTTGCTTCTTGTGGCGATAATTGGCTTCGGCCCGTGAACGGATCGACTCACGATACGCAATGCGCGGCAACTCGATATCGATGCTAACATCAAACTTGCGCTTCATCCGCTCGGCAACGATGTCCAGGTGGCTTTCACCCAATCCAGAGAGCAACGTCTCGCCCGAAGCCTGATCGCGAGCGGTTTGCAGCACCGGATCTTCCTCCATCATACGGGTAAGCGCCGAACCGAGCTTATCAAGATCGGCGCGACTGTGCGGTTTGATGGTAGCGGTAAACGCCGGCTGCGGATATTTGATCGGTTCGAGTTGCAGCGGACGATCGTGTGAACTGAGCGTGTCATTGGTTGTCGTATCGGTCAGCTTCGTCGTCATGCCAATATCGCCAGGGCCGATTTTGCTCACTTCATGATTATCCTTACCAAACACCTGGTAGATATGCGCAATCCGTTCGTCTTTGCGGGTTCGTGAGTTATAGACGGTCGAGTTGGCATTGAACTCGCCGCTGTAGACGCGAAACAAGGTTATCTTCCCATACGGGTCAGCTAGAGTCTTGAACACGAGCGCGGTGAGCGGCTCACTAGCAGCCACTTTCAATGTAACCATCTCGCCGGTCTCTAGATTGGTCGCAGGAACGGGCTTGCGCGCTGCCGAAGGAATACTATCAACAATCCCGTTGAGCAACTGGGCCACTCCGGCCAACTGCAAAGCCGAGCCACAGAAGACCGGCACAATGCTGCCATTGGCAATTCCCGTCCGCAGACCAAGCAGCAACTCGTCGCGAGTCAACGCATCTTCGCCGCCTTCGAGGTATTTTTCGATAAGATCGTCGTTGGTCGCCGCGATCCGGTCGATCAGGTGGGTGCGCCACTCGTGCATTTGCGCGTCGAGTTCGGACGGCACATCGGCTTCGACAAAGCTGCCGTCGTGCTTGTCGGAGATCAGCCAGGCGCGCTGCTGACGCAGCGAGATCACACCCTTGAAATCCTTCGACACCCCGATTGGTATCTGCATAGGGATGATGGCGGCATCCAAAACCTCGCGGGCCTGTTCGATGCATTGAAAGAAGTTGGCATTTTCACGGTCGAGCTTATTGATGAAGAGAATGCGCGGCACTTTCGCGCGCATCGCCATATCCCATACCATCTCAGTGCCGACCTCGACACCGCCCGACGCATCCATCACAACGATCGCGCCATCAATAATGCGCATCGTTGCAGCCATATCGCCAGCAAAGTCGGCAAAGCCGGGAACATCGATCAGATTGATCTTGTCACCCTCCCACTCAAGGGGCGCGATGGCGAGGTTGATGGACATACCTCGGCGTTGCTCGTCAGGATCATAGTCGCTGACGGTCGAGCCATCCTCAACCCGACCCAAGCGCGAAATCGCGTGGGTTGTGAGCAGCATGGCCTCGGTCAGCGTCGTCTTCCCACAGCCGATATGACCAAAAATGCCGATATTATGGATCTTTTCCGGTCCGTACGCCTGCATGAGTGTCCTCCTCGACAATTCTATTGGGGTTGCTCCAAAGGAGCCTGACAACTTGGGGTAGTGTTAAGGGGATATTATAGAGATATTTTTCACATCGTCAAAACGGGCGTAAAGAGCTCAGATCTGAAAGCCACGAGTGGTGTTCAGCGGAGTGCATCTCAGTTCATTTGGAAGGAAGGGTTGGGACACAGATGCGCTGAGATGAAAGTGCGCTGCTATGCCGCAGCGCATCTTGTTTCCGCCCAGCAGAAGCCAGCGAGAGCGGCCCAATTGAAAGCTTGCTTTACTCGAAAAGAACTGTGCGATAACACTACGCGAGCACGCGCGGCGAGCGCACACTGCCCGATGAAGCGCACCACCGTATTTATCTCTGATCCGCGGCGCGTTGCGCCTCGTCCGGATCATACACTGATCATTCGGGCGTGGTGTGCGCACCACGCCCGGGGCCTTGTCTAGAACCTGCAATCCGCCAGAATCCAACCCACGGATCAGCTTTCGCTGATCGTCACTTGGGTCATCTTATCACCTTGTTTGATCGCATTGACGACATCTTGGCCGTTAACGACCTTGCCAAAGACGGTGTGCTTTCCGTCAAGATGCGGTTGGGGCGAATGGGTGATAAAAAACTGGCTGCCATTAGTATTTGGGCCGGAATTCGCCATCGAGAGCATGCCAGTTTCGTGCTTCAACGGGTTATCGAAGGTCTCATCTTCGAATTTATAGCCCGGCCCGCCCCGCCCGCTGCCGGTCGGATCACCGCCCTGGATCACAAAATTGCTGATAACACGATGGAAGCTGACTCCATCATAAAAGCCTTCGCGAGCGAGAAAGACAAAATTATTGACCGTTTTCGGAGCATACTGTGGATAGAGTTCGATTTCAATCGTCCCACGTGTAGTTTCCATCATCGCCCGATAGGTCTTTGTTACATCAATGTTCATGGAAGGTGGACTGCTCCACTGCTTGCCTGCCACAATAGCATCCTTTCCTTGCGTCAATGTCCATGATACGATTGTTATGGATTATACCACGGTCAGACACTGCGCTCTTTGGCAAGCACATTCCACAATGCATCAAGCAGGTCGCCTAAATTACCGGTTTTCGGAACATAAGCACTAAATCCATGGGCGACAAACTCGCCAGGTTTCTGTTCAGCACGGGCAGTATAAGCGATCACAGGACATTTGATCGCATTGGCCCGCAGTTCGTGTAACGTCGTAATTCCGTCCATATGCGCCATACTGATATCCAGCACGATCACATTAGGCGGATTAGCCAGTGCTGCATCGATTGCCTCTGGGCCGCTACCAACAGTTTGAACCTCATAACGCCCAACATGACGCAAGACTCGTTCTGTCAGTGAACGTGCCGTATAGACATCATCAACGAGCAAAATCCGAGTCATGATATTTGCTCCGCTGAATGGCTGGGTCAGCATGATACTCTGCCTCATCGCGCTGCCCCTCTACTACTACTGTGTGCAAAAGCGGCAATGAGAAGCAGAATCTGCTCCCTTTGCCCAATTCACTCTCTAACCACAAACGACCACCATGTAATTCGACCAACCAACGGCAAATCGACAATCCCAAGCCGGTGCCGCTCTGTTGGCGGCTCTGCTGGGTTTCGACCTGCTCGAACTCGCTAAAGATCCGGAATTGGTCGGATGGCGCAATTCCGATTCCCGTATCGCGAACCCACAAAATCAATTCATTCGTTTCTTCTTGGGCGCCCAGCGCAATCTCGCCTTCCTGGGTAAACTTGCAGGCGTTTGAGAGTAGGTTCAAAAGAATCTGACGCACCCGCACTTCGTCAGCCAATACTATAGGCAACGGACCTTCGATATCGCGCCGCAGCAAGACCGTTCGATCCTTCAACAACCCGCTGGTTGTATGCAAAACCTCATCGAACAGCGGATCAAGGTTCAACGCAACCCGGTTGAGTTCTAGATGGCCGGCTTCGACCTTCGCCAATTCAAGGATATCGTTGATCAAGCCAAGCAAGTGTTGGCCGCTCCGCCGAATCTCGGTCAGATCATCACGATATGCTGCGGGCAAAGGAATATACTCATACATCGACGGATGCTTCAACATCGCTGTACTAAAGCCAATAATCAGATTGAGCGGTGTGCGCAACTCGTGTGACATTGCGGCCATAAACCCGGCTTTCGAGTGATAAGCGGCCTCTGCCGAAGCTCGTGCGGCGTCCAGCTTTTGATTCGCAGCCTGCAAAGCGTCGTTGAGTCGATCACGCTCGCGGATCGCCCGTTCGAGTTCAGTTTGAGTCGCCCGTAACAACTTTTCGCGCCGTTCTGATTTTGTCGCTGTCTCTAACGCCCAGAGAATAGTCCCCTGGATCGTATAAGCAGCAAGCCAGCTAAACAATGCGTTTGCCAAGAGCAGGAACGCCATCGTGAAAAAGATTGGCAACTCAGCCTGGAGATCAATACCGCCCCAAAAGACCTTCACCAGCAAAACGAGCACCGCCACCCAAGCCACATAGAAAGCAGCGCGACCCGACACCAGCAGCGCAGCCAGAATAACCCCTAGCGGCGCCAAAAAAATAATCGGATTTCCCTCTAGACCAAGCGACCATCCGCTAAGGATTGGAGCAAGACTAAAAGCGCAAGAGACAATCGCCCCAGCACGGCGCATGCGACCTTGCCACTGAGCCCGACGAGCCGCCCAGGCGCTAACGGCAAACATCCCAATCAACACATACGCCCAAATATCCTGCTGCCACTGCCAGATCAGCAGCAAGCCAAAAGCCGTGATCGCCAACAATACCATCGCAATTAACAACGGCGTTAGTATCTCTGCAGCCAGACTCTCATCCGGGATTTGATTGATATCTGGTTGTTGCATTGGGGCTGCATAAAACTTTCAAGACAGCACCCTATGGCTATCCTAGCATAGCTCGTGCAGTCACGCAATCAGGCTACCTCGTCTTGACACAAAACGCTTGCCTATCGGCACTACACCTTCACAACTCGCGTAGGAATGCTATATCACCGCCAGGAAAGGTGAGGATGATTCGTAATAAGCGCTGTCATTCGATTAGAATCTGCAGTGTCAACTTGATGGTAACAAGGTTTTATAGTGCTGTCAATTGGTTAAAGATGTCAATTCACTTGCAAAATAGTCAGAAATAGTTAATACAGAATGAACAGACCTTCATTTTACAGTAAGTAAACATACTATCATAGAAATAAGCATATACGAATACTATACGTATGTATCACGCTCATACGTATATAGATCGTAAAACTGCGGCGCATTCAGCACGCAAAGCTGAGTCTCACTGTGCCACAACGCCGGCGCTTCTAGTCCCCACGGGGGTGCGGTCGTGATCTCGCTTATTAGGACAGAGTCGCGTCGAAATTCTGCAAGAGCACGTATATGATATACTATAGTACTACAATTTGCGAATATTGTTGAGCCCCTTTGGATTCGCTAGGACAACCCCTCGGCAGCGTCCCAACATGGCGCATCAGGAAGCGCTAGTGTAGTCATCATCACAGATACCTTATTCAGTCTGAGCTCAATTTGCAGCTCATGTTTACTTGAACAGAGCGCTTATCGCATAAAACTATTTCGTAGCCGATACAAAAGTGCTATACTAAGAGCATTATGCGTATTCGTGGCGCGCCGTTGCTGGCGCGTTCGAGGGTTAACCTCGATCATGCTAGAGGAACTTCCCGACTCCTCGCCCTGTACAATGCCGAGCCAGCTATGGCTAGTGATAAGCACAATCCTGCTTGTTGCGCCATGTCGCTTGGAACCATCGTTGTGCAGGAAGGCTACCCCGCGAAACCGTAAGCGGGGGCACAGGCGGCGCAAGCCGCCCGTGACGCAAGACGGCAACAGAGAGCAATCCCGCCTCTCAGGCATATGTTGGTCCACGCCGACATACAGCCTCAGGGGTAAGGGGTGAAAGGGTGGGGTAAGAGCCCACCAGCATCGATAGTGATATCGGCGGCTAGGCGACTGCGCTGGCCAATGGGGAGCAAGGTGCGTGGGGCGGGCTTATCGGTGGGAGTAGGGGGAGGATTCCCCACAGCGTTGGGGTTTTTCTACGCCTACGCTCGAACCACCCCGTTCGCTCGCATCGCAGCTGTGACGGTAAGGCTGGGTAACACCCAGCAAGCCAGGAGCAGCCTCTGCTTGTGCAGAGAGAGAGATGACGGCATAACAACAGAATCGGGGGTATAAGCTACGAATACGCACCTTTCATATCGTTTGCCCAAACATTCTTATGAATGTTGACAATCAATAACAGCCATAACACCTTGAATACGATACGAGGAGAACCTCTCCATAACCCGGAGGGATCATTAAAGTTCATTAGGGCTGCCGTTTATTTCCCTAACAACTTGTAGGTCTATCAGGTCAAAAACGCTAACTATGGATAACTCCGCCGGTTCTTCTGTCCACGCTTGTCGCGTCGGGGAACATCTTCTCGCTGTTATAGTGCGTGCCGCTTTGTGCCGCCGCGCAAGAATATCATCCATAGATGCACACAGATGTCCTATCATGCCGTCTTGTTTCTTCGCCCGCATCCTCGTGCCTGTGTGTTCGCATCTTGTCATTCCTCATTTCCTTATTCCTTGTTGCTCGCCCCCAAACCCTTCTACTTTAGGGGCGCACGGAAGCCGTTTGACGGATGCAGCGGACGCCTCCGCTCTTCATGACTGGTTTTGAGCATTAGGAGTTGGGGCGCGTCGCTCAGCCAACAACACGCAGTATGGTAGAATAGGCAAAATCGAGCAGGAATGCTACCGAATCGAGCATTCCTGTCACGTACCGCCTGCTATGGATTTCAGATGGGAGAGTTGTCGATGGACTACGCCGATTACCAACATATCCTGTTCGAGCGCCGCGATCCAAATATTTTGTGGATGACGCTCAACCGACCCGAGGTGTTGAATGCCGCCGACCAGCGGCTCCATACCGAACTGGTCGAAGTCTGGAAAACCATCGACCGCGACCCATCGACCAATGTTGCGGTCATCACTGGTGCAGGGCGAGCATTCTCGTCCGGCGGCGACCTGCAAATGGTCGAAGGCGCCTATCGCAATTTCGATGAAATCACCCGCATTTTGGAAGAAGCCCGCGACCTTGTCTATAACGTGCTCCACTGTAACAAACCCATCGTCTCAGCGATCAATGGTGCGGCAGTCGGCGCAGGGTTAGTCGTAGCGTTGTTGGCCGACATTAGCATTGCTAGCGAGCGTGCCCGACTCGGCGATGGGCATATTCGGCTGGGGGTGGCGGCTGGCGACCACGCTGCTATCATCTGGCCCCTGCTGTGCGGCATGGCGAAGTCGAAATACTATTTAATGACCGGCGAACTGCTCACCGGTCCCGAAGCTGAACGCATCGGCCTGGTTAGTATGTGCGTACCGCACGACGATCTCGAAGCGACCGCGATGAAAGTCGCAACCCAACTGGCAACCGGGCCGCGCCACGCGATCAAATTCACCAAACGCACGTTGAACCAGTGGATGTTACAGGCCAGCCCCATCTTCGATCACTCCGCTGCATTGGAAATGATCGGGTTCTTTAGCGCAGACATGATGGCCGGCCTGCAAGCGCTCCGGCGCAAGGAAGCGCCTCAGTTTCCATCGAACCAGGCGTCTCAAAAGAAAGACGCCGCGCACTGAGACGAGGACGCGAGGACATACATCCCGCGTCTGCAAAATGGTGTCAAACGAGAACGGCCTAATTCGAAATCTTGCCAAAATCCCTATCTAATAAATTTTGACGATCAAAATCGGTAATAGGAAAGCTCTCGTGGTGCCGCCTTCAGGCGGCTGTGATGCCGTAAACCGCCTAAAGGCGGCACTACGTAGACTGCTGCGGTTGATTGTCAAATTTCATAAGAATCCCGAATGGTAACAGGTGGCGCATTTTTTAACCCCCGCCATCATCGAGCAGCGCGCCTTTGGCAAGCTGCACTGGCTGACCTTCCAGTCGCCAGAACTCGCCTCAGGCGTTCGACCTGGGCAATATCTGCTGGTGCGCTGCGCCGCCCCACAGAGCTATGACCCGCTGTTGCGCCGGACAATCTTTGTCGCCGGCGTCGATCGCTCGAACGGCGCTGTATCGTTGCTCTATGTCCGCAACGAACGCGGTACAGATTGGCTCGCCCAGTGCGACGGCGGCGACCAACTTGATATCTTTGGGCCGCTTGGCACGCCATTTAACCTCGACCCTCGGACACGCAGCCTGTTGCTGATCGGGGCAGGGCCGGGCTTAGGCGCGCTGCTCTTCCTCGCCCACGAAGCTGCTGCACACGGCGGCGCTATCGTCTTACTGGCGTCTGCCACCGCCGATGATCTGCTGCCGCCGCCCTTCTTGCTCCCGCCTGATGTCGAATACCAGGCCAGTCCCGATGGCGACGACTCGGCATTGGAGTTATTAGAGGTCTGCGATACGAACTCCAGCGCCAGCGCCGCGCTTCAATCTCCAATCTCCTGGGCCGACCAACTCTGTGCAGCCCTGCCCCCAGCGCACCTCATTACGCTATCAGATCGAATACGTTCGACGAAACTCCGATGGCAGGATGGCTTTGCCCAAGCGCTTCTCGCTGATGGGATGCCATGCGGCATTGGCGTCTGCCAGTCGTGTCTGGTCGAGACCCGTCATGGCCTGCGTACGCGGTGTAAAGACGGCCCGGTGTTCGACCTTCGCGAGCTGCGATGAAAGCTTCAGCGCCTACGCCACTGGCCTCTGGCAACCATGCCATCACATAGTCATAGCAGATCGAATCGCTCAGAAACCATAGCAAGCTGGCAGCGCGCATGGTATAATCGGTCAGTCTTTGTCTTGTGTTTACGATAAGAACAATGCTCAACAGGAACCGCCATGCCGCCCCGCCAGATCATCCTCGACACGGACCCTGGTATTGACGACGCCCTCGCCATTCTCCTGGCCCTGGCCTCGCCGGAAGTTGAATTGACCGCTGTCACAGTAACTGGAGGCAATTGCACGCTAGCCGAAGGTGTACGCAATGGGCTTGATGTGTTGGCCCTTGGCGATGCATCACATATTCCCGTAGCCGCCGGAGTGGCGCTACCGCTCATTCGCCCGCCCTTCACCGCACCAGAAACACACGGCGCCACGGGGCTAGGCTATGCTCGGTTGCCGACGTCACCGGCCAAACCCAGCCCCAAACATGCTGTCGATACCCTGATTGACGCTATTATGGCCGCACCTGGCGAAGTCACCCTGGCAGCCGTCGCGCCGCTGACCAATCTAGCGTTGGCAATCCGCAAAGAGCCGCGCATTGTTAAGGCGGTGCGCCAGGTGATCATTATGGGGGGAGCAATCCGTGCCGACGGCAATGTCACGCCGCTGGCCGAATTCAATGTCTTTGTCGATCCGCACGCAGCGCATATCGTGCTGCACAGCGGCATGCCTTTGATCCTGCTGCCTTGGGATATCACCAGCAAAATCCTTATTACTCAGGCCGATGTAGATCGACTGCTGCAAGCTGGCGGCCCTATTCCCCGCTTTATTGCCGATGCAACGCGATTCTATATCGAGTTTCACCAGCAACACTTCGGGTTCGACGGCTGCTCGATCAACGATCCGGCAGCCTTGGCGCTGGCCTTCCAACCTGACCTGGCCCAACTTCAAACACTCTTCGTGGATGTTGAGATTGCCAGCGAGACAACCATCGGCAAAACAATTGGCGACTTCCTTGGCGTAACACAGCGAGCGCCAAATGTGCAGCTTGTCGTCGATTTTGACAACGAACGCTTCATTACGCTCTTCATCGAGCGGATGGAAGCATTGGTGCGGCAGATCCATGGTGACGCTCCCGCCATATCTTCCGGCAACACCTCCCAATAGTAAGTTCTTTCATATGAGACGGAGCGCCATCTACAACGCTTATGTCGAGGCGAAAGATGGAGAAGAACCGTCTAACAACCATCGTAAGACGGCGCTCGCCGCACATCAGACGTAACTTTTCGGAGTCATCCGTGTTAGTAATATACGGGCGACGATTCCAAATCCTAAGATTTCTCCATGATGGACGAAGCTGAGCTTATTCGGCGCCTGCAACAATACGACTCACAAGCTATCAGCGAAGTGGTAGCGACCTATGGCACAGCACTGCATCGTTATGTTGCAGCGATTGTCGGCGACTACCATTTGGGGGAAGATCTCGTTTCGGAAACATACGTACGGATGCTGGAGCGAATTAACACCTATACCTATACTGGCGCGCCATTTCGCGCCTGGCTCTACCGAATTGCGCATAATCTGGCAATCAACGCGGTGACCCGCCGCCGCCCCGTTGCTGGCGAAGATGCGCTCGGCGCTATTGCCTTAACGGACGACGATCCAGCTATCGCAGCCGAGCGGCACGCCGAGTATGCCGCGGTACGCCAGGCAATCGCCCAATTGACGGACGAACAGCAGCAAGTGATATTGTTACGTTTTGTCGCAAACCTGCCTATCGCCGAAGTCGCGCAATCGTTACACAAGAGCGAGGGTGCAGTCAAACAACTCCAGTTGCGAGCATTGCGCTCCTTAGGACGGCTGCTCAATCAGGGGGAAGGCGAGTATGGACAATAGACTCGACGCCATCCTCCAGAGCTGCTTGGAACGTATCGAGCGCGGCGATTCGATGGAGGCCTGTCTGCGTGATTACCCGACGCTGCGAACCGATCTTGGCGGGTTGCTGCGCACCGTCGTCGCTATGCGCAGCCTGCCGTCATTGCCGCCGCCCAATTTGGCGGCTATCGAGCAAGTTGTCCAAGCCCGCGCCACCGCACTACGGGCGACTGTCGATCCGCAAGACCTGCCGCCTGGGGGCGCCTCTGGCGGTGGAGCGACATCAATACCGGGATGGTTTATGCCCACGTTGTTCGTTGTTGCAGCGATTGGGGCGCTCCTCCTAGGAGTTTTGTTCTCCAACGCCCTTGTATCCTTATCAGCACGACCAACAACACCAGCGCTTCCGATCTCGGCGCGGACCGCCCCAGCGGATTCCAGCCCGGTTGTAACGCCATCGCCACAAGCAAGTATCACAACAGTCCCAACGGCTACAATCCAGCCGGTCTGGCCCACGTCGATTTTGCTACCCGTGCCGTCGCCAACGTCCATCCTCTTGCCTGTCCCGTCGCTAACGCCATCATCACCGCCGCCCCCACCGGCGGTGGCGCCGCGATCTGCACCGCCGCCAGCGATTGGTAATAACGGGCGTGGCGGTGACGATGACAACGATGACGACGATGATGACGATGACGATGATGATTAACACAAAATAGCCGATAGAGCGGCGCGTTATTGTGATGCGTCGGGGCGACCTGCTGGTCGCTCACCGTTGGCATGCATCGACGAGTTCAACAACATCGGTACGTGATCGGTCAGTGTCACGCAACAGGGCGCCAGCCGTATGGACAGCGCCACAAAACACCCCCAAGCAGCATCCATCGGCGGTTCCATGCTACAGAGCCGCGCTTTTATGCGACATTGTGCAGCTTTGCTCAGCAGAATAGGTCGCTGCCGCTACACCAGGTTTTGGTATACTCTTCATCTGTGGCATTTGCAGCATCTATGGATTTATACATGAGCGAGCGCATGGGGAAGACCCGGGTCAAATTGGCATAATGCGCTACTACTGAGAGAGGAAGCAGTTATGCTCTCGCGTTTGTTGCACATGCGCAAACAGATAAAGCGCCCAACCGAGATGATCGGCGCCCTGCTATTGTTCGTGCTGATTAGCGCCGCTTGTAACGAGCTGCCCAGCGATATAGAGCAAAGGCAAGCGAATGACAGAATCACCCATGCTCCTCCCCCCGTGACAGATGAATCAATGCTGCCGACGATTGCCGTCACCACAGATGATTCACCTATTCCGCTCGTATCACCAACCACAGCCTTGTCATTACCCAGCGATCCGTCCGCGGCCCCGCCACCGCCCGTCGAGATGTTGCAGGCTACCATCACCGCGCACGATGCCCTACGCCAGCAATACACCGAACTCATGTTTGACACCTTCGACAATGAGGCGACCAAACAGCGCTGGCGACAATTCGACCAAGCGCAAGTACAAGCTAGCCTGCGCGATAGCCTCTATGCGATCAAATTCAAACAGCCCGGCTTCACGATCTACCCCTCGTGGGTCGAGCAGCGGCTGGGCAATAACTACATTGTCGAGTTGGATGTGGCCTTCGCAACACCGAACCTTCCCCTCTCTGTCGGGATCGCCTTCGACAATCAGAACCAGGGCGACAACGTGATCTTCTTCGAGATCTTCAACAATGGCGCCTGGCAAACTCGGGTCTACCAAAACGGCGCCTTGATCGAGGCAGCCAGTATTAGTCGCACTGTCGAGCCGGCGATCGTCGGCGGCGATGGTACCAATCAACTGCGGGTTGTGCGCCTGCCAGACACGGCGCAGCTCTGGATCAACAGCCGCTTGGTCGGCGCTATTCCCGCCGACTTGTTCGATGGGGGGTATGTCGGGATTG
>JAKSDJ010000099.1 GCA_022360155.1 Chloroflexales bacterium | reverse complement strand
CTGAAAAGGGGTATGGAATGCGGCAGCCATGCTGCCGCGCGCAAGCACGGCTTGCGCATTCCACATGTTGACGTGCCGATGCTCCGCTCCATCCTAGTTTGTGATCCCGTTCTTGCCAAGTCAAACGGCTTTTCAGACAGCTTCTAAGCAATGCGGAATCGCTCATAACGAGCTGTTTCACCTGAAGTATCACCAATCATGCACTGGCGCTTGCGCGGCGGAGCCGCGCAAGCGCCAGTACAAAGAGACACTTACAACCTGCCGGAAGCAAATTGGATCCCCAGTAAAGAAGATGGAACTAAGATCTAGCCGAAGCGTCCGGAGATATAGTCTTCTGTACGCTTGTCTTTGGGATTGGTAAAGAGGTCGTTGGTCGGGCCATATTCGATCAGCATCCCGGCCCGGTCTTCATCCATCAAGAAGAAGGCCGTATAGTCGGAAGCGCGTGATGCCTGCTGCATGTTGTGGGTCACAATAATGATCGTGTACTGGCGACGCAGCTCGAACATCAACTCCTCGATCTTCAAGGTCGAGATCGGGTCGAGCGCCGAACATGGCTCGTCCATCAAGATCACTTCCGGCTCAACCGCCAGGGCGCGCGCAATACAGAGGCGCTGCTGCTGTCCGCCCGACAGCGACAGACCGCTCTCTTTGAGTTTGTCTTTGACATCGTCCCACAGGGCTGCGCCACGGAGCGACTGCTCAACCAGGTTATCCATGTCGGTCTTGCTCCCCCGCCAACCGTTGATGCGCGGACCGAATGCAATATTTTCGTAGATGCTTTTGGGGAAAGGATTGGGCTTCTGGAAGACCATCCCGATGCGGCGGCGCACCTCTACCGGGTCGACCGACGAGTCATATACATTTTTACCATGGAAGAGAATCTCGCCCTCGGTGCGGGCCGTGGGGATCAGGTCATTCATACGATTGAATGAGCGTAGCACGGTGCTTTTCCCGCATCCTGAAGGGCCGATAAGCGCTGTAATCTTCTGCCGCTCGATACTCAGGTTGATACCCTTAACAGCACGAAAGCTGCCGTAGTAGATGTCCATGTTGCGCGCTTCGAGGGTATACTTTCCGTTTTGTGAACTCATAGTATCTGTGTTCCTTACGATACTCGCTTACTGCGCAGATAATTGCGGAGCAGAATAGCAGTTGCATTCATAGTCAGCAACACGATCAGCAGTACGATAATCGCGGCTGCGGCGATGTCACGAAATTGGTCTTGCGGGCGCGCGGTCCAATTGTAGATCTGGATCGGCAGGGCTGTGAACTTCGAGAAGGGGCCTTCCGGATCAGTCACGATAAAGGTTGCAGCGCCAACAACGATCAGCGGGGCTGTCTCGCCGACCGCCCGCGACATCGAAAGGATCGTCCCGGTCAAGATGCCCGGCAGTGCATTGGGCAAGACATGGTTCCAGATCGTCTGCCACTTGGTTGCGCCCAGACCCAGGCTGGCCAGTCGCAACGAATTGGGTACGGCTCGAATGGCCTCCTGCGAGCTGATGATAATGATGGGCAAAATCAGCAGCGCCATAGTCAGCCCCGCCGCAAGAATCGTGCGCCCATTGGCAGTTGTCGGATCGGCGAAACCAAAGAGCGCACCGCTTGTCAGCGGTTCAAGGACACGCACGAAAATGGCAAGACCCAACATGCCATAGATGATCGACGGCACACCGGCGAGATTGCTGATATTGGTCTGGATAATGGCATTCAAGCGGGTAATAAATGCATTGGCGGATCGCCCCCAATTGGTGCGTTCATCAAACGGCTTCGTCGTCGAATATTCTTCCAAATAGATCGCAGCGCCCACGCCCAGCGGAAAGGCCGTCAGCGCGGTAATGAACAGCATCCAGAGCGAACCAAGGAGGGCAGTACGTACACCGGCCAGCGCCGGTTCACTAGACATCGGCGTCGTCAGAAACTCGCCGTCGAGCCACGACGTAAACTGCAACTGGGCGCGAGGAAACTCTGCGGCGACCTCGGCTTCGATGGCGGAGCGGTTGAACAGAGTCTCGTTCAGCGGCCAACTGCCAACAACTTCTTCTCTTATCAGCTCGTCATTGAGGATAGCCCGCAACTCTGCCGCGCTACGATCGACCAGCGGTCCTTCACGTTCGACTCTGCGCAAGATGCGAGAACTAAGGTTATCATTGAGAATAACAACTAGCTCTTCTTGCGACAACTCTGTGATTGGCACACCGCCGGTTATCTCGTTTGGATCAACCTCGGTTTGGACCGCAACCAAACCAAACGCCTCGTTGATAATCGTCGCGAGTAGGACAGCCAGCACAAAAATGCCAATCGCTGTACAGAAAAAGAGTATTCTCTGCCAGATCTTGCCAATGAGCCGCCGTGCAGAGATATTTCTGCGTAGGCCTTCCTCGTCCGGCATTGTGCCGGTATTAGGTCGGTCGATGATCTCCTGGCTCATTCGTAAACCTCCCGGAAACGCTTGACAATATACCGACTGATAATATTCAACGTCAGTGTGATCAGAAACAGCAGCAGGCCAATCGCGAAGATACTGGTATAGTCAATCGAGTTATAGCTTAGGTCTCCACCGCTAATCCGGGCAATATGGCCGGTCATCGTCTCAGCCGACGCGAAGGGATTGAAGGTAAAATTCGGACCGGCGCCGGCAGCGAGCGCGACGATCATTGTTTCACCAACCGCCCGAGAAATGCCAATGATACACGCGGCAATAATGCCGGAGAGCGCAGAAGGAACCACGACTTTGGTCGCCGTTTCGAGGCGCGTCGCGCCGAGGCCGTAACTTGCCTGGCGCAGCGCACTTGGCACCGCACTTAGTGCATCTTCGCTCAGCGAAGCAATCAAGGGAATAATCAGGATTCCAACCACAATACCGGCTGACGCGGTGTTATAGATTTGCACCGTTTCCTCGCCAAAAGCGCCACGCAGCAGCGGTGTCATAAACGAAATTGCAAAATAACCATAGACCACTGTCGGCACACCGGCCAGCACTTCGAGGATAGGCTTGAGGATCGAACGCGCTCGTGGAGTGGCATACTCACTGAGGTAGATCGCCGCCCCAATACCTAACGGGATTGCGACGAGCATCGCAATGACCGTAACCATGAAAGTGGCATTGACCAGCGGCAAAACTCCGAATCGACCGATAATCGGCTGCCAATCAAAACCTGTAAAGAAGGCAATGAGCGACACACGCTCATCGGCAAAGAAGAGCAACGACTCCTCGACCAGGACGAAGACGATACCGAGGGTTGTAAAGATGGATACCACGCCACACAGAAAGAGAATCGTCTGGATGATACTCTCGCCGATCCGCGGGCGTTTCCGCAAATCGAGTGGTCGCGTTGTGCTGCTCGCCACAGTAACACGACTCTCGGCGCCTACACGCGCTTGCTCTGCCATATAAACTCCTCCCTTGTAGCCGTTTTCATCGATTGGCGTAAGTGCCAGGCATCATGTATTATAAACCGATTTTTTCCTGCAAACCAATAGATTTCGCAATTTTAATTGTTAGGTATTGGTTATATTTATCAAATTCTCGCGTATACAAATCGATAGTATGACATAGACCAGCGACAAACAACTTTAATACAAGTTGTTTGCCGCTGATTCTTCATTGTATCTTCGTATTATTGAACCGCAGTTTCACCGGTGGCATCGAGCCATTTTTGCTTGGCATCGTTGATAGCGCTGACGCTCGCCGGGAAGTAGCCCACTTCGATGATCTCGTCATTGACGAAAGTTAGGACGTAGTTGAGAAACGCAGCGATCTGAGGCTTCTCCTGCATAATCGCAGCGTCAGAGTACATAAACAACGGGCGCGAGAGCGGGTACTCGTTGCTTTCAGCCGTCTCCTCGTTGGGCTCAACCCCGTCGATGGAGAGGATATTCAACTGATCCCGGTTCTCCTGGTAGTAGGCAAACCCGAAGAAGCCAATCGCATACGGACTGCCCTCGATCCCCTGCACCAAAACGTTATCGTCCTCGCTCTGTTGCGGATTCCCTTCCTCTAGGATTGGGCGGGTGATGGCAGCCTCTACCGCATCATCATCATCCTGATTTACCGCAATATCCTCTGCAGTGTAGATGTCTGTCGGCTGGCCGCTCTCCACCGCTTCTTCATAGAGCGGTTCATAAATTGCCTCTACAAAGTAGTCGAATGTGCCGCTATCGGTACCCGGAATAAAGCGCTGGATTGGTTCAGCCGGCCAATCTGCGCGCACATCGGCCCAGGTTTCCGCCGTCGCGAAGATCGCCGCCAACTCCTCCTGAGTCACATCATCCAGGAAATCGTTGGCGATGCTCACCGTCACGGCTAGAGCATCGGTGCCAATTCGGAACTCGATCGGTTCGCGGTCAATTTCCTGGCAGCTGGCGATCTCACTGTCACGAATGGGCCGGCTAGCATTGGCGATATCGGTCTCGCCCGCTACACAGAAGCGCTCGAAGCCAGCGCCCGAACCAATGCGGTCAATCGTAATCTGGCCGCTGTAGCCATCCTCGCCGAAAACGTCAGCCATTCTCTCGGCGAGCGGGAATACGGTCGAGCTGCCTGCCGCGATGATGTCGCCCGTCACATCTGCCGGGTTTATATCGGGCAACATGATCACTTCATCGGTCGCAGCGCCATTCGTGGGAGTGTCTGTTGCAGTTGCAGCATCAGCTGGAGTTTCTGTTGCAGTCTCGGTTGCAACATCCGTCGGAGCATCTGTCGGAGCATCTGTTGGACTAGTTTCGGTCGTGGGTTCCGTCGTTGGGGTCTCAGCAGCAGGTTGAGTGTTACCACAAGCGGCAATGATTGGAATCAACAGGGCCAGGAGCATAAATAGAGCTCCCTTAGGTCTTAGACCTTTGAACATACAGTTTGTTCTCCTTACGCTATACGTAACATTATACCGTAGTCTACTGCAACCAAGGCCAAATGAACCTTCAGGTCACTATAAACCACACCTCGAACACAAGCACAAACATGGCGCCAAGCATGCTTTGACCAATGATGTAGTAATCATAGCCTGACCATGTTAAGCTCCGGACAAGTAAAGATTAAGAGCATGTTAAATCCCGGAATGATTTTAGGGATCAAACGGTTATGCACGCGATGCATATTCTTGATTATTTTGTAAAGCGATGACTCATAAAGAAGCCTTTTAGTGCATGACAGTCATCTACTTCCTACTAAGGCGCAATGCATGACACTCCCTCCTAGCTCTTTACATACTAAATACAATAATACGCATGTCCCAACCCTAGCGCAAAGATCAAACACTTACGTATTTCTTGTTATTTGTTAGTCATTCCCAGTATAAAACTTTTTTTGTTCTATTGCATATCATACACAACAATACTTATAGTAATCTACTTGGGTTGTGAAGCCGACCTCGTGCCGATTTTAGGCGCTGAAGAGTGAACACCCCGAGGTATCACGACGTGAAATGCATACCTGAGACAATATTGCTATATGTGTAAAGAAAAATACTTGAAAACCACCAGTTTTTTCTACTGATTGAAGGTGGCGCCAGCATTTGTATGCAGTAAATATGCTCTGTCATCGATACCCGCCTGCAGCGATCGAGGCTGTGCGTGACATTATTAGTTACATTCACAATCAGTATTTTTCACCTCTTTGTAATCGTTGCCGGCTATGCTCCTGACCAGAGTAACGTGGTGCGCTCCTACTAAGCATGGTGCAACTTGACAGCAGCGCATCTTCTCGTCCCTCGTCATTGGTGACAATACGCATAATTTTTAGGAAGACGACTTGCAAGTCAAGAGGAGGCAGATCACATGAAACAAATTCCCTTCGATCCTTCTCGTATCAAGGTATTGCACATCACGGTGTGTGCAATGATGATCGTTGGGCTGGTTCTGAACGTTGGCGTGCCGGTAGCTCATGCTGCAACCATCACCGTCAACACCTTTGATGACGAACTCAACAACGATGGGGATTGTTCGCTGCGCGAGGCAATTCAGGCAGCCAATACGGATAGTCCGGTTGATGCATGCGCAGGTGACACGGATCCTGATACCATCACCTTGCGTGCCGGTACGTATACCCTGAGTCTCCCTGGCGTCAACGAGAATGCAGGCGCCACCGGCGACCTGGATATCACCAGCACCAATGCAGTCACCATTACCGGCGCGGGAGCCGGTACGACTATTATCAATGCCGGTGATACCAATGTCGGTGTTCTAGGCGATCGCGTATTTGAGGTCCGCCCCAACGCCAACCTGACCATTTCGGGCGTAACGATCCGGGGCGGAGACTCAAGAATCTCTACAGGCTCTACTGTTCGCAATGGCGGGGGCATTCTCAACAGCGGCGGAACCCTGACCGTCACCGACAGTATTATCAGTGGCAACAACGCTGGCTATGGCGGCGG
>JAKSDJ010000057.1 GCA_022360155.1 Chloroflexales bacterium | reverse complement strand
CGATGCGCGTCGCGCCCTCGCCTTACAAACACCACAGGCGAAATTTGTCGGCCCCGATAACGGCGTCTTCGGCTTGATCTGGCAAGATGCCCGGCAACAATGGCAACCTGCTGATCTGCACGTCGTTACCCTGAATAGAGAACGTTTTTGGCGGGACACGATTAGTGCAACGTTTCATGGCCGCGACATCTTCGCCCCAATTGCGGCTCACCTCGCCTGTGGCGTGATGATGGACGAGTTGGGCTCCAACGCCAATGCCATCATACCGACAGCATTCCCAGAGCCTATCTGGACCAATAGCACAACACTCGTCGGTCAGATCGTTTGGATCGATCATTTCGGCAACTGTGTCAGCAACATTACGTCTGCCCATATGGAGCAACTTGGTTCACAGGCGGACATCCAAGTTATGGCGCACGGCCATACCCTCAACGGCATTCAGCACACCTACGCTAATGTCGCACCTGGAACGCCGCTCGTCTTGATTGGAAGCAGCGGATATCTTGAAGTGGCGCTCTGCAATGGGAATGCCAGCGAAATGATGGGGCTGCGTGTCGGCGAAACAATCCACGTGACGCGGAGTAATTCGACTGAACCCGGAAACGTGCGCGCCAACAACCCCATCCAAGCATCAGTGTCACAAGACAAGGCTTCGTCACGAACCCAGAGTCGTGGACACATCCTGCTTGTGGACGATGATCAACTGCTTGGCCAGACGTTGCAAACGTTGCTCGAAGTCGAGGGGTATACGGTCGAAGTGGCTTGTAATGGGCAGGAAGCGCTTCAACGCATCGATAAAAATTACGACATTTTCATTTTCGATCTGGCGATGCCCGATATGGATGGCTTTTCGCTGATCAAACACTGTCACGAGCGCGAACTAGACATCCCGATCATCATTATGACGGGTTATGGCACACTAGAAACTGCGGTGAGCGCGCTGCAACTCGACGCTTATGATTATGTGGTCAAACCATTCGAGCCGATGATCTTATTAAGCGCTGTGGCGCGTGCCGCCGAGCGTCAGAAGCTACGTCATGCGCTTGAGCAGCGCCGTCACCTCGAGACGGTATCGCAAACGGCTTTGACCGTGCGCCACGAAATCAACAATCCGTTGGCCGTCATTATGGGACTTGCCCAGCTTCACCTCAATGAGCCGATCAGTGAAGCGTTACGGCAAGACCTAGAAACCATCTCGCAGAATGCGCGCCGGATTAGCGAAGCACTACGCCGCCTAACCTACCTGCGCAAGATCACTTTGGTGGACACCGGCATTGGCGACTCATCGGCAATGATCGCTTTACCTGAGGAACCCGCACCAGACACGCGGAATGGCCAAGATACATCCTCAACCTAGCTTGGCGCCCCAATCGAGGCCTACACCTGAGCTATAATCGTGGACGAGCGGCTATTCCGTATTGGTCGAGAGATCGGTGATCGCTGTAGGAACCACCAAGGTTGGTGTTTCGTGCATCAGCCAGTGATAGCAGACTGCCGCAACGGGCGCAAACAGCCAGAAGTTCAACAGACGGAAAATGATTGCGGCGGGCAGCGCAGCTTCGCCGGTCCCAAGCTTCACCAACACAGCGACCAAGGCCACTTCGACTGTACCGCCGCCGCCAGGCAAGACATTAAACGTGCTAGTAATCAACGCAATCCCAAATGCGGTCAGCACGATCAGAAAGCTAACCGAAACCCCCAGACTGTACAGCACAACGAGCATGGCTAAACTATGAAAGCTTAACGCCGTAAGTTGAATTCCTATCAGCAATGCGACATCACGGCGGCGACCGGCGACCAAGGATCGACCGCGCGCCAGCTCACCAACAACGCGATGGACCCACTCGTCGCCCCAAGAACTGCGAAATACCCGTGCAAGGGCATTCTTGATTGATAGCAACCAGCCTGTAAGCGTCGGCACAGAACGTGATAACACAAATACTGCGCCGCCAATCACCAGAACGGCCACCAAAGCAGCAAGATAGCTAGATTCGCCCGTAACAATGCGGTGTGTCGTCAGATAGAGCAGGCTGAATGAGAAAATCATCAGCATCGCTGTGACATAACTCAACGCTTCGAGCGAAGCGATAAGCGCAGCCTGACCGGACGGCACGCCATGCCGATTAAATTTCCCAACCAGAAATGCATAACTGCCCAGACCGCCAGCCGGCACAGACTGGCTAATCACAATCGCAACGAGCGTTGTCGCCCACAGGCGCAATGCACCAAGACGATACCCCAGAGATCGAAGCACGATACGAAACACCTGGGAACTGATAATATACCCCAGGATCGTGATAATCAGCGCGACGATCAACCACATTGGTCGCGCTTGCTTTAGAATGCCAAATGCTTCAATTATTTTATGGTGATTGATCAGGGCCAGCACCAAGATACCGAAGCTGATCAAGGCGCTGATCAAAAGCTGCCAACATCGTCCCTGCATGAAAACGTCCTTTCACAATGAAACTCCTCTGTTGTAGAGACGGTCGCAGGGGCGATGAAGTTGCGACAATTATGGCATGTTTTACCATAAAATACCGAAACTTCCTTCCTGCCCAGTTGGCTCTTCCCAATTGACTTCGACACGATCGACGCGTGCGTGTGTCGGACCGCTGTAACACCAACTGACGAGTCGCTGCACTGCCGAGCGCGGTCCTTCGAAAACGGCTTCAACACGCCCATCGCTCAGGTTACGAACCCAACCTTCAACGCTGGCCTGCCGCGCTTGATCGCGCGTATAGGCACGAAAGTTGACGCCTTGCACCTGACCGGAGATCATAACATGCGCTCGCACCCGATCCATGTCTCTTGCTCCTTGCCATAATTCAGTTGAGTGTAACCCAAATACATGGATTTGGAAACACAAATCTCATCGGTCTGTCCCAAGCCTAGCCACCAATGCACTTTGCCTCCAAATACTTCGTATATACGTTCTGGTTATACTCAATAAATATTACAGTATTCAAACCAACGGATAACCCTGAAAACCCCGTTCCTCGTAACACGCATGGCGACTTATGACCACCAGACAAAGCTCTATGCAATACAGCATCAATGCGAGTCGCTCCCTGCACGCCAGATGCGAAGATTTGTTCCTGTGAGAGCCTGTCTGAAAAGTAGCTTAGTTGTCAGATTGAAAAGACTCTGACTTGTCCCAATGATCATACTGGTGGGGGTATGACGACGGCAAAGCCCTCGCCACACCCCCACGGGAGCAGCACTGGCAGACCGCGCCCCACCAGACCACTCCTGTTCAAACAGAATTAGGATACGATTTGTTGTAGGCCCAGCGCGCCACATGCTGGCTATGCAAAAGTATAACGCAGCCTTATGGGTTATGCAATATATCTCTTCAATCACTTGTGATGACACTCTGCTGAGACGAAGAGGCGGAAGGCGAGGAGACAGGGAAACACAGAGGTAAAGAGACCAAGAGCTGGGACGAAGAGACGCGACTATACCCTCGCATCACCCGCTCCGTGCGTCATCTTGTCATCTTGCCATTTTGTCATT
>JAKSDJ010000630.1 GCA_022360155.1 Chloroflexales bacterium | reverse complement strand
GCGGCGCTGCGATGGTCTGACCAACCTCGGGCGCTTCTTCCAGCGCATCACGCTTGATCGCGCCGGAGAGCAGTGGTTCAGCCCCTGGCGCCAGCCTGCCCACTAAATAGGGACCCCTTCACGCTGATTCCCAAAGACCCGACTTGCCCGACCTTCGGGACGGCCAAACGGTCGCGCCGGAACGTGACGCGCTGTGGGATACGGCAGGTCAACGGGCTGCGCTTGCGTGACTTGAAGCGCGGCGGCCCAACGACCCGCCCACCCTTCTTGCCCGCCGTGCGCTCGGCTCGATCCTTGAAGAAGGCCGTATACGCCTTGTCTTGATCGCGAATCGCCTGCTGGAGTGCTTGCCTGTCCATGAGCCGCAACCACTCGTAGCCCGGCTCGCGCTTCAGGCGCGTGCGCTCGGCGTACAGCTCCGGCGACGACAGATGCTTGCCCGTGGCCTTGTGGTGCGCCCGCCGCTTACCTAACGACCAATTCCAGACCCAGCGCCGCGCACCCGCAAACTGCACAAACAGCGCCGCTTGCGCCGGCGTCGGCTTGATGCGGTAGCGGTAGGTTTTTTGGATCGTCGTTAGCATGTCTTTATTATAGTACGTTTGAGCTAAAGCCGCTCAAGCGGGTGAAGCCCTTCTAGCCCAGGGCTCAAGCTCCTGGGCTTTACGGGCTATTTCTGTAAAAACCTATGTGTAAAAGGGGTTTAATCCAGCGCGCCCCGAAAAGTTGCAGCGAACATATGTGCGTTTCGCTCTGATCTAACGTTCGACAGTCTTTTCGCTTGTTGACGCCTCGGTGCGGAACGAGTACCTTGCCATCGTTTCCACAAAGCCATCAATTGGCACTGCCACCAGCTCCTCGCCGCTGGGTGAAGCGCTGCGCGGTGAACTGCGCACCCTGATCCGTATTGCAGATCGTCGGCGTTGCCTGCTGCAAGGCGCGTTCCAACGCGGTACAACAGCAGCTGCCCTCCAGACTATTCGCCAGCTCCCAGACGACGACGTAGCGACGGAACCAGTCCATCATCGCCACCAGGTCCAGAAAGCCACGCGGCAGCGGCACATACCTAATGTCGGCGCACCAGACCTGATCCGGTGCGGTGATGGCCAGATCGCGGAGCAGATACGGATAGACGCGATGGCCAGGCGCACTGGTTGCCGGATGGTTGCGCACGGTGACCGCCTGCAAGCCCAGCTGCGGCATCAGTCGACGCACCCGCTTGCCATTGATCGGGTAGCCCTGGGCGCGCCGCGGTCATCCGCGGCCAGCCGGAGCACGGCGTCTGCAGATACTGCGCATCAATTCGGCGCATCAGGTCGCGATTGAGCGGATCCATCGGCGCTGGTTGGTAGTCGGAGGAGGCGCGATTGAGGCCGAGCAACACACATTGACGACGCAGACTCAGATCGGGATGATCCGGCTCGACCAGGGCGCGTTTCTGGTCAACCGAACCGGTCAACTTTTTTTTAACCACGCCAGTTCCATCGGGAGCCGGCCAATCTGCTCAAAGAGTTCGGCTTCGCGGGCCGTTTGCGCCTGCTGGTCACGAGCCCGTTGCTGGCCAAACAGGTCACTGCCGCCAGCGAGGAGCTGCTGCTTCCATTGGGTGATCTGGGTCGGATGGACCGCGTACTCACTGGCCAGCTGGTTGAGCGTTTTCTGTTCTTTCAGCGCTTCGAGCGCGACCCGAAACGTGAACTCGGCCCTGCGGCGTTGTCGCTTTTTCGCCATGATTGCCTCCACATGCTGCGTCATGATCCTAGCAGATCTTTACTTCGCATGTGGTCCAGTTTTCAGGGCCAATTATAAGTCTCCTTTCACTGCTTACGCACAACATAGGCCAGATCTTTCGGAAGATCGGACTGCTTTCTCATTGTACTTCATAAATGCTTGCCTTCAGGCGCGGAAACCCAGGAGCTTCAGCCCTGGGAGGAGCGCCTCGCTTGAGCCCGCTTCAGGGGTCCAGGCATGAGTTGTCATGCCGCTGCCGGTGACGGCGACGGTGGTGGTGATTGCCGCTGGTAGGTGCGCTGCGGCGGTGGCCGCAAGCGCATCGCCTCGTCCCAGCGATGGCTCTTCAGCCAGGCCCGCACTACCGCGACTGCCTCCGCTCCAGCGGGATCCCAGATCATGCCGGCCAATTTCAGCCGGGCGCTTACGATCTGCTTGCAGGTACTTTCCACCGTGCCACTGCCGATGTGGAGCCCACGCGCACGATAGGTAGGATAGTCCATCCGGCTGCGATGGGTTGAGATGTAGCTCAGCCCATCGGTCACGCCGTCGCCCCGGGCGCGATAGGGCTCCAGGGCGGCCAGGATATCGTCGATCCGTCCCTCCCAGAGGGCGGTGAGTTGCGTGTTGGCCCAGGTGCGCTGCTGATCGCCCGCCGTGCCCCAGATCGTGGTTGCCGCCGGCCAGAGGTACTGGCTGGCATTGTACCAATCGACGATCTGCGTCGCATGCGGGAAGTGCTCGTCGGCGAGTTTCCAGATCCCGTGGGCGCCATCGCCGATGAGCACCACCTCGGTGTCCTCGGTGCTGCCGCGCCGCTGCGCTTCTGCCCAGAAGTGCCAGCCAAAGGTGGCGGCATCGGCCAATGCGGCCACATAACGCTGGGCCTCGGCCCGGATCTCGAGCGTGTCGGGCCGCCGGCGGGACACCCGCGTCCGGGTCGTGTACCCGCAGCCGATCTTGATTTCCTTCCAGCCACCGGCACGGGTATGCGCCAGCACGCCATCCATGCTGAGATACAGGCGGGGTGGCGCGGGCGCCACTGCAGGCGGCGGGGTCTGCGTCTGCTGCGCGGTGGCCACCTGCGCCTCGGTATGGGCAGTCAGCACGGCGCCCAGATCGTCGGTCGCTGCGCGGGCACTGTTGGGGCAGACCGGCCCCAGGCAGCGGCGCGGGAGCACTGCTGTCGCCTGGGCAAACGAATCCTGGGTGGCGCCCAGCATGGCCAGCACCTCCTGCAAGCCCAGGCTGAGGCCACCCGCCGCGATCGGCAACTGCTGGTCGCGGGGCGCCTGATGCGCGCCACAGGTCGCACAGGCATAGAGCGCCCGCTCCAAGCGAACCGGACCAAGCACGGTGGTCACCGTCGCCGACCGCATGCGCAGATAGCGAGCGGTCGGCCCGCAGGTACCGGGCCCATCCGGCGCTGGGCGGACCGGTGCGGCCAGCGGCGCCAGTGCCGTCAGCAGGCTGTTCCCCAGGTCGTGGAGTACCCGTACGACCTGGGCCTCGATCTCCTGCAGCGGTCGCGCCTCCGCCTGCACCCATGTGCTTATGGTGCGTGCGAGTTGGCCCATCTGATCCGTCATGGGCTGCACAAAGTCCTCCGTCCGGTCGGGTGATGTGGTACGATTCGTCATGCGCTCCTCCTAGGGGATAGATTGGTTGTGGTAAACGAATCGTACCCGCTTTGGGCGGAGCGCACAACTCTCTGTCAATTCATGCTTGCACCCCGCTTCAGCGCACACTTGTACGGGCGTTCGGATTGTGCTATACTGACCTTATGATCCAAACGCTCTCCACACGCACCATATGTTGCAAACTGTCGCTTGACGATCCATCGGCTGCTGCCATTCGTGCAACGGCTGCGGCGTTCAACGCAGCGGCGACCTC
>JAKSDJ010000025.1 GCA_022360155.1 Chloroflexales bacterium | reverse complement strand
TTCTTGCCGGGTCAAACGGCTTTTCAGACAGCTTCTTAGAAGCCAACGAAAGATTATCTGTTCAGCCTTGTTTTGCTGCATCAACGCAGCCTCGTATCTATAATAAGGGTGCAGCATGATAGTCAGGCTTCTCGCTTGTCCTACCATGCTGCGTTATCCCAACAGTAAACAGCTATCGGCGTTCCGTCAATCAACAGCGATCATTATTATGTGTTTTGCTCGTGATACAACACGCTGCCATGTTCACGAAACTCCTGCGCCTTTTGTTCCAGCCCCACGGTAATCACTTCGTCCTCACTCAAGCCATGTTCGCGAGCATACTCACGAATATCTTGGGTGATCCGCATACTGCAAAACTTTGGTCCGCACATCGAACAGAAATGTGCAGTCTTGGCCGGTTCCGCCGGTAATGTCTCGTCGTGATACGCTACGGCTGTCTCCGGATCAAGTGAAAGGTTGAACTGATCGCGCCAGCGGAACTCAAAACGCGCCTTTGAGAGGGCGTCGTCGCGCGCTTGCGCACCAGGATGACCTTTGGCTACATCTGCAGCATGAGCAGCGATCTTATACGCAATGACGCCTTCTTTCACGTCTTGTTTATTTGGCAGCCCAAGATGCTCCTTCGGCGTTACATAACAGAGCATTGCAGTGCCGTACCATCCGATCATCGCCGCGCCGATTGCCGAAGTAATATGGTCATAACCTGGCGCAATGTCGGTGGTAAGAGGACCGAGCGTGTAGAATGGCGCCTCGTGACAAATCTCCATTTGTAGATCTATGTTTTCCTTGATCTTATGCATAGGAACGTGACCTGGCCCTTCGATCATCACCTGCACATCATGCCGCCACGCCGTCTTGGTCAGTTCACCAAGGGTTTCCAACTCGGCGAATTGCGCCGCGTCGTTTGCATCAGCGATAGATCCGGGGCGTAGTCCATCGCCAAGTGACACGGAGATGTCATAGGCGCGGAGGATTTCACAGATCTCCTCGAAGTGGGTATAGAGAAAGCTCTCTTGATGGTGCGCTAAACACCAGGCGGCCATAATCGAACCTCCCCGCGAGACAATACCGGTAACCCGTTTGGCAGTCAGGTGAATATAGGCCAGGCGTACGCCGGCATGGATGGTAAAATAATCAACGCCCTGTTCAGCCTGCTCAATGAGTGTATCGCGATAGATATCCCAGGTCAGCTCCTCGGCTTGCCCGTTCACCTTCTCCAACGCTTGGTAGATCGGCACAGTGCCGATCGGTACTGGCGCATTACGAATAATCCACTCGCGCGTTGTGTGAATATTCTTTCCTGTAGAGAGATCCATGACCGTATCAGCGCCCCAGTGAATAGCCCAGGTCATTTTTTCAACTTCTTCGTGGATGGATGAGCTTACCGCTGAGTTGCCAATGTTGGCGTTGATTTTGACAAGAAAGTTCCGGCCAATAATCATCGGCTCACTTTCGGGATGGTTGATGTTGGCGGGGATGATCGCGCGCCCTCGCGCAACTTCAGCCCGCACGAATTCCGGATCGACCTGCTCGCGTAATGCGACAAATTCCATCTCTGGGGTGATTATGCCACGGCGCGCGTAGGCCATCTGTGTGGCAGCGCGACCTGGCTTAGCGCGTAATGGTTGATGATGGGCGCTAGGAACAAACTGTTGCGTGACAACTTGCTGTTGTGCTTGGCGACCGTCATCTTGGGGCAACACACCACGCCCGGCATACGTTTCGACATCGTCGCGTTCGACGATCCAAGCGCGGCGTAGCTGGGGCAATCCACGGGTGATGTCTGTCTGAACAGCGGGATCGGTATAAGGACCGCTCGTATCGTAGACTCGCAGCGGTGGGTTATCTGCAATGCCAAACCGTTCAGTGGTTGGGGTTAGCATAATCTCACGCATCGGGACGCGAATGTCTTGGCGTGCGCCGGAGACATAGACCTTCTGGCTTGCGGGAAATGGCGGTATTGACCTTGGTTCGTCGGACATGGGAATCCTCCTTGCTTGTGCTATATTCGAACAATCTCTCTAGGAGCGATGACAGTTCCGATAAACGAACAGCCGCTACCCCGAAGGGCAGCGGCTGTGTGAACGTGCGCGCTACTGCTATCCCTTCGCTGGTATTACCCAGTAATCAGGTTCTGCGGGTCGGCGCCGCACTAGGCGCCCTCTCAGCCCGATTCATCGAGCTCCCCGTAGCATGAGTTTTCTTATTGGTACAGTGTTTCTGGCCACACGATATATACCAGACCCGTCATCATATCACGTGGGCGGTCATCCATCGCCAGCACCAGATGTTTCGTTTCTAGCCAGTGTAAAATATCTAGACCGAGCGAACTGAGCACTGACGCGCCTTGGTCAAAAACCCCGCAGGACATCGAGGTCATCTGCGCGGCGCACCATCAGCCTCCTGACAAATCCTGATAGCTATACTACTCTTGCATCATTCTTTGCCATTTTATCACAAACCTATGCGCGGTGGAAGCCCCGGGGCTTGAGCTCCAGTGGCGGAAACCGCGTCTGCTTTTCTCTGCTCAACCTGAACTAACGTGCTATGGTTCAATATATGAAAGTCGTTGCACCGTTGAAACTGCTCCCTACCCCAGAGCAAGCCGACATACTCAAGCGAACGCTTGAGGCGTCGAATGCTGCCTGTCACTCCATCAGTCAGGCGGCGCGGGAAACCCGCACGTTTGGCAAATACGCCTTGCCGCAGTTGACCTATCGATATGTGCGTGAGCAGTTTGACCGGTCGGCGCAGGTGACCGTGCGCTGTCTGGCGAATGTATCCATTCCGACCGCTCTGTCTGATGGTAGTTCTGCCGGCTCATGCCGCCGTATTCCCAAACGATTGATGTCAATGCACCATTGTTTGTAATAACTTTCCGTAATGATGCCAAGAACATATAAACGACGTAGTAGCGCTTGAATGCTTAACCCAAAAAACTGTTTCATCAGGATTAACTCATCAAGCTGAATGAAAGTACGGCGTGCCCCAAACCGCTGCCGCACGACCTGGGAAGGAGCCAGCAGAGCAGCGCCAAAACGGAAGGCGACTTGTTCTACATCAAGAGTTTCTTTCGGATCCAATACAATATGACCGACTTCATGGGCAAGGTTCAGGCGCTGGCGCTCTCCCGACATACCACGCCGTGTAACGACTGTCGCTGCAAGAACGTGTTGTTCATCATCACGTGCCACTGCCGCAATGCCGTCAAACCCCTCATCTGTATCAAGTTCAATTACATGAAAGGACAAAACTCTAATAACTGTTATTTTCATATATTCACGTCGAAAGCGATTGCATCTTCCAATAACAATCAATAACAAAAATATATACCGCTGTAGAGCTTGATTTCTGTTGTATAATATGTCACGAACCTCACTGTTATGCACATTACACTACATGCAGCGCCGTTGCAACGAACCTCGATTTCACATGGGCGATGCGACGAGCATAGTGTTGTTGGCCGTGTCTGAATATACAGAGGCGACCATATCGTGGGCGTATGTCATCAAATCGCGTATACGATCAGACGATGGCACAGAGGGCCACTATGAGGGCAAGTCGATTTGCTTGCTCAACATTGCGTACGATCTTGACGTAAGGAGTGGATGCGCACGAAACGTGCCCCGGTAACTACTTGAGAGAGGATGACACAATGAGAAACAGTGATCAATCACCCCGCGACTACCTCCATCCTACACGCGAGTGTGATCTCGTGATGAAGGGCGGCGCCACCAGCGGAGTAGTCTACCCGCCGGCAGTTCTCGGTCTCGCCCCGGATTATCGCTTTCGCAGCATCGGCGGCACCTCGGCTGGCGCCATTGCTGCCGCGACAACCGCAGCCGCTGAATATGGACGCGAATGTGGCGGCTTCGACCACCTCGAGCAGGTCAGCCGAGAGCTTGCCGAGCCCAACATGATTCTCAACCTGTTTCAACCCTCGGCAAAGACCCGCCCGCTGATGGATACGCTGTTCACACTGGCCGAAAGCTGGGAGCAGGCGCCAAACAGTCGTGGGCCACGCCTGGCCCGTGACCTCACACGGGCGCTTTGGAAGAACACGCCGCGCTTCTGCATCGCAGGCGGTGCAGTCGGCGTTGGCGGATCGATGCTGCTCACCTTTATAACCGGCGGCTCTGTCAATATCGGCAGCCTCGCCGTCGCTGTTGTGGCAGGATGGCTGGGCGGTGTTGCAGCAGGCATGTACAAACTCAGCAACGTGCTGTTCGGCGATCTCCCGAACCAGTCATACTTCGGGATTTGTACTGGACTGCAAAGCGCCGAATCGTCCGATGCGCCGGTGCTCACCAACTGGCTTAGTGCAACAATCAACCGCTTGGCTGGCCTCGATGTACATGGCCCGCCCTTGACCTTTGCGCAGCTTGTGACCAAGAAACAAACTATGGGCCAGCCGAATATCGAACTCCGCATGATCGCTGCCAATCTCAACCAGAGCCGTCCCTATGTGCTTCCTTTCAAGACCCGCACATTCTTGTTCAAGGAAGCCGAGATGCGCGATTTCTTTCCGGGGTCTGTTGTTGATGCAATGGTGCAATACTCGCATGAGCATGCATGTGCGCACTTCTCGCTCGACGACCTGCCTGGCTACCACTGGCTGCCAGTTGGCGACGCCTTGCCCGTCATCGTTGCCACGCGCATGAGCCTAAGCTTTCCCCTGCTGATCAGCGCGATACCGCTCTACACCATCAAACGCTCGGCGCTGACATGCGCTCACGTCGACAAATTAGCACTGACCGAAGACGACTTGCAATGCAACTGGTTTAGCGATGGCGGAATCTGTAGTAACTTTCCCATCCACTTCTTCGACAGTTGGTTTCCAACCCGACCTACCTTTGGCATCAATCTTGTTTCCGCGCCAGAGCAGGCATTTCGCGAAAGAGCTGTTTGGGAAGAGCCAGACCAGAAAACACAGGTCTTTCTGGCCGACTATCAGAGTATCACCGATGCCGATCATCCCCAGATTGGAGGTTATGATCTGTACGGTGAGAGCCACGCAGAAGTGCGCCCAGTGTATTTGCCGCGGGCGGACGACCCCGTTTTTCCGGTGTGGCAAGAGATGAACGGCATGCTCCCGTTCATCAAATCCCTGTTCGCGACAGCTCAGAATTACCGGGATACGCTTCAATCCCAACTCCTCAGCTACCGTGACCGTATTGTCCAGGTTCGCTTCGAGCCGCACGAGGGCGGTTTGAATTTGGCAATGCAGGCAGAGACGATTACCAACATTCAGCAGAAAGGTGCAACAGCTTCTGCAAAGATCCACCACTATTTCAAGTTCGATCATCATCAATGGAATCGCTTACTGGTGCTCCTCGCGCTCATGGAGCGTCAATTCAAGGACTTGCAGGAAACTATCGACGAGATTGGTTGGGAAAACCTCGAAGCACTATTCGAACGCCAGCGCCAACAGATGGAACCGACCGAGGAGCAAACCCATTTTCCATTTCAGCGCGACGATGAGCGTTGGATTGCAGAAACAAAGAGACGAATTCAAGCGCTCTATGATCTGATTTACCAGATGAAAGATCTGGCCCTACTTGAAGAGACGCCCCCGCCGCCTGAACCGGTGTTGCGGATAACGCCGGAGATCTAAGCTGCGGCGATACGTTGCAGCGTCCCTTCCACGAGCCGTTCAGCGTTTACCGAAGCGGCGCTGCAATCTCAAGTTGGCGATATTGCAAGCGAAAGTCAGCGTCTATATATGACTGGGCGACGCTGTAGATGACAATTAGGCGCAATAGCGTTTACAATGGTGGCATGCAGTATTGTGTTTCAGCGCGGCGTAGCCAGCGCAAGCAAGAGGCAAGACGTAATAAGGAAGGCAATGGCTTACTCACACAGGCGGCCACTCGGTCAAATCCGCCCACTGCTCGGCATTAGTAACACTCCAGTAGACATACAAAGCTTCGGCCAGAAGTAGGAGCGGAGTATTTTTCGCACCTGAAAGATCCCCCGGTGATGGCCGCTATTTGCTATATGGTCAGCAATATGCATAGGCAAGCTCTTGCGGTGACAGATTTTCGTCCAGCAAGTAGCGGATCTTCATCGCGTGGGTGTTTCCTGATACCGTTGAGAGAGGATCGCGCCAACACGCTTCGAGATTTCCGGCATGGTTTCTGCCCATTGTTTCTGCCCATTGACGATAGCGTGCATCCGCTGCGGCGTCAATGCGGGCAATGTAAGCGTCCACTTCCGCCTGATTATGCAAATAGTAAGCAATTATCCCGTAGATCTGTTCCAGGCTAACACCGGGATATTCCAGAGCGATCTGCTCCGGGCTATAACCTTCGCGGTAGAGTTCAACGATATGTTCTAGGCCAATCCGATGGCCTTTGAGGCGAATCACATCCTCGCCCTGTATATCGAGATAATCTTCGAGGCGCATGATCAGCCTCCTCATAAGCACTGATATCCATTTGCTCTTGCACCGCTCTATTTTATCATGTCATGCCCTCTGATACACTACAAGGTCGTGATCATGATGCGTTGAACTGAAATGCAGTATGGATGGCGACAGGTGTTATGCCGCCGCCAAAGAGGTGATCAACGCGGCGTGCGGTATGGCCCCAAATACCGCTGCACCAGGGCGAGGTCGAACTCGTGCTGCAGCCGGGTGCGCGCGCCCTCAGCCGTGGCGGCCAGGGCATGGCCAAGCTGGCGGCAGATGGCGTCGGCGAGAAACTGCGGCAGCGGCTCTTGCATGCTGTTGATCCGCAATGCACTCCGGAAAGTTGCGAGCACAGCCCCTAGCGGCTCACGGGCGATCAAGGCAGCCGGCAGCTCCAAGCGATAGGCGGGGCCAGTCGCATCGGGGCGATAGTAGAGGACATAGAGTTGGCCATAGCCATGCTCGATAGCTGGGCGCTGGGCGCGGAAGTCGGTGAGCGCCGGGCTACGATAGCCGGTCAGGAGATGGGGCCGGTCGTGACGGAGGAGCGCCACGGGCAAGGAATATTCGCCGGCGTGCAAGACGCTGCTCCAGAGGGTGCGATCGGTAATGGCGCCGCTCAGGTGGGGCGCCAGCGCAGCCACATCATCTGCGGCGGTGGCGAGTTTGGGATGGGCGATAACGCGGCGACATTCGAGCACCAAGCGCCAGTCGTTTGCAGCGAAGAACTCGTCAATCAGCGGGCGGAAGGCTTCCCACCAGGCTGGCGGGCGCCCGCCGCGATGGTCCTGCGCATAACGCACCAACAGGCGGTTGATCTCCAGCGCTACCGAGTAGAACGATCCGTCAAGGACGAAAAGGCCGCTGTTCGTCGCCCGAATACGCCGAGCCAGCAACCGCAACTCCATGATGCAACGCAATCCGCCCAGCACCATCTCGATTTCCTCAACCGGGGGCAGGAGATGCACCAGCACCTCCTGGTCGGTGAGGGCAGCGTCCTCGACGGCGGCAGCGGCAATCGCGGCAAAGGTCGCCCCGGCTGCCGGCACCGTCGCGTGTGAGCCATCTACTGCGCACAAGCGCCGTGTTGGTCCATCCGGGGCGGGGCGAATCCGCCGGTCGAGCGCGACACGCAACCGCTCGTGGTCGGCTTCGAGGGTTTGCAGCGTAGATCGGCACGCCTCGGCGCATACAGTAATTTTGGCGAGAACTGCCGCCGGAAGTGCAGCAGCACCCAGGTTTGGTGTGGATTCGTTCACGTTTCCGGTGTTGCCTAGTTCAAGAGCTTTCCCGTGCAGGCAGCATAATCGTCCGCTATCTGGCGCTATTGTAGCACATCAGAGCGCTTTTAGATTCTGCTTGTAGCGCCAGATTGACCCGCTGCACCTTTTGTGACGAACTATTGCTCGCTTTGCAGCAAACGCGCCTCAAACGCAGCCAACGCCGCAGTGAGTTGTTCTTGGCGTAGGGCTGCGGTCATGTCGCCACGGGTGCGTTCCAGCACCGCGCGCAGTGCGTCGGTCGTGCGGCGCAGTCCCCCGGTAAGGGCGTCAGGGTAATCGACCGTGATCAGTTGGCTATAGACATCATCCATCACGACTAGCAGCGTTTCGCCGCGCTGCACCTCACCCCGCCGCAAACCATCGAGAATCGCCCGGCGTAGCTCGCTGGCAGCCTCGGCCAGGCCATTCAAATAAGCAGCCGGCTCGATGTTGAGCTCGGCAGCGGCAGGAGGCTCGCCATCGGTCAGGAACGCATACACAAGCGCCGCCTCAGCGTATTCTTTGAGCGCATCCTGGGTATACCCCGCATAGCGCAGTTCGGGATGTTTGGCTACTGCAGCCTGCAAGCGCGTAGCGGTTTTCCGCGCCTCATCGAGCAATGTCGATGCTTCCGCGAACTCGGCGCGATGGGTGGCGCGGATGGTATTGGCGCATTGGCGTATCAACATCCGCGACACGGCAATGGCCTGTTCGCGAGCGGCGTGGCTTGCTTCAATCTGAGTCACACAGGCGGTTACTAGCGCCTCGATGCTCATAAACCAGATCCTGTTCTGCTCACCGATATGTACAATATTGTTTTCGACTCATTGCGGCTTGATGTACGTACGGTAAGGCGCTAAGCGAACTCAACATTGACGGCGACAGTCGCCATCGAAGCCCTATTGTTTAGGGTTCCTGGAAGGGATTATAGCACAATAGGCCAGATGACCAGCCTTGCTTGCCTGTTTAGAAAGGGTGAAGAGATGAAGAGGCGATGATACAATGCCATCTCGCCCTCACGTCCTCGCCTCATCGCGCCTTCGTGTCATCACTATTTACGCTGCATACTAGCTTGCCTCTGGACAGACCCATGCTCTATGTAGTACACTATGCGTTATGAGAGAACAAAATTCAACAAACGAGCCTATGCGCATTTTAGTTATTGTCGCCCATCCTGACGATATCGAGTTTGGAGTTGCCGGGAGCGTCGCCCGGTGGGTCAATGAAGGCGCACAAGTCACCTACTGCATTGTTACTGATGGTTCTGCTGGTAGCAACGAACCAGGTGTTGAACTCAACGCACTGGTGCAAAAGCGGCGCGAAGAACAGATCGCCGCGGCTGCCGTAGTTGGCGTCCGTGATGTCCGTTTCCTGGGCTACCCTGACGGCGTCTTGCAACCCACGCTCGAATTGCGTCGTGAGTTGACTCGGCTCATCAGGGAGGTTCGCCCCTACCGGGTGCTCTGCCAGGATCCAACAACAATCCTGTTTCGGGATAGCTATATCAACCATCCTGATCACCGCGCTGCCGGGGAAGCCGCCCTCTATGCCGTTTTCCCCAGCGCTGAAACCCGACCAATCTTCCCCGAACTCCTCAAGGAAGGCTACGAGCCCCACCACGTCTCGGAGCTCTATCTCAACCTGACGTTCCATCCTGACACCCTCGTTGACATCTCAACAACCATCGAGCGCAAGATTGAGGCGCTGCTCTGCCATTCCTCGCAAGTTGGCGCCGACGTGGACCCATGGGTCCGCGAGTGGGCTGTCGAGATGGGCAAAGAGGCCGGCTATGCCTTCGCTGAGGCGTTCCGTGTTATGCGATTTGTAAACGACCAGACGCCTGCTGAGTAACCGCCATGCTGAGGAACGGGTTGGTCCCCCTTTCCCGGTGGAGTTCGTTGCGCATCTGGTCATGAAAGGAGGGCAGATATCGTAAAGGTACTCGTTACACCGCCACTGGGCCGATGGAATTGAGAGATAAGCTCGAAGAATCAAGTGCATACAAAATTCTTCACGAACCAGCTTCAATTCTACATTCATAAGCCCTGGGGTAGTTGCCCTGGCCTGGGACGGAGGTAACGCCCGCAATTGTGATCAACCCTGCCCCTTGTGGGGTAAGAGCCCAGGTCGTTCCGTCGGTGATGCCTTCCGGCGGCCCGCCCTCGAACACATGACTTACTAGCGATTGTTGACAACTTGACACTCTTGCTGCGTTGACGCCAAAGCCTGCAATCGCTTGGGAGACATATCCGAAAGGCTTCTGCAAAGGAGTGATAGTACCAGACCTGACAAGCAAGGATATGAGCGCGCCATCACCCTGATCGGCTTGGTGGGGGGTGATACTTTCAGCAGGTCTTCCTGCGTCCAGCGCGTAACAGCCTCAATGCATGGTCCACTAAGCACGACATTTGCCTAAGCCTCTTCGTGTGCCACGTGGGTATGTTCCCACGCTATGGATGTCTGTGCCACCGCTCCCTCTCCGGGGTGGCAGGCCTCGTTTGTCATAATCCACGGCGCCGAAGTCTTTCTTGGAGGATATATGTCTCCGTTGTCACAGTCCCAGCAGCAGATGTTGGCAGACAATGTCTGGTTGCACTTTTTTCAGATGGGCCACCTAAGCAGTACCGGCGCGCGGCCTACCGTCCTTACTCGTGGGATCGGGTCGCGCGTATGGGACCAGGACGGTAACGAGTACATCGATGCCCTTGCCGGCTTGTTCGCCGTCAACGTTGGATATGGCCGTCAGGAAATCGCTGACGCCATTGCCGCTCAACTTCAGCGCATCGCCTTTGTCAGCCCCTTCAGCTTCCCTAGCTTGCCCATGATCGATCTGGCTGGGAAACTCGCTCAGATCACGACCACAGGCCCGCAGTCGCGCAGCTTCTTTGTCAACAGCGGTAGCGAAGCCGTCGAAACCGCCCTCAAAATCGCCAAATCATATCAACGCCGTCAGGGTTTCCACGAGCGCACGAAGGTCATTGCGCGGCGGGGCTCCTACCACGGCACAACGATGGGAGCGCTCTCCGTCAACGGCGTGACGGAGATTCGCAATGGTTTCGGCCCATTGGTGGCCGGCGCTCGCCATGTCCCTGCACGGTATCGCTACCGTTGCCCACACTGTGCGTTGTGCGATCAATGCCAGGGCGCATGCGCCGATGAAATGGAGCAAATGGTCGAGTTTGAAAACCCGGAAACGATTGCGGCGATCATTCTTGAACCAGTGCAAAACAGCGGCGGCGTGCTGAGCCCGCCGCCTGGGTATCTCCAGCGCGTGCGCGAGATCTGTGATGCTTACGGAATTGTGTTCATCGCCGACGAGGTCATATGCGGCTTTGGTCGTGTCGGCGGCTGGTTCGCTACGACGGAATTTGCAATCCAGCCCGACATCATTACGGTCGCCAAAGCCATCACCAGCGGCTATGCACCGCTAGGCGCCGCCATTGTGCGCAAGTCTATTGCCGATACGTTCTCGGGCGACGAGAACGACAAGTTCATGCACGGCAGCACCTTTGGCGGTCACCCGGCCAGTTGTGCCGCGGCCCTGGCATCGATTGCCATCATCGAACGCGAGCAACTCCACGAACGCTCTCGGGTCATGGGCGACTATATGCTTCGCGAGTTGCACGCGGCGCTCGACGACCATCCCAATGTCGGCGATATTCGCGGCATGGGCTTGATGATGGCGGTCGAGCTGGTGCGTGATCGTGCGACCCGCGAGTCGCTGGCGGAGCAGAAGTTGATGGGCTGGCTGAGCGACCAACTCAAACAGCGTGGGCTGATTTGCCGCGCCGACGATCGGTTGGAGCCAGTCATCCAGCTTACGCCGCCGCTCGTTATTTCTCGGGAAGAGGCGGACAAGGTCATCGCTATCGTTGCCGATGCGGTGTATGCCCTTGGACGCAAACTTGGCACGGTGCCGGTCTTGCACCCGCTGAACCAAATCTTGCAGCCGTCGCCAGCGGCAGCGGCAGACCTCGAATTCATCGCGTGAGAGCTAAAAACTCGCTAGATCACACTACTTGCGGGTTATAATGATGGAGGCGCAGTTCCTCAGAACTGCGCCTCCGCTTCGTCTTCAGGCCTCCTTCTATCGGTTTCGTCCGCGCAGAGAGCAGTTGACACGCAGAACCTTGCGCAACTGATAGGGAGTCACAGGACACCTTGATTGCTCGTTCATGTTCGTGCAAGCTAAGGCAATGATGGAGGCCAGCACTTTCAACTCGAACCCTCCATTGGTCCGGGCGTAGAGCCGTTCCCGTCCCATTTGCTCGCACTGGCTATTGACCGTTTCAATCGTGTGGCGATAGTCATGCCATGCGCTAGCATCGACAACCCACGCATGCGGCGGCATAGTGGCCTGCCGGATCGGAATCAGCCGCACCCCGGTTTCGGCGCGCATGGTCGTCTCGTCCGGCGCACTAGTGTCGGCCTGGTCGCCACCCAACCGCGCCCCCGGCGGCACCCCCACAGCTAACTCGTGGATGGGGGGCACATCGTGAACGGCAGCGGGCGCCAACTGCAAACTGACTGGGATGCCGCTGGGCGGGCCGATCAGGTGCAACCGCCAGCCAAACAACTGCTCCGTTTTGGCGGCCCAAGAGCCGCAGTCTGCGCGGCCACGGCCTTGCCGACCGCGCCGCGCCCGCCCCCGGCGGCCGACCGGCAGCGGCAGACTATCCATGATCAAGACCTCACCGGTCAGCAGTACCTCGCCCAACGTGGTCGCGATGAAAGCCAACCAGTCGGCAAGCCGCTGCCGACGACGATTGCAGCGCGTGACAGCAATACGGCCCGCCAAAGAGCGCGTTTCGCGCAGCATCCACACCGCCCGTTCATGATGGGGCTGACAGGACGTGGCGGCGACCACCGCGATCAGCATGACTTCCGAGTCAGGCACTTGGGTCCGGACATCACGGTGGTGATCCCGCTGTTCCATCAACGTGTCGATCAGCACCAAAGCCGGTATCATCCCGTCGGCGTCCATGGGTTCCTCCGTTGCAACGATTGGGCTTCAGTCCCCACAATCGTGCCAGAGGGATTGATGGGCGTCAACGAGCAATCAAGGTAGGATATGAGTGAAACGTTTGTTACGATGTTGACCGGCGGTCATCCCAATTCTCTGGGACGGACATTAGAGATCGTTGATATTGTGTTGGCGAATCCAGACAAACTTGATGAATTGTATCAGTGCTACTTCAGTTCAGATGAAATCGTTCGCCTTAGAACGTCTAATGCAATTTTCTAGACCTCACCCCCAACCCCCTCTCCGCGGCGGAGAGGGGGTTGGGGGTGAGGTCACTCCTCATTCAGATAAGCGTCGGGACCAGCACACCCGAAATCCCCGGCGGTCGTCACAGTCACCTGGATAGTCCCAGTCGTAGGAGCCGCAGCACATGTGTTTTTTTCTGTGTAATAGGCACTCAACCGCAGAACAACCCTAGCGTCGGGTGCAAAGTCTTTCTGTGGCTCCACCTGCTGACGCTCGCCATCCGGCGTGGCGGTCCACTCATCAACATTCCCGGCTATGTCTAATGCACCACACACGCCTGCGCCGCGCGGGAAACAGCCCACCGGCGCGGGTGCGTCAATGCCGGTCTCGACATAGTTCGCCCGTTCACTATCCGGCTCGGCATCACCCCAGGGATAGCGCCGCCGGTCGCTGTGGCGCGCGGCACGCTCCCACTCCAGTGATGCCAGCAGGCGGATTTCGTCGCTGTCCGGCAGCCAGCCCTGGTCGTGGCCCTGCGCTGTCAGCCAGGCGCAGTAGGCCGCCACCTCGTACCACGACATGCCCACAACCGGCTGGATGGGGTGTTATATCGCGGGTTGTGCCAGAGACGAGGCTCGGCCCACGTCTGCTGTTCATGGCACTTCCATCTCCCTCATTCGTCCGCCCGCGCCGCTCGTGGCAGCCGCCATCCGCGATGAAGCGGGCGAAGTCGGCGTTGGTCATCGGGTAGCGCGCGATCCGGTAGAGTTGCTGGATAGTGCGTGGGTGAGCTGTCCTCTATGGCCATCGCCATACCAGAATGGTCCTGGCGCGATTGGCAGCCAATAGTGTTCCAGGCAGCGGGGCCAGTTGGCATGGTCCTGAAATTAGGTGCGGCGCTTGAGCTTGTTTGAGGGATGCAGGGGACTGCAGGTGCCGCATCTGTCAGGTCTGGGGCTCGGGCTCGCACCTTTTCAGACAACTTCTGATGTCTGGCTCGCTGCATTGGCGCCAGCTATGGTCGCCATTGAACCCGGATCTCGCCAACTGACCAGTATCAACTCTACGCGCCTGACCGATGCATGCACACTGCGCTTGTTTTAAGCTGAGTCCCATAAGCGAATCGTCAGGGGCGGTCTGAAAAAGGGTATGGGGTGCGGCGACCATGCTGTCGTCCGCAAGCATGGCTTGCGCCCACCGCCGGGATGCAAACAGATGATCCCTGCATACGCGGGGACCATCGGCTCTTTTCGTCTTAGCGGCCCATCTGCTCCCAAGCCGCTCGTTGCAAGGAACTGAACAAATGAACACAGATCAAGAACGTGTGGGCAGTTTGCCGATCAGATATAAGCTCACGCTTGTCTATGCGCTCTCCTTCCTCATCGCCCTGCTTCTGGCTGCCGCGTCTGTTGCCGGCCTGCTGTACGGAACCGCCATCTACCCGACCGAAGAACTCTTTCGGTCGTTCATGCCCAATGACGTGGTCAATCTTTGCATCGGCGCGCCGATTCTGCTTGGCTCGCTGTGGCTGGCGCGGCGCGGTCAGTTGCTTGGGTTGCTCTGCTGGCCGGGCGCGCTGTTCTTTGTCTTGTACAACGCTATCGTCTATGTCTTTGCGCTGCCGCTCAACGCAGCATTTCCGCTGCATCTCGGGTTGGTCGTGCTGAGCGTGTATGCCCTCATTGGTCTGGTCGCTGGCATTGACGGGAACGTCGTGCAACAACGGCTAAGCGGCGCTGTGCCGGAGCGTCTCGCTGGGGGCGTGTTGGCCGGGTTGGGGCTGCTGTTCTGTGTGCGGGTTGTCGGTGTGCTCGGCAATGCGCTCACCAGTCAGGCGCCGATGGCTGAGACAGAGCTTGCGCTCCAGATCGCGGATGTTGTGATCACGCCGGCCTGGGTCATCGGCGGGATTCTGCTGTGGCGACGGCAGGCGTTGGGATACGTGACCGGCCTGGGGTTGCTGTTCCAGGCCAGCATGTTATTCATCGCGTTGATTATCTTCTTGCTGTTACAGCCATTTTTAACCACTGCGCCATTCGTTTTGGTCGATGTTGTGGTGATCTTCGTCATGGGGCTGATCTGCTTTGTTCCCTTCGCGCTCTTTGTGCGCGGCATGGTGTCGAAGCGAAACCCATCGCCCGCGTAGGTTTTTGAGGCAGGGTGGTGGCTCACATGATCATGACGCCCGCCGGAGGACATATTCTTTATTGATTTTGTCCGGTTTTTTGTCGCTTTATAATTTGACGAGCGCTGTGCAAAACCGCATGCCCGTATGCAGTCTGGTAGCAAGGCGTTCTCCAAAGAAACGAGCATGAAGTTAAGAAGTCAACGGCTTATCAACACGAAGCGATCTCGACCCGTCAGCGTCTACCTGCTTATGGCAGCACTACTCTTTCAAGGACTGAGCGGAGTGGCTGGCGGGATCGGCCTGGTGTCAGATCCTTCAGGCGGCAACATGCAGTTCCCCCTCAGTTGGTTGGAGGCTCGCCCTTTGACAGCTATCTCATTCCCGGTTTAATCCTGCTCGTCGTGCTGGGCATCTTTCCCCTGTTTGTCCTCTATGGATTGTGGACGCGGCAGTATTGGGGCTGGATCAGCGCCCTGCTCGTGAGAACGGCGTTGATCGTCTGGATAGCTGTTGAAGTGCTTATTATCGGCTACTATCCGCAGCCGCCGCTCCAACTCATCTACGGTTCACTTGGCGTCGTCAGCGTCATCCTGACGCTGCTTCTGGGGGCGAGGGGCTAGCTGTTCCCTGCTTCCTGTTGGGTTTTTCGCGGAGATGCGTTCATCAAAGATTCTGCCCCTGCGCTCGTGGCTAATTGTTGTGCTGGCGCTGATTGCCGCCGACGCAGATCTGTTCTGGCCAGGCGGGGATGGCTCATACCCGTTCACTACGTTGCGAGGAGAAACCGCTCAAATGTATGGAAAGGGGCTGTATTGCTACGCCTCGCTCCTGATCGACGCGGGTTTTCAGTGCGCAGATGCCATTGCGCTCTTCCTGACCATCCCCTGCTCCACGCTTTTGCGCAGGTGACTGGTTGGCGTCATCGCAGCAGGAGTGCATGCCTCTGTTGCAAGGGGCATGCACGCAGAGCGAAGAACGCGACCCGTGCGTTCGCGCTTTCAATCGCATCTACGGTACTACAAAGCGAAAGATCCACGGTCCGCCGCGTACGTACGTCGCCTGCGGGTCTACGTTCCGGGGAATCGGTTGCGCCGGTTGAACGACTAGTTCCCACTCGTCATAGTTGTCTTGGAACGAATCTCCGGTTATATACTCCCATTGACTGTCAGGAGCCCATTGGAATGGTTTTGCCTGACCATCCGGCGGGTGCAAAGCGTATGTCTTACCCGCAACTGTGAGTTGGACATCTGCGTTTGGTCCTGCGCCGCGCAGCGAGACGCGCGTGCCCGTAGGAGTCGTAACCACACGTTCGAGGGTTACTTTTGTACCGCCTACATCGCTGACTTGCTGCAAATTGGCTGTACGCCCCGGCTCGATTGGAATAGTGAGATCGAAAACGAATGGACCGGTTACGATCACATCTTGGAACTCATCATCGCCTAGACGTTCGTAAGCTGTAAGTTTCGCGATGCGTAGCTGGACCTGAAGCTCTGAAACATCAGGCTGGATCCCTACGCCGTCATAGGTTAGCAATGCTGCCGCAACGCCGTCTTGCATGCCTGGTTGTGCGCCGCCTAGTCCTCCCCTAAATTCGTTTCCGTACTGGTCAAGAAGGAAGGGCGACCGTGCCGATGTTGATGTATATTCTCCCCACGCCATAACATTGTTGAACGTTCGTTCCGGCGGACCGCTCACGGTGTAGCCGATGACAATCTGGTTCGGGTCGGCGTAGACATGCCGCACCGTGACTGTAAACCCATCGATGCTCTGTGCGACATTGATTTCCTTGCCAAGCCCTCCGGTAAGAATAGCCCCGGTTCCTGTGCGGAGCTGAAATGCACGCTCAAGGACAGGGAATGCAGCATAACTGGCGCCTATAAGCGCCAGAATGCTGCAGAGCGCCAGCCCAAGCGCACTAAATCGCCGGACAAGCTGTGTTCGACGCGGTGCTGGCACGTGGTTCGATTGCGCCTCGGCGAGCTTGTCAATGACAGTGCGAAGCTGCGGAGGTTCGCTATCCTGGTATGCGAGCCTGACATCCGCATGTAACTGTTCAACGAGCTTCAACATGGCGGCGTCCGCTGTATTGCCCAAAATATCCGCATATTGTTTCCGCAGATCGTGCTTATGATCAGTCATAGAATTGCTCCTTGAGTAAGCTGAGTGTTTGTACCAGTTGCTTATGGACAGCGGACTCACTTTTGCCGATCACACACGCGATCTCGCGCAGCGTAAGGCCAGCTGCAAAGCGTAGCAAGAGGACTTCTTGCTTGCCGGGCTCCAAATTAGCGACAAGCGCACGCACCCGTGCATGCGCCTCTTTCCGGAGGGCCTGATCTTCAGGCCCATCGGGATCAACCGGGTGTGACAACTCGGATAAGCTTTCCCAGGAGAGAAGTGATCGCTGCCCGCGATGGACGTCTGTCAGGGCATTCCGGGCAATGCGAAAGAGCCAGGAGACAAATGGGAATCCCCGATCCTGGTAGCGCGGAAAGGCATGCCAGGCTTTAAGAAACACCTGTGCAGTCACATCGGCTGCTTCCTCATCATTAGGTAAACGCGAACGGATATACCCATAGACACGGGAAAGATAGCGCTTGTAGAGTTCGCCGAATGCTGTTGGATTAGTTCGAGCAGCTTGAATAAGGGCTGCATCATCGTTTGAAGAGCAATCACTTTCTCGTGGAGCGAGCGTGAAAAGGTTATGCATAGATAGGTCCGTTTCGTGTGAAAAACGTTGGAACCTCCGTTTGATTGCGCCATAAACACCTACGTTACATGAAGGGTAACGGAGCAACCAGATATTTCTTCACCGCCCGCGCTCGGAAGTCTCGCTTTTGGTTGTTCTGCAACAGGATGGCAGGACAACCTTAGATTGATCTGAGTGGCAGAAACAAAAGCGCAAGGCGATGCATATATCGTTTCTCCTCATCCGTTCATCCAACGATAAATGTGGACCAAGCGCCAGCAGTATGTGGAAGCGGGACGATTGGCCATCATGCTGCTGGCGCGAACGGCAGCATGCTTGAACATTGATCATTGGGCGCTGCGGACAATCGGTCACCAGTCTGATGACTCTTCAGTAGCATAGTATGTACACTCCTCGTACACGTGATTGTTCGACCAAGACTATGGTTTTGCCATGATTGACAAGATGAACAGGATGTGAACTGCAAGATGCGGGTCGTGAGCACAATCCTGGGAAATCATGTCTGAACCCTTGACTGAGGAGCGGAAGATGTCTCACGCCCCATTTATTCAGCGCCTGTATATCCAAACCCAGTTGGAAGCATTGTGGGCCGCCTTAACAGAACCAGCCCAAACGCGCGCCTATTTCGATTTTATGGAAGGCGTGATGGCGATTGAGTCGGTCTGGCGACCCGGTTCCCGCGTCAGCTATCGTACCGACGATGGCCAGACGCAGCTCGAAGGCAAGGTGCTCGCATATCACCCGCCCAATCACCTGCAGTTGCAGCTGTCGCTGTGCTACGACCCTGATCTTCAGCACGAACCACCGACAGTGTTTACGTGGGATATTGCACCTCTGGACGACGTGTGCAAACTCACCTTCACGTATGCGCCCAGTGAGGCAGCACCGCGTACATACCGTGAGGTCACGACATGTATGCCTATGATCCTGCACAACCTGCGCGCACTGCTTGAAACGGGCGCCCCGCGGCGCTTGAAGGCCATCATTGTGGATTGCGCCGACTCCGCCGCCCTGGCAGGCTTTTGGGCCGCAGTGTTGCAGATCCAGATCCTGTTTGCTACGGAACAGTTGAGTGCGCTGACCGATCCCGCTGGCATTAACCCGGAGATCGAATTCGTGCGCGTGCCCGAGGCCAAACTGGAGAAAAACCGCTTGCACTTCGATCTACGGGTCTCCAATCGCGCTGTCGAAGTCGAACGTTTGGAGCGTTTAGGCGCAACTGTCCTTGCGGCGTATCCAACGTGGACGGTGATGCAAGACCCAGAAGGAAATGAGTTCTGTGTGGTCGACTAGGCCGAGGTGCTGCGATGTTAATGCACCTGCGATAGCGGCTCTCGGCCATATTGATACATCTGTGACTGCCCTTGTCACATACCCGCGTTATACTCCGCTTGATGGAACCCAGATCCTGGTTAGCATCCAAAGGAGTTGTTTGTGAATACCATCAAGAATCCTTGCACCATCTTGCTCACCGGCGCCGCTGGTCATATTGCCACGGCATTTCGCCGCGCCTGTAACCCCTGCTACCGGTTTCGCCTGGCTGATAAGCATATCGAATTACTGCAGAATGAGCACCTGCCCACACATGAACTTGTCTCGCTCGATGTCGCGGACCTCGCGGCGTGTCAGGCCGCCTGTCAAGGGATCGATGTTGTGTTGCATCTGGCTGCTGATCCTAATCCCCACGCCGATTTCTATGATTCGCTTCTCGATGCCAATATCAAAGGCGCCTATAATATCTTTCGCGCTGCAAAGGATCAAGGGTGTCAACGGGTTGTTTTTGCGAGTAGCGCCCAAGCTATCGAAGCGTATCCCCTCGATCAACAGGTCGCCACGACGATGTCGGTGCGACCGAAAAATATGTATGGTGTGACGAAGTGCTTTGGTGAGGCGGTGGCGGCCTATTTTGCCTATTGTGAAGGGTTGTCGTCGATTGTGGTTCGGATTGGCAATTACAACGACTTTGCCCCCGGTCAAACCCATACAACGCGTGATATGAGCGCCTATCTGAGTCCATCGGACATGGTTCAGTTAGTCACACAATGTATTGAGACGCCCGACATTCTCTTTGCCCTTGTGCATGGGGTTTCGGACAACCGCTTTAAGCGCCTGGATCTGACCGATACCCGGACCCTCCTAAGTTATCACCCGCGCGATGATGCGTTCAAGATCCTTGGCATACTATGACGCGCGCTGCGCCCGTACTTTTCAGGACAGCGCCCTCTGGGTGTGAGGCGCCGCAGACCCGCAGGTGAGCGGAACCCGGCGGCTGCAAGCCGCCGCTACGAGCGCGGCGTGTCAATCAAGTAAGCAAGCGCGATCGCCTGATCAATTGCTGGGAGCACAGCGAGGATTGAGCGAAGCTTGATCGTATGGTGTACGAACTAGCGTGGTTCGGCGAAGATCACCGCTCTTCAGTTCCCACATTCATGCACGCTATGACCCTATCGACCAACTGGTCCAAATTTTCGTCTGCTTTGGCAAAAGGTCCGTCAAACTGATTACTCAGTAACATCTGCGCCAAACCCTGGCACATCGAACACATCGTCAAGGCAAGTTGCTTGGGCTCCCTCCCCAATAACATTCCGTCCGCCTGCGCTTGCTGAAGATACGTCACGAACATCGTTGTGCCTTCGATTGATAACTGGCGCAGTGCCGGATAATTCGTCTCGTCCAAGCCGCTGTTGAACATAATCTCATACAAATTGGGGTTCGTTTGGGCAAATTGCAGGTGCGTCTTGAGCACAAGATGCAGGCGCGTCATCCATGACCCTGGACTGCGCCAAGCCTCTGCGATCGCTGCGTTGAGCAGTTGATAACCGAACTCAATCATCGCTGCCAGCAGTGCCTCACGATTCTCGAAATGGCGATAGACGGCTGAATGATCAACGCCAATCTGACAGGCTAACTTGCGCAGACTCATGTCGTGCGCACGCTGCTCTGCCAGATTCGCCAGCGCAGTGCGGATCAGTTCCTCACGCAAATCACCATGATGATATCCTTTTTTAGTCATGGTTCTTCTTCTCTTGACGGTCATCATAGCAGATGGTAAGATGTAACCAGTGGTGACATTCTGCTGCCGCCACAATTCAGCCCAGTATACATCAGGATTGAATACAGATAAAGATGTAGCTTGAAAGGAGCAATTGATGGCCAAAAGAGTATTCATCACGGGTGCGAGCAGCGGCTTTGGGAAGAGCGCTGCCATTGAGTTGGCAAAACGTGGTCATACCGTCTTCGCAACGATGCGCGGCGTCGACGGCAAAAATAGCGAAGCGGCGCAAGCGCTGCGCGATGCGGCGAAAAAGGACAATCTGGCTCTGCATGTTCTTGAACTAGATGTAACCAGCGACGCATCGGCGCAACAAGCGGTTGCTCAAGCAATCGCGCAGGCGAACGGCATCGACGTACTCATCAATAATGCGGGCATTGGTGTGATGGGTATTCAAGAGTCGGTGACGACCGAACAGGCGCAGCAGCTTTTCGATGTCAATGTCTTGGGTATTCTGCGCATGAATCGCGCCGTCTTGCCGCATATGCGCCAGCAAAGGAACGGACTGATCATCTATTTGAGCAGCGCGCTTGGTCGAATCATCTTACCGTTTGGCGGCCTCTACACGGCCTCGAAGTTTGCAGTTGAGGCGCTGGCGGAAGCGGCGTCGTATGAATTGAAGCCGTTGGGTATCGATAGTCTGATCATTCAGCCGGGGGCATATGGCACGAGCTTCAGCGCCAATATGGTTATGGGCAATGATGCAGAGCGCCTACAGACCTACGGTCCGGTCAAAGAGAACTTGGAGAAATTTTTAGCAAACTTTAGCGCTCGCGAGCCGGGCAACCCGCAGGAGGTAGTTGATGCGATTGTCGCGGCTGTAGAAAATATGGGGACAGAGCAGGCGCTGCGACTGCCGGTTGGCGCCGATATGAAGCAGCCGGTTGAGACGCTTAATCAGACAGCGCAGGCAGTGCAGCAGCAACTGTTAGCAGCATTTGGGATGTAGAAATAAGGTTTTGGCTATTTTATAGTTTGGTCTGATGCATTGAGGCGCAGGCACGCGGAGGCGCTGCGGACGCTTCTTTGTTTCCCGCACCTGCGAAACGTCATCAAGCTGAAACGGTTTGATTGGCTCCCATACGTACGATGACGAAAAAAGGTTGTAATCGAGGCTATGCGCGTACGCATAGCCTCGATTGTGTTGTCATGAAAACAGTGTGTTATACACGCTCAAGCTGACCAAGATTCTCTTCGATATCGGTAATATCCAGCCCCAGCGCCGCAGCTACCCCGCGCCCATAGTCTGGATCAGCCCTGTAGAAGTGGCCAATCTGGCGGTGGATGATGAACTCTGGCACCCCTTGCATTGCTGCAGCAATATTGTTAAAGAGCTGCTGTTTCTGGCTGTCATTCATCAAACGGAACAAATTCCCCGGTTGGGTATAGTCATCGTTGCCTTCACGGTGGTCATAGCGGTCGGCGTCGCCGCTGATCTTCAGCGGCGGCTCGGCGTAGC
>JAKSDJ010000403.1 GCA_022360155.1 Chloroflexales bacterium | reverse complement strand
TGCACAGCGAGGTCGCGGCGCTGGACCCGAAGCAGATGACAACAATCGGCATGGCTTTCGCCAAGAGCTATTTCGAGCCCGCCGCCGCCGACTTGCACATCGCCCGCCTCGTTGACTTCTACAGCTTCCATTACTATGACAACGACCCATATGATAGCGGGCGCTATGCCGCTCACTGGTATTACGGCGCGGGCTTCCCGCACGACCTGGCGCGCGCCATTGACGAACTCGCCGCACTACCGGATGATAAACCGATTGTGATCACCGAAATCGGCTTCCCAACCGGCGAACAAGCCTTACGCGGCGCCACCGAACTGCGCCGCGATCTACGTCTAGCGCTACAAACTTCACGCGAACGCGGCGCCAGCGGGATCATGCTCTGGCCCTTCCAGCGCGATTCGGCAGGAGTTGCCGGGGATTTGTTTCGCGGGAGACAATAAGCGAAGCTGACACCAAGTGCGCCACGTCCCCACACATACCACACGCGGGGGTGGGGCGCATTGACTAGCGCTGAGGGTTCACTTATCTGTGAAGTAATACCTGAAGTCACAATACTGACCGCCTTCGGCAATCACCTGCGAACATCTGAACTCCACATTCTTCGGCAGATACTTCTGAATATGAAGGTCTCCGCGCCAGATGAGCCGCGCCAGCTCGGGAGCGCCTTCCTGAGCAAGGTACTTCACGACGCCGCACCACGTCACATTTACCCCACAGAACAGATTGCCCTTCGGCTCCACGATCTCAAACCGTTGGCCATCCGGCTCATCGGCTTTGTTCGCCGAGCGGAACCACCGGAGCCTATACAGCCTGTGCAGGAACGGATTCGCATAGACCTTCCGCGCAATCCAACCGTCGAATTGACCATCCATCCAGTTATTGACAAACTCTTGGGCCAAATGCAACCTGGTCTCTTGCGACATGTCGGGCGGCAGGATGCGGTAGAACACCAGCGTATCTACGGCAATACGCAGTAACATCCGATTCTTGTCATTCTTCAATCGGGGGATGCCTGAATTGGGGGATGCCTGGCTCCAAGTCCTGATAGCTCGCCTTCATCGCCAGCAACATCTCCCGCGCCTGGTCGCGGCCAAACTGCTCGACCAACACAGGTTCAGCGAAGCGGAGCGCGCGCGTGACTTGCTTTTTCGTCAGCATATAAATCTCCTTGGCGTACTCGGTCGCGGGTTCAAACCTGACAGGTCTTGGGAAGGCTTTGCAAAGCGCCCATTCAGACCTGTCAGGTTTTCTGTGAAAGGTCTTGAGCCTAGGGCCAGCGCCCTGACCCAACTCGCCCGAACCAGACGATCTCGCCGCCCGGGGCGCGCAGATAGCAACGCTCATCCGTCGGATAGGGCGCCACCTGGCATTGCAACTCCATGGTGTAGGGGTATTCCGGCTCGATCGCCCAGCCCAACAGGTCGCGGAGCGGCTCCCTGAGGTCGCGAACGACGATCTCGCCGCGCCAGACTGATCCGAAGCCGCTCACCGGCGCGGAGCGGCCAGGCGGCGGCGTCTCATCAACTGGCGGCGCCGTTTGGAAGGTGTACGGTACGCGTATGATCGCATAACGCAACGATTCACCCTTGGAGTAGAAGATATAGAACACATCAGGCTCGCGGGTCCAGATCATAAAGCCGCGCTCGAAACTTTGGGCCGCGCCATCGCGCTGCTCCACCGCCGTTCGCGGGCAGAGCGGCGGTGCGGGGCTAAAGAACCATGGCTCCCCGCCACAGTACTGATCCGCTGCATAAACAGATTTACCCAACAACCCGAGTAAGATGGTGTATGGCGGCGGGTTTTCCGGGTGGAGCTCCATCCGGCGGCGCTCGAAGTACTGCACGGTGTAGGTCTGCTCCCCGATCACTTCCCGAAAGACCTCGCTGAGGGGGTAGCCAAACCGCGCTAGGCCGCCGTTGTTTTGCCAGTAGCTCAGGAATGGTTCGCACAGCGTGTGCTTGGTTTCTGGGAAGAAACGGCAATCGGGCGGCGCACCGGACGCCTTGGGCAAGGTCTCCCAAGGGCGACCGCTAACCCGCTCCAGATAGAGCGCGCCGAGCCGTCCGGCAAGAACGCCTAGGCCTTCGTTGCTATGGTCCTCCAGGCGATCACGCTCGAACCATTGGACGGGGCCAACCCAGCTTCCTTCGATGGTCTCGGTCTGCTGCTCGCCGATGG
>JAKSDJ010000821.1 GCA_022360155.1 Chloroflexales bacterium | reverse complement strand
TCCGCAGATTGTACGCCTTTTTATCGACCAGGCCCAAGCCGGCGCCCCCGTTGACACCCTCATCCGCGCGGCGGGGCTCTTTCTGGCCTTGAGACTGCTCGGTCAGGTTTTATCCGTCCTCACAAGCTACGTCAGCAGCAAAGTCAGTTGGCGAGCGACCAATCGCATGCGCACCGACCTGACCAAACACTGTCTCTCCCTCGATATGGCATTTCACCCTGCATGCACTCCAGGTGAACTGTTCGAGCGGATCGACGGCGATGTGCAGCAGTTGGCGAACTTTTTGTCACTATTCGCTGTCCAAGTGCTGGGCAACCTCCTGCTCCTCGGCGGCATCCTCGTCGCCCTTGCGCTCGAGGATTGGCGCGTCGGGCTAGTCTTCACAGTCTTTTCTATTCTTGCACTCCTCTTGCTCTATCGGGTGCGCGGCGCTACCTCTGGTCTGTGGCAGCGGGCGCGTGATGCGTCAGCCAACCTGTACGGGTTTTTGGAGGAGCGCCTGGCCGGCATTGCCAATCCGGCCCAATGGCGCTATGCCGTACACGATACGGCGCTTTCACGCTGCGACACGGACCCAGTTCCGCGCGGAGCGCTACGCGAGTAGGGTGTCTTCGGCCTCACGACGCTCTTTCTCACGCTTGGCTCGATTATCGCCTTCGCTGCGGGGGCATATCTCTATCTTGCCGGCGCCTTCACGCTTGGTACAGTCTGCCTGATCGTCTAATTATGCAGCGCTGCTGTGCGTGTTGCTCGGGCTGTTGCCGCTCGCTGCGGGGACCATTCGCTGGAATGGTGAAGGTGTCGATCAACCGACGGCGTTCTTTGTCCCGCCCTGCGGCGCCTACACACTACAGGAACCGCGCCTCTTCAGCGAGAGTGTGCGCGATAACATTCTGCAAGGCCTCGCGGCGGAGGGTGAGACGCTGCAACAAGCCCTGTGCGACGCCGTACTCGAACCGGATATTACCAGGCTGGAGCAACAGTTGGACATTCTGGTCGATCCACGCGGCGTGCGCCTGTCTGGCAGTCAGATCCAACGGGTTGCCGCTGCGCGGATGTTCATACGCGAGCCGGAACTGTTCGTCTTCGACGATCTTTCCAGCGCCCTCGATGGTGAGACCGAGCAGCTACTCTGGGCAAACTTGTCCGCGGGAGGCGCCGACCGCCCTGGTTGTGTCGCATCGCCGGGTCGCACTCCAACGCGCTAATCATATCATCCTGCTGCGCGACGGTCGGGTGGCGGCGGAAGGCACGCTCGCGGCGCTGCTGCATAGCAGCGCCGAGCTGCACGAGATCTGGGCCGAGCAAGAGGAGTAGCTCGATCCTTCGCGCACGCGCAGTTGCAGGCGTACGACCATTCGGTTGTCCTGCAATGGAACGCTGATGCCGCCGATGCATCGCAGATCTAGCGCAGATGCTCGAAAGCCGTAGCACACGGGCACAACCTCCCGCCATATGCTTTTAACAGGCCTTGCTCCTCTCGCACCTAAGCAACCCTCGCAGCAAAGGCATGGGCCGCAACTGCACGACCAGCCCCCACCGCACCTGCGGCGGGGGCTGGGGAACCGTCAGGGCGCCCCAGCGGGGAGTGTTTAAGGGTGGACAGAACATCCGGGCGAAGATATGGTTGGGGGCATTGAGAAGCGCCGTTTCCCCTCTCCCCCTAACCCCCTCTCCCACAAGGAGAGAGGGGGAACCGGTCGCACCAAGATGCGGCAAACTTCGCTCCGAACATGGGTGCTGTCCGCCCCTGAAAGCGGGGAGTGTGCGGGGCAGCGCCCCTCAGATCTGTGAGATACCAATCATCGGGGAGATGTGGGCCTACGCGACCAGCGCAAACAAACGCACCGTCAGGGCGCCCTAGCGGGGAGTCCGACCCGCTCGGATCGGCACGCATCGTACGCGCGAACGGGCCATTGATGTGACCTCGCCAGCCCCCTCAATCCCCCCGCATGCGGGAGGATTGAGGGGGCTGGCGGCTGCACAGCCTTGCACTCACGTTCAGGCTGAAAACCAAAGCGCGCTGCAGCGCACGGCACGCGAGTCGGCTTTAGCCGGCTTTCGGCTTGAGCCCGCACTTCAGTGCCGGGCTCGCCGGGCGGCGATGAGTCAGTGACTGCACAGCGCCGTCCACATAGACAGCGCTGCACTCGCTGTACATAATCAAGAAAGATCGATCCAACTACGGCTTCCTAACCACGAACTTGGCGCCGGCGCCGCGCCCAAACACCTCGGGCGAATACATTTGATACGCGGTTGCCGGCAGAGTCTGGAAGACGCCGACCGTCGTCGCGCGGGCCAGGTAGGTGTAGGTATACGTCCCTTTATTAAGGTAGGTGGCGAAGAGCGCGACCCGGTTGTCGTGGATCGCGGTCTGGCCAAAGTACCACCAGTAGGGCCGCTCGTCGCCGGTTTCGGTTAGCTCCGGCGTCTGGGCCGCGGCAGAGACCGTCTTCAAACTGGTGTCGAGCGCTTCCAGCCCAGCCGGCAGCATATCCTCGACGGTCAGATAATGAATGCCCGCCGGGAGCGTCAGCGTGAGCCGGACCTGCACCACGTCGCCCTGCGCGACCTCGGAAACCAGTTGCCCAGTCGGGGTCAAGGTCTCAGTATCGACGGCGATATATTCACGCTGCACGCCGATCCCTTGATCGAGCGGCTCCACCGCTTCAGCATCCTGGTAAGAGCGCACGCGCAGCGTGTAGTAAAGCTGCCCCTTGCCGCTCTGCCCGGCAACCGCCTGGCGCTGGATCGCCAGTTGGTTCGCGCCGGACCGGAGTTCGGCCAGCGCAACGACGACTTCGACCGGGTCACTGAGATTCTCGCGGTTCACAATACCCTCTTGCCGCGTTTGCTCATTGAGCGCGACCCGATAGCTGTAATCGCCTTCGAGTTCGCCGCTCGCAGCAATATACTCGCTCAACGCCATCAGCGTAGTGGCGGTCTCCTGAGTTGTGAGCCAGTGGCCATGATCACGCAGGCTCATCAGGTAGCGCACCGCGTTGGGGACGAGGAAGTTGTCAGGATCGGTGCGGACCAGAGCCTGGAGCGCCAGAGCAGTTGTGCGGGTGTTGCTGTTCATCGTCCAGTAGTCGTTGCTGCGCTCCTCCCAGTGGGCATCGGTGGGGCGCAGGATGGCGTTGCTCATCAGCTCGCCGATAAGCGTATCGATCCGCTGCTCGTTATTGCCCAAGGCTTGGAGCGTCATCAGCGTATAGGCCCGCCCGTAGAGATCGAGCTTCGCGCGCTCATCATAGAGATTAACGGTGCGCCCTCGGTCAGGCTGACCGGCTTCGGCCAGAACGAAGAGGATATACGCGCGGGTGTTGAGCCGGGATTGCGGCGATAGGTAGCTATCGCGATCGTCTTTCTGATCCAATGTGGATGTGAGGTAGGCAATCCCTCGGTCGAGGATCTGCTGGTCGACGCCATAGCCGGCCTTGCGCGCCTCGACCAAGCCCTGAACGACGTAGGCGGCGATATAAGGGTGTCCTTCGTCATTGCCCCACCAGCCCCAGCCGCCATCGAGATTTTGCAGGGCGTAGATGCGCTGTAATCCCGTAGCGAGATTCTTCTCCAGCGAGGCCTTCAAGCCTTGATTGTCGAGCCCCATTTGCTCGAACAGCCGGTACGTCACTGCGTTGGGCAGGAAGCGGCTGACGGTTTGCTCGATACAGCCGTAGGGGTAGTTCTCCAGATAGTCCAGCCCGCTCTCGACCCCGGCGGCGAGCGAAGGGGTCAGCTTTAGAACGACCTCGCCGTCCTGTCCGTCTTGGGCAGGCGCTTCGATTGTCTCCACGATCGTATCGCGCACCTGCCCGGCGCTGGCAACCGTCTCCGGCGTTACGAAGCGCTGGATGGGCAAGATGCGCTCGACCCGGTCTTCGAGCGGAATGCCCTCGGCTGTGGTTCCGCCGCCGGTCACGGTAAAACGAATAGTGGTTTCGCCAGCGGTGGGCGCCTGGGCTTGCCAACGCACGACTGTCTGGCCGTTAGCAGGAATCTGGATGGTCTGTTCGGCGGGGTCGCTGATCTGCATGCTCCCCGGATCGACAGTCACAACCGCGTCGACTGCAGCGCTGGTGTTGTTTTGCACCACCGCCTGCAACACGAACTCATCACCGACGGTGAGGAAACGCGGCAGCGCCGGGCGCACCAGCAACGGGCGGGTGGCGACAAGCTCCTGGCTCGCCTGTCCAACGATGGTGTCGGTGGTCAAGCCACGCGCAGTCATATTCCAGGTGGTCAGACTGTCTGGCAGGGCGACGGTGACGCTGGCGGTTCCGTCATTCGCAGTGACCAGCGTCGGGTTCCAATAGGTAGTGTCGGGGAAATCGCGCCGCACGAACATCGTGTCGCCCTCACCGCCGCCGCCGCCTTTGTCGCCGGGCTGGAGCCGGATCGTGACCCGGTCGACCAAGGCCGTGAGCGACTGCGCGGTGAAGACGCTAAGCGGGCGCTTTTCGTAGAACGACTGCTTCAGGCTGGGGTTGGGATCGTCGGCCAAAGTGAGGACGGCTTTGTCCACCAGGGCCAGCGACAGCTCGGCGCGCACGCCCTTGCCGGTATAGTCAGTCGCCCGGATCGCATACGTCACCTCGTCACGCGGTCCGGCCTGCTCCCGGTCTGGGGTGATGGTGATGTTCAGCTCCTGCTGTTCGGTCGAGACCGGCAGGTTGATCAAACCCATGCGCAGGTCCGGCACCGGTACATCATCACTGGCAGGCTTGACCAAAACCGCCGACACATACACATTCGGCGCGTAGTCGGCGCTGACGGGCACGCGCAAGAGTTTGCTGCTGCCTTGGAGCGTGAAGAGCCGGTGTTCGAGCACCGCGCCGCGCTCGATGGTCATCAAGGCGTTCATATCCTCGTAGGGCGCGGTGATCAGAATGTTGGCGGTATCGCCCGGCTCGTAGCTGTCTTTGTCGGCGATCAGGTCGATACGGTTGGAGTCGGTGATGCCCCAGAAGGCCGCGCCGCTGTAGGCCCAGGTAAAGGCGCTGGCCTTGATCACCCGCCCGGCGTCGTCACGCCCCTCGGCGCCGATCCGGTAGGAGCCGGCAGCCTGGGGAGTGAAACTGATGCTGGCGCGACCCTGCGCATCGGTCGTGGCCGTCTTGGTCTCGACCAAGGTATCGGTGTAATTCGAGGTCCAGTAGAGCCGCCCATCCGCGCCCTGTTCGCGTACGCTGTACCATTCCCGCTGGTAGATGCCAATTTCCAGGGCGCGACCGTTGGCGGGTTGGTCCTGCGGGTCCAGAGTGATCAGCGCCACCGACTGCTCCTGCCCAACTTCGGCGACGTAGCCCTCGGGGCGCAGGCCAATGTAGAAAGCGCCGCCGTGAACAGTCGCCCGGTCCTGGGCGCTGATCACCTGGCCGTCCACATCGGTAACGTCCATATCGAGGATTACGGTGCGGCTGTCGGTGGGGATGTCGCCGCCGCTGTACAAATCAGGGGGCAAGTTCAGTTTGAAGCGCCCCTGCTTATCGGTTGTCGCGGTCCCGTCAGCGATCAGCTCGTTGCCGTCGTGGCGCTGGCTGTCGAACCGGCGATACCAGTCTGAGGCGTCATCCACGTCTTCGAAGCGGTAATTCGGCGCGGTCTCGCTTGTGAAGTAGTACGGCGCGGCCAGCAGCCGCCAGCGCACCGGCGCGTTGGACAGCACGCCGCCGGCAAAGTAGCGCGCGTCAACAGTCATCTCCAGCGAGTCGCCACTGAGAACGTCCGACTGGTTAGGCGTGACGGTGACCTCGAAAACCGGCTTGCGGTACTCGGTCACATAAAAGCTGCCGTAGATGCTGCGCTCCTCGCCGTCCTCGGCGAGGCGAGCGCGCATCGAGTAGCTCCCCAACAACGCGCTCTGGTCGAGCGCCAACTGCGTGTTGAAGGCGCTAAACTCGTTGAGCGCCAGCGTCGTCGAGAGCACCGTATTGTATTGCGAGTCATAGATCGTCAGGAGCGCATCCTGATCGGCGCCGGGCAGAGTATAGCGCCCATCCTGATCGAGGCGCAGCACGCCCCGAATACGGACCGTCTGGTCGGGCCGATAGATGGGTCGGTCGGTTGCGAGATTACCAACGGTTGGATTGGACTCGTAGTTCGCGGGCAGGCCAAATTCCCAAGGACCGATCCCGTTGCTCCAATTCGTCGTCGCGAAGGTAAAGCGCTCCCCGACGGGCGACCAGAGGAACAACGGGTTATAGGGATTCATCGTAGTCAGATTGGCGCGGAGAATCCCCTCGCCGTCGGTACGGCCCACATCGCTGACGACAAGATCGCCCTGCGATGGCTCCTCGGCTTTTGACTCGAAGATGAAAGAGCCAGCCATGAGTTCGAGGCCGTTCACCGGCTTGCCGCTCGCCAGGTCTACCGCCCAGACGAACAGCTCGGTCGCGTTGCGTTTGACAGTCAGCGCGTAGGCGCTGACTGCGAGGATCTGCTGGTCGACCTGCCGGCCAGACGTGCGGATCGACAAGTAGTAGATGCCGGCGTCGAGTTGGCCCAAGTTGATCCGGTCGATCATTTCGGTGTTGGGCTTATTCTGCAGCTCTTGGCTGTCCTCAGCAATCAGGCTTGCGGGATCGGGCTGGTGGTTATGCCAGGAGGTGTAGTCACCGATCAACTGGACGACCTGCGCCGGCTCGATCCGGTAGAGCCCATAGTCAAGGCTGTTGAGGTTGACGTAGCGCACCGGCACGCGGGTTGGCGCATAGGCGTTGTAGGCGCCGATCTGATTTGCGCCAATGAAGGACAGCGCCGGTGGCAGCGGTGTGGTGCGGAAGCCGATGGTTGTCTCCTGGCCGAGGCTCACGCCATAGGGGTCGCTCGCCGCCGCGCCGACCGTGATGCGATAATCGGTTTCGGGCTTGAGCGGGAAGTAGAGGTACAGCTCGCTCTGGTTCGTTCCCGTATAGACCTCGCTTGGTTTTGGTTCAACCGTCAGGTTCTTTACGACCGAGGACCAGTCCATCGGCGTGCTGAAGAATAGGCGCACATGCTCATTCGGACTCGCCCGCGTATCCCCGTCGAGCGGATGTGACCGCAAGAGTCGAGGTAGTGGCGCAACACGGAAGGTGCTGCGGTATTCCTGGGCCAGCCGCCCATCGCCCTGGGCCGACTGCGCCCCCGCCGCGACAGTAAGCTCATAGCTTGCGCCGCGTTCCAGCGCTGTAGCCGGTGTGAAGGCGGCAACATGCCCGTCGAGCGTAACACTGCCAGGAACTGCCGCCCTGCCACGACTCAGGCGGATCGCCCCTTGCAAACTGGAGCGGTCCATCGCCTGATTGAAGGCGATCGTGATTGGGTCTTGCGGGCTGCCGAACCCTTCGTTATGGGCAGGCGTCGTTTCGAGCACCTGGGGCGTGATGGTCGAGAAGCTCCAGCGGTACGCATCGCGAAGCTCGCCGCCGGTCTGGTCTTTCAAACCGGCAGCCGCCTGCACCTGATAACTGGTCGAAGGCGCCAGGCCCTCGGTGAGTGAGTAGACGTAGGTGCTGGTGTCAAGCCAGCGTCCCACGCCAGCCGGAGCGGGCGTTATCGTCAGCGGCGACGGCAAGGCGGCTTGCGCGTCGATCGTGGTCGCGGCGATGACCGGGTGATTGAAGCGCACACTGATCTGGTTCGTCGTCGTCAAAACCTCGCTGCTGTCGGGTGGCGGGATGACTTGCTCGACCGCCAGATCACCGATCACCGTGAAGCTCCAACTCAGCGCTTCGGCGTTGAGCGGCGCGCCGGTGGAGGTGTGGATGCCGGGGGTCAGCGCGGCTTCGTACTCGCCGTTGCGCTGAAATGGCAGACTCGGCTTAAAGAGAAACCCGTTCTGAAACTGCTCGGTCATTCCCTCGACCGGTGTCCCTGTCTTGGCATCGGCAAGAGTAAAATGCTGGCTGGCCGAAGCTACGTCCACGTCGGCGGCGAGGCGCACCTCGATTGGGCTGTCGACGGCGACTTCGGTCGCGCTGTCGAAGGGGCGCGTCCCCATCAAGACCGGCGCTTCGGTGCTGAATGACCAGGTTACGGGTTGCTCCAGGCGGGCTGAGCCGCTGGGAGCGAGTTCGGCCTGGACCGTGGCGGTGTAGGTGATCGCCGCGTGCAACCCGCCTTCGGGCGAGAAGCTAAACAAGGTCGGCGAGAGCCAGCGCCCCACGCCAGTGGTCGCCGGACGCAAACTGACCGGCTGGGGCATAGCGGCGGCAAGCTGTGGGTCGGCGGCGGCGGCGGCGACCGCGTCGGCAGTCACGACCGGCGCGTCGAATTCAACGGTTAGCGGCGCGTTCAAGGCTACATCTGCGCTGTCGTCCTGCGGGTCGATGCCGACCACGTTGATATAGGGCGCTGTGGCAAAAGCGACCATCACTGCCTGGTCGAGCGAGCGCCCAAGCAGATTCTTGACACCTGGGCCGAGGGTCATGCGATACTCAGCGCCGTAGCGTAGCCCATCCTGCGGCTGGAGGGTAACGCTGCGGATCGGCAGCCGCCCTGTGTCGACAACAATAAGTTCGGACGGCGGGTCGAGTTGCAGCGCGGCGGCGACCGTGTCAGGTTGCACCCACTGGTCGAACTCCAGATGAATCTGCCCTTGCGGATTAGCATTGTTGGCATTATCTGCGGGACTGAGCTGGACCACCTGCGGCCCGCGCAGGACCATCGGTGCCAGCACGATGCCGACTGCAAGAACAACGACGCCAATGACCATTAGCAAGATGTTGCGTAAGCGTAGAAAAGATTTCAGGCGTTCCATAATCGCCTCCATGCTGTGGTGATCATCGTTTGGTATAGGTGGGCCCCTACGTGGCCTGGGCGCACACGGTGGTGGGCCCCTACGCGCCTGGGCACACACTTTGGTGCGGTTCTGGGCGCACACGGTGGTGGGCCCCTACGCGCCTGGGCGCACACTTTGGTGCGGTTCTGGGCACACACGGTGGTGGGCCCCTACTTCTATGGATCGTGTTTGACCGTAAACTCCACTTCCTCACTCCGCCATATCGCACCCTGCTTGTCCTCGACCTCGACCTGCGCCCGATGGCGTCCCGGCTCTAGTTGCCAGAAGGCGCGGTAGGGCGGCATGGTAAATGTGGCGACCGTCTCGCCATCGATGGAGATCGTCACCCGCGCGGCGGAACTCCCGGCCTGCGCCTGCAAGGTCAATTGCTGTCGCTCGCGGGGAATGCCTGGGCTGACCGCGAAGACCGCGCCGGGTGCAGGCGCGATCAGGGCTGGCTGCACCTGACACTGCGCGGAAGGACAGAGTGGAGAGCTTGACGGATTCGCCTGGTTATCAGGTCTGCTGATCTCCTGGTCTGCTTCGAGATTCGGCGCTGGCCGGTCAGCGGCTAGGAATGAACAAACCTCGCGCGGCGCCATAGGCACGCCCTCCGCCACCGCCCAGGCTTCGGCTTCGGGCGGAAGAATACGGTAGATGCGCGTGATCGTGCGCGCGGCAGGATAGCCCGCCGGGGCGCGGCATCCCAAGATCGGATCGATTGGAATCGCGGCGTGGGTCGTGTCGGGCTGGGTCGGCTGTGTGCCCGCAATGAAGCGTTCCCGCCTAGTAGCCGGGCAGGTTGGGCTGGTCAGCATCCCGCCCTCGGCGCAGATCTCCAGTTCGACGATATCTTCTGGGCGCTCGAATCGGCGTGGCGGCAAGTCCCGATGCGCCGCCAGCATGACATCGTGCCAGACTGGCCCGGCGCCAATAATCCCGCTGATGTGGCGCATCGGTTTCCCATCGGCGTTGCCCGCCCAGACCCCGACAACCCGATCCGGCGTGTAGCCAATCGTCCAGTTGTCGCGCCAGTCGCTGGTGGTGCCGGTTTTAGCGGCAGCCGGTCGATCCAGGTCGAGCGGGCTCTGTGTGCCAAAGGCGCGCATCCGGGCGTAGCGGTCGGCGAGGATGTCGGTGATCAGATACGCTATTTCTGGCGACAGCGCCTGGCGATCAGCCGCGTTATGTCGTTCGCGGGTCAGGAAGGGCGTGCGCGGCTGCGCGGGATCACGGTCGAGTGCGGCTTGTTGATCGCTGATCGCGATAATCGCATACGGCGTCACGCGCTGCCCGCCGTTCGCGAACACAGCATAGGCGGCGGTCAATTCTAACAGCGAGACTTCCCCGCCGCCGAGCGTGAGCGCCAGACCATAACGCCCACTGTCGCGATTGAACGAGCTAATCCCTAAACGCTGGGCCATCTCCAACAGAGCGGGCAGGCCGATCTCGTGCAGGGTGCGTACCGCCGCCATGTTCGAGGAGGTCGCTAGCGCCTCGCGCAACGTGAGCGGGCCGTGAAACGTGCGGTCGTAGTTTTCTGGTTCGTAGGGTCGACCATCGAGGGTTGGGAACGCCTTGGGCACATCGAGGATCGTTGTTGCCGGCGTCCAACCGCGTTCCAGCGCAGCGGCGTAGGTTAGGGGCTTGAGAGTCGAACCGGGTTGGCGCAGCGCCAGCGCCGCGTTGACCTGACCCTGGATACTCACGTCGTAAAAGTCGGGGCTGCCCGCCATCGCCAGGATTGCCCCGTCCGTCGGGTCGAGAACCAGCACGGCCCCATTGTGAACTTGATGATCCGGCTCGCTATCTCGCTGCGTCGCGAGTTGAGCGATGTGCTGGCGCAACGTCTCTTGGGCTGCATCTTGGAGATTGGCATCGAGCGTGGTGGTAATCGTCAGGCCGCCGCGCAGCACCGTGTCTGGGCCGAGTTGAGCGGTCAGGGCATCGAGAACAGAAGTGACGAAATGGGGCGCGCGCATTGTTGCGTCCGCGCTAGCAAACTGCAACGGCTCGGCCTGGGCCGTCGCGGCCTGTTCTGGAGAAATGCACCCCTCGCGGACCATAGCGGCAAGCACCACGTGCTGGCGAGCCTGCGCCGCTGTAGGATTACTGAACGGGTCGTAGTGCGACGGCGCCTGGGGCAGCCCCGTCAGCAGCGCCGCCTCTGTTAGATCGAGTTCCCAAACTGGTTTGGCGAAGAAGTGTTGCGCCGCCGCCTCGACGCCATACGACATGCCGCCGTAGTAGATCTGGTTCAAATAGAGAGCGAGGATCTCGTCTTTGGAGTACGTCGCCGTGAGCTTTATCGCCAGGATCGCCTCCCGCAGTTTGCGCTCCAAGCTGCGTTGTTGGGCGAGCTGCGGATCGAGCAGAAAGTTGCGGGCGAGCTGTTGGGTGATGGTCGAACCCCCAGTGACAATATCGCCGCTACGTAGGTTGATCCAGGCGGCGCGGAGAATACCACGTAGGTCGACCCCCGGATTGGCATAGAAATCGGCATCCTCGGTGGCAATCGTGGCTTGGCGCAGCGTGAGCGGTATCTCGTCCAGGCTGACGGGGCGCTGGCGACCGCTCAGCGGGTCGGGCAGGGCGTAGAGCAGTTGGCCGTGGCGGTCGAGAATGCGGGTGTTGCCCAGGGCGGCGCGTTCACGGAGTTGTTCCGGCGTGGGCAGGCTGGTCGTAAACCAGAGATAGGCGCCGATCAGCAACAGCAGCGCCACCCCCGCGGCCAGGCTACGCCAGCCCCAACCTATGAGGCGACGAAGATGCCGAAGCTTACCTGTTGAGAGGCGGGGTGACATAACAACCTCTGGGCGTGTGCGCCATTCATACGCTGCGTCGTGGTTCGCAGCCGCGCGACTGTTTATTACAGGTTACAGAATGACAATGCTATCGAGTAAGACGATTGGGAGGAGTGTGAAGTTACACTACGATGTTTTGTGCATATTGTAGCAGTTGCTATTTGGGAACAGAATGAAGCCGGGCTGAGAGCGCCGTGATATTGGACCAACCTGCAATGGCACACAGATACCGCCGATAGCCGCTGATCAACACAGATCGAACATTCAAACCCTGGTCCTGAGCCCTGCGGCCTCGCTCAGGACTGGCGCAGCGAAGGATGCCAACCCTTGTCCTGAGCGCCGCCGAAGGATGCTAACGTTCCAACGCACCAACCTGCCAAGCCATGTCGTAGCAAATCGCACCTCATGTCGTTCTCCGCACGAGACAACCAGCGCGGCTACAAACCGCGCCTAATGAAATTTGACAATCAACAGAGGTAGTCTGACGTAGTGCCGCCTTTAGGCGGTTTTATGGCAGTACAGCCGCCTGAAGGCAGCACTACGAATAACCTTTTCTCATTACCGGTTTTGCTCGTCAAAATTCAGCAGAGCAAGCCCGAGCAGCATGACCAACCTGCCAACCTGTCAACCTATCAACTTGTGAACGTTCCAACGCTCCAACCTGCCAATGTATGAACATTCCAACGTAGCAAGGGGAACGACAATGCGTTCCCCTTGCTGTTCCTTGTTGTACCGATAATTAGTTAGCTGTCGGTTTAGCGCAATTCGAAGGTGACCTGCACCTGGACGTTGAAGGACTGCTCACCGGCCTGTACCGGAACATCTGCTCCTGCAGTATCCTCTAAGCGTAACATTGGCATTGGGATTGGTGATGTCGTGCCGATGTTCTCGGTGATCACCAGCACCTGACCGAGGCCGGCATTGCTGCCCTGGGCGAGTCGTTCAGCTTTGGCGCGAGCATCGGCAATCGCCTCGTCGCGCGACTGGGCCAGCAGCTCGGACGGATCTTCGACGCTGAAGGTAATACCATAGACGCGATTGGCGCCTACCTGCACCACCTGGTCGAGCAGCGTGCCGGCCTGGCTGAGATCGCGGATGGTGACGGCGACCGTGTTGCTCACGTTATAGCCGGTCACCTCGCGGCCCTCATCGTCGTACCTTGGGTAGATGTTGAAGTTGGTGGTCTGGATATCTTGCTCGGCAACGCCCAGTTCTGTGAGCTTGGCAATAATCGCTGCCACTTGATCGGTGTTCTGTGACAGCGCCTCCTGGGTCGTAGCAGCTTGGGTTTCGACGCCAATCTGCACATGAGCAGTGTCAGGAGCGCCTTTTACTTCACCTGTGCCCAAAACGGTAATCTGTCGCATACCGGTGATGCCAGGGGTCTGGGCCTGAGCCGGGCTAGTCAGCGCTTGGGCGATCATTATGCCCAGGAGCCCGACAGCAACAAGCAGCGCACCAGCGAGGATGCCGATAGTTGTTTGAGTTGAACGATTCATAGTATTTTTCTCCTTGGTTGAAGCGGGCGCTATGCCCGCGTAGTATCTGTTCAATTTAGAGACGGTGGCGTGTCGAGAAAAGTTCCAGGGGTTTTTTGGGATGACTGGGGAGCGGTTTGACAAAGGATGCGCCATGCCCCCTCTTCCCTCCAACCCCCCTTCGTCCACAAGGGGCGAAGGGGGAGTCGGAGGGCTTTCATGTGTAAAAACTCCTGTCTCTCTTTGTGGGTTTAGGGGCGGAAAGCACCCGTATTCGGAAAAAGATTTGCCGCGCCCTGGTGAGACCGGTCCCCTCTCTCTCATTTTGGGAAGGAATGAAGGGATATAGCTCAACTCAAAGCCTTAAACTGCGCCTTCGTTCAAATGTTCTGTTCGCTCCTAACCCCCTTGTGGAAGAGGAGGCAGAGGAGAGGAGCAAAGAACTCGGTGCAATCCGCTTACCTGAAAGATATTGCTCCTAACACTCTGCTTGACACCGCCAACTGCGATACCGTATAATCAGAAGTGTGCGGCAGCGCTTCCGCCCGACCTCCTAACCGGACACCCACGCTGTCTGGCTGATGCGGAGGTAAAGGGGATTGATGTCCTCAAGCGTGTCGTATGGCCTTGTTGATGAGCTTCTCTTCCGGGAAGCTGGAATGCGTGGGGTTGCAGCTATCCGGCAATGAGGAGAATCAACAATGACCAGGCACAAACACCTCAAGCAGTTGGTCCGCGCCCGCATGCAGAAGACGGGCGAGAGTTATGCCACTGCCCGCCGCCACATCATCCGTAGAACCGAGCAAGCTGACGAAGACCCCGCAACCTGCTGGCATGTTCCTGGCAACATCCCTGCAACGACCGCCTTGCGCGTGCTCTTCGCCCATACCGGCACGCAGGCGCCGCACACTGGCGAGCCCTTCTCCGAGGCGATGCTGTTTGGCATCGCCGGCGGCATTGGGATCGGGGTCTTTGCTTTCTACTACGAACGCGAAGATGTCGCGACGTTTTTCGTTGGGGGCCGCCACCAATGGCACGATGACAACGCCTATCTGTGTGATGCGCTCGACCGCTTGGGGATAACGCCCATTATCCAAGCAACGTCCGGAGCGAAGACTGCCGAGCAGCAACTCCGCGCCGCGCTCGATCGGTATGGCCCATGCATCGTCTGGGTCGACATGGCCGAGCTGCCGCACCGCGCCATGCCGGAGTCCTGGAGCGGCGGCGGTTATCATGTTGTTACCGTTTACAAGATCGATGATAGTGACGCCACGGCGCTGATTGGCGATCTGGCCGACGAACCGATCCGCGTTTCCCTGACTGATCTGGCGCGGGCGCGGGCGCGGATCAAAAAGCAGCAGCATCGCCTCCTGTCTATCCCATCCGCCCTCAAGTCGCCGGACTTGCGCCAGCTTGTGTACGCCGGATTGCAGCGCTGTTCGGCGGGGCTGCTCCACCCGACACTACCTAACTCTCAGAGTAATGCACGCCTCGAGGCGATCCAGACCTGGGCCGAGCGGATGCATGGCGCCAGGTCGAAAGAGCGCTGGGAGCGAGTATTCCGACCCGGCCCCAATTTCTGGCGCGGGCTGTGTTCGATCTATGACTTCATCGAGCACTATGGGACCGGCGGGGGGCTCTGTCGCCCGTTGTTCGCTGACTTCCTGAGCGAGTCCGCCGAGGCGCTAGGCGATCCGGCGCTGGCGACGCTGGCCGAACAGTATGCTGAACTAGGCCGCAGTTGGAGCGAACTCGCCGATGCCGCCCTGCCGAATGATGTTCCCGCACTACGCGGGGCGAAAGAGTTGCACGCTCGCAAAGCCGAACTGCTGCACAGCGGCGCGCCTTCCGAGGAGATCCGCGCCGTCTGGCAGCGCCTGGGCGAACTGGAAGCGCAGATCCGTGAGCGGTTCCCCCTCTCGGATCAGGAGTGCGCCGACCTGCGCGTCCAACTCCGGACTCGAATCATTGCGTTGTATGAGGGTGAGATTGCAGCACACGCAGCAATGCAAACGCTGCTGGCGTGATCTCCGGTGTCCGCTCGGCTTGGAGAGCAGTATGGCAACTCCACTGCCATACCTCTCCAAGCATAGAGCCGCGTCGAAGTCCCGCAATAGCGTGCAGATAACACAAATAGCCGCAGATGAGTGCAGAAATCCATCAATCTGTAGCTCATCTGCAGCTCATTCTCACGTTGCTGTAACCCTACTTCTTGCGGGCGAACAAAGCGCTTCGCCAGACCGACCATGTGAAAACCCGTATAAAATCGTGCTTCTGCTATACTAAGAAGGTAAGTAAAAGAGCGAGCTACTTTGACCGAAAGGAGCATCCTATGATTCCCGAGCTGTATCGCGATTTGCTGACCAGCACTGCCTTGGCGCACGTTGCAACGCTGGGGCCGAACGGCGAACCTCAAACGAATCCGGTCTGGTTTGATTGGGACGGCGCCCATATTCTCTTCAGCCAAACGACCAAGCGGCAAAAATATCGAAACCTCCAGCGCGATGGGCGCATTGCGCTCTCGATCGTCGATCCGGCGAACCCCTATCGGTATCTCGAAATACGCGGCGCCGTCGAGCGGATCGACCCCGATCCAGACCTGACCTTTATCAACAAAATGGCCCAGAAATATCTCGGCCAAGAACGCTATCCCTACCATCAGCCCGGTGATGAGCGGGTAGTCGTTATCGTCAAACCCATGCACACAACCCAGATGGGATAGGCCCTGTGATGTAAATCCAAGGCTATGCCGTCTCATGCAATGTGATGTTCAGAGCTAGTAATAGCCCCGTTCTATACGAAGCGAGCGCAGAATTCTATTCTGCGCTCGCTTCACTCATTCCGGTTGGCAATCTCTGGTAGCCATCAAGTGCGGCAGCGGTTGCTATTGCCGTTCCCCTGATCGCGGTGATATGTACTGCCGCTGAGCGAGCAGTTGACTTGAGCATAGACCTGGCTGGTCTGACTGCCGAGCATCGTCAAGGCGCCAATCACAACAATCGTTACAAGCACCAAATTAAGTGCGTATTCGACTAGACCTTGAGCCCTTGCGCGCGCTGATTGGCGGACTGCACAGCGTAAGGCTGCCGACCATGTGTGCCAAGCACAGTCATTCCAGGTTCACACCATGAGTGCAAAATTACTTATAAACCGTGCAAACTTGGACAGCGATGGGGAAAGAGAAGGATGTTGC
>JAKSDJ010000409.1 GCA_022360155.1 Chloroflexales bacterium | reverse complement strand
CGGCTGCGCTCAGGATACACTCCGCGAAGGGCTCAGTATGACATGCGTCATGTGTATGTTGAATTGGTATAACTCGTACTCCAGGAGCTAGCGGCTCAATCCATTGCTCGACGAAACCAAACAGCTCATCGGTATCTTCATCGCCAGCATCCACACTATGCGCAATCAGTGCAGCGTTAAAGCATCTAGACATTCGAATGTTTAAGCGCTCAAATGCTCAAATGCTTCACTGATCAGAGGGTATAGCCAATGTACTGCGGCTGCTCACCGCGGATCACGCGAGCCAGCGCACGCGCCTGGAGCAGGATGACACGGCGCAGGGGCGTTTCTTCATTGCTGGGTAACCGATACAACTGCTGGATCCGCGTCTCATAGCGTTCAATGATCAAGGCGCGCCCCTTGGCGTTCAGATACACCGCATCTGGGGGCTGTGGCGGGCGCTCGAACTGCGCTTTGGTGATGGAGGCGCTGTGTAACAGATCGAGCACAGCCCGATCGACCAGTAATGGGCGAAATTCCTCCATCAAGTCCAGGGCCAGCGAGGGCCGCCCTTGCTCGACCGCGTGAAAAACGCCGAGGTAGGGGTCAAGCCCCGTGAATTGTACGGCGGTCAATACATCGTGCAACGCCAGCGTGTAACCAAACGAAAGTAGGGCATTGATAGGATCAGGCGGCGGATAAAAGGATCGCCCATGAAAGCCCCAATTCGCGGCGTATACGGTGCGCCAGGCGCCAAAATATGCCGCTGCAGCTGCACCTTCGTAGCCGCGTACCATATCAATGGTCGTCGCTCCGGCCAGGCTGGTCAGCGCGGCATCGATCTGGGTCATTGCTGCGGCGGCGCTAGCCCAGCCCGTTGTCGCCAGGAGCGCCCGCTGATTGATCAACTTAGCCTGGACGATGCCGCGCGCCACCTCCAATGTCCAGGCTGGTTCGTTGACGCGCAGCATCTGTTCGATGCGTAAATCGCCAAAACGCGACGGCCAGGTCACCCACGACCCATAATAGCGGCTGCCACGCTGGTTCGTCAGAAGCACCGGAATACCACGCGCACTCAGTTCCATAATCAATGCGGTCGACATCTGCACGCCGCGGCCCATCAGTATGACTTGGTCAATCTTCCCTAGCGGCGCTTCTTGCAATACCTGCCCGCTCTTCGTAACCACGATCTGGTTGTCTTTCTTGCGGACCATCACGCCCTGTTCTTGCACATATAATGTTGCCATCGTTGCTCCTCAATGAGTGTCGTTGCAGGTGCGGCTGGCGGCAGGGGAAGCGGTTGGCTTGTTGACTGGTTGCAATCTGTTGACCTGCCACCTATGAATCCGCGCACCTGTCAGGATCAGATCTATGGTTGTTTCTTCCGCCGGGCCTTGCGGGCCACGGCGCGGAGACGCTCGCGCGCCTCCGCGAAGGTACGCAACCCGTCTTCGAGTCGCGGGCCGGTCTGGCGCGGGGCCAGTGCTTGACCGAGAAACTCAAGCCCATCGGCGTAGTTGACGATCTGCGTTTTCTCGGCATTGAGCGTGAGGCGCAAGGTCGCGAGTTGGCGTTCGACCAGCGCCAGCGTGTGTTCGGCCTCGTCCTGGCTGGCACACATCACCACAAAGTCGTCCATAAAGCGCACCAACCGGATTCCCTGGCTGGTCAGCGCCACATCGAACGGGTGCAAATATATGTTGGCGAGCAGTGGTGAAATCACGCCTCCTACAATGGTGCAAAAAGAGTGGTAGAGTTATCGTTTTCGACGAGTATCCCGCGGGCGCAGCTGCGTCCCGGCTCTGGAGCTGGGTTTCAGGGCGCCCCACTCGCGTGTCCTTCTTCGCCAGCGCATCCTGACCCGCGGGCGCAAGAGCAAGACGGTGACCCGACCACACCAGCCCAAACCTCGGACCCTCACGGTTCGACGAACCTTTGAACCCAGCCGGATGGTGCCAGAGAACCTGGCCACGGCCTATGAACAGCTTGTTCCGCTCGTCCAGCGCCAACTTCCTGCCGCACCAGCGGGTGCCGGAGAGACGCCGGGAGCGCCCAAACGACGACGCAAGAGGAGAGAATGATGGATATGATGCATGCGGCGATCTATGCCCGGGTCTCCGCCGCGCACCAAGTGGAAGCCCAGACGATTGCGAGTCAAGTGGCTGCGTTGCAGGCTCGTGTCGCCGCTGACGGCCTGCCCCTCCTCCCCGATCCTCACGTTCTGGACGAGGGCTATAGTGGCGCCACGCTGATCCGCCCCGCCCGCGAACGCTTGCGCGATGCCGCCGCCTTTGGCACGATCAGCCGCCTCTAGGTGCATTCACCGGATCGCCTCGCCCGCAAATATGCCTGCCAAGTGCTGCTAATCGACGAGTTGCAGCGGGCGGGAGTGGCGGTCATCTGCTTGAATCGGGAATTGGGCCGCAGTCCCGAGGATGATCTGCTGCTCCAGATGCACGGAATGGTCGCCGAGTATGAGCGGACCAAGCTCCGCGAGCGCAGCCGGCGCGGCAAACGGCACGCGGCGCACACGGGCGCGGGAAGCGTGCTCTCCACGGCCCCGTATGGCTATCGCTATGTGCGCAAGCAGGATGGCGGTGGGGCGGCCCGCTTTGACCTGGTGCGGGCGGAAGCCCGCGTGGTGCGCCCGATCTTCGCCTGGGTCGGTCGCGACCGGCCCAGCATTGGCGAGGTCGGTCGCCGCTTGAAGCCGGCCGGCGAGCCGACCCGCAGCGGCAAAACCAGCTGGGACCGCACCACGATCTGGGGCATGCTGAAGAATCCGGCGTATACGGGACAGGCAGCCTTGGGCAAGACCCGGACGGAGCCGCTGGCGCCCCGGTTGCGCGCCCAGCGCAATGGCGGGCTCCATCCGCGCCGACCCGTCAGCACCACGGATGTGGCGCCGGAGGAGTGGATCAGTGTGCCCGTGCCAGCCTTGGTGCGCGCGGACCGGTTTGCCGCCGTCCAGGAGCAGTTAGCCGAAAATCGGCAGCGGGCACGGCAGAGTCAGCGCGGCGCCCGCTATCTGTTGCAAGGACTGGTTGTATGTGCCCAGTGTCAGTATGCCTAGTATGGCAAGGCCATCAGTACCAAAGCCGCCAAGGGGCGCCCGCGGGCCGATGCCTACTATCGGTGTATTGGCGCCGACGCCTACCGGTTTGGGGGCGAGCGGGTCTGTACGAACACCCAGGTGCGTACGGATCTGCTCGACGCGGCCGTCTGGCAGGCGGTCTGTGCGCTGCGGGCCAACCCCGCGCGGGTGCTGGCAGCATACCAGCGCCGGTTGGAATCGCCCCAGACGAGGGCTGGTGATGAGGTTGAGGCCCAACTGAGGAAGCTCCGCGGCGGGTTGGCCCGCCTGATCGACGGCGATGCAGACGGGGTGATTGAACGGCACGAATTTGAGCCGCGGGTCGCGCGCCTGCGGCAACGCATCAGCGCTCTGGAGGAGCACGCTCAGAACCTCCAGACGACCCGGGCCCGCCAGGCCGAGCTGCGCCTGATGATTGGACGGCTTGAGGACTTCGCCGGCAACGTGCAGGATGGGCGCGCCCTGGCGGATTGGTCAACTCGGCGTGAGCTGATTCGCACGCTGGTGAAGCGGGTTGCAGTTGACCACGATCAGATCAATGTCGTGTTTCGCGTCAATCCCGATCCATCCGCTGACAACCCGGATCAGGAGATTTTGCACCATTGTGGGGGGCGTGATCTCGCCGCTGCTGGCAAACATCGCCCTCGACGGGATGGAACGGCTCTTTGGTGCGGAAACACCAGCGGGAAGCCTCATCCCGCCAGCCAAACGGAAACACCCAAACACCGGCATCAGCCTGATCCGCTATGCCGACGACTTCGTGGTGACGGCACCCACACGAGAGGTACTGGAAACGTATGTCCAGCCCCGCATCACTACGTTCTTGGAAGAACGGGGGCTGAGGCTGAGTAAAGCCAAAACCCGCGTGGCGCCTATCACAGAGGGACTCAACTTCCTTGGCTTCCAGATCAGGCGGTTCAAGCGCACCCTGCTGACCACTCCTCAAAAGGAGAAAGTCCACAAACACCTTCGCTCCATCAAAGCCTACCTGGACACACATCAGCAGGAACCAGCCGGAAAAATCGTCCACGACCGCAACCCGGTCATCCGGGGATGGGCGAACTACTACCGGCATTGCGCGGCCAAGCAGACGTGCAACAAAGTTCGCCACCGCCAGTGGCAGATGCTCTGGCGATGGGCCAAGCGGCGGCAGCCGAATAAGGGGAGCCGCTGGGTCAAAGGCCGGTACTTCCGTAACGACGGATCCTGGACCTTCGCGGACGGGAACGCCGAGTTGGTCAAACCAACGTCGGCGCCGATCACACGCTATGTGAAGGTCAGCGGGCGAAACAGCCCGTATGACCCAAAGCTCCGCGCGTACTGGCAGGAGCGAACGAAGCGACAGATCGCCCGGCAGACGTACTCGCAGGTGCGAATGGACCTGCTGTATCGGTACGGCTATCGCTGTGGTATGTGCCGCCTGCCATTCGGAACCGACGACTCCATTGACGAGGACCACATTGTGCCGCGTCATGCAGGAGGGTCGGATCCATCCGAGAACAAGCGGCCAGTCCATAGATGGTGTCACCATCAGCATCACCAGCGACGAGGCTATAAGGTGCTCAAGGCTTGAGCCGGATGACGTGAGAGCGTCACGTCCGGTTCTGAGGGGGCTGGGGCGCAGTAATGCGCCCTAGCTACCCGGTGGGAGTTGTCACAAGATTCTATTGGCGGCCCGCCTTCGCTTCTGAGTGCTTACACACCTACCGCGCCGTATAGCCGCCATCAGCCGGCAGGGCGATGCCGGTGACGAACGATGCTGCATCCGAGCAGAGCCAGATCACCGCGGCGGCCATTTCCGCAGCAGCGCCCATCCGCTGCATCGGATGCAAGTTGGTGACGGCTTGTTTAGCCTTTGGATCGGACAGTAACCCAATCCGTTCCAGCATTGGCGTCTCGACGAACCCAGGGCAAATAGCATTGACCCGGATGCCACTCTTCGCATATTCAAGTGCAGTCGTTTTGGTCAGACCGACGACGCCATGCTTGGCTGCGACATACGCTGAAGCGCCGGCAAAGGCGACAAGGCCCAGCGCCGATGCATTATTGACAATCACGCCGCCGCCCTGTTTAAGCATCTGCGGCAGTTCGTGCTTCATACTCAGCCAGACGCCAGTCAGGTTGATATCGATAATGCGCCGCCAATCCTCCTCCGGGTAGTTGGCGGTCGATATCGAACTGCTCTCGATGCCCGCGTTGTTGAAAGCGCAATCCAGTCGTCCATAGCGTTCAACCGTTGCAGCGACTAATGCAGCGACTTCGGCGGCCCGATTCACATCGGTGCGGGCGAAGAACGCTTCACCTCCCGCCGCGGTGATCATCTGCGCGGTCTCTTCGCTTCCGGCGCTGTTGATATCGCCAATGACAACCTGTGCGCCCTCGTGCGCAAACGCCAATGCGGTTGCGCGACCAATGCCCGAACTGCCGCCGGTGATCAGGGCGACTTTGCCGGCAAATATTCCTGTCATGTTCGTATCTCCCTAGTATAGTTTCCTCACTCTCGACAATAGAGCCGCCCGACATACTGCCACTGCTGCTGGATTTCTAGGCGAAGTGCGGCAAGTTCTTGTTCAAGTTAAGCCCGCGCAAACTCCTGGATCAAGCGGCCCATCCAACGCATCGCCAGCCAGTAGTCGGCGAGGCGGACATTCTCGTTGGGCGCATGCACCTGTGTGCCGTGGTAGCCGCAACCCGCCCCGCTGGTAACCGGCGTGCCCAGCGCTTGGCAAAGCGGGTACATTGGCCCGGTCCCAGCCATCGTCGGATAGAGAATCGCGGGCATCCCGTAGGTCGCTTCCGCCGATGTCACCGTGGCGCGCACCAGCGCCGAGTTCAAATCGCTGCGCGCTGGATGTTCGCCGCCCAGGTCGATAATCGCGATGTCGGCATAACCCTGAGCGTCGAGGTGGTCACGCAACTGGCGCAGCACCGTCGCCGGCTCCATATCTGGCGCCAGACGAAAGTCGATCTTGGCGCGGGCTTCGCTGGGCAAGACGGTCTTCGAGCCCTCGCCGGTATAACCGGAGACCAGCCCACAGATTGTGCAAGTCGGAGTGAAGAGGTGGCGGCGCAAACGTTCGACGCCACGCAAGCCATCGAGGAATTGGGGAATGCCGTAGTTGGCTAACAGCTCATCATCATTGTCAGGGATACTTTCCAGGGCTTGCATGTCGGCTGCGCTGGGCGGGCGCACGTGGTCATAAAATCCAGGAATAAGCACACGGCCATCGGGGGCTTTGAGCGTGGCAAGCGCCCAGGTCAGCCGCCAGGCCGGGTTGGGAACGATTGTGGCATTGGACGAGTGCAAGTCGTAGGCGGCGCCACGGGCCACAAGCTCGACATACTGGATACCCTTCGCGCCGCAACTGACCACTGGACGATCATCGATGTTCCGCCCGCCGGTCTCCCACAAACAACCATCGACGCGCAACAACTCCGCATTGTCGCGGCAGAAGGCGGGCAAACTGGGCGAGCTGATCTCCTCTTCGCCCTCGACCACAAACGCAACACGCAGCGGCAACCCGCCGAGCGTTGCCAGCCAGGCCTCGACTGCCTGGATGCGCAGCATCAGATTACCCTTATTGTCGGCTACCCCACGAGCATAGATTTTGCCATCGCGAATGGCTGGCTCGAACGCCGAGCTATCCCAGAGTTCGAGCGGCTCGGCAGGCTGAACATCATAGTGGTCGTAGATCAGCAACGTTCGCGGGCCATTGCCAATCGTAGCATACACGACCGGCGAACCGCCCTTGGTGTCGATCAGACGCGTGGAAGCGCCCAAACGCTCGAAACGTTGCTGAACTAGCGTAGCTGTCTCGGCGATGCCGCGCTTCTGTGCGGCGACAGACGGAACGCGCAGAAGCGTAAACAACTCGTCCAGAAAGCGCTCCTGATGCGCATCAATATAGGTATCGAACTGTTCCATAAAAACCTCCGTTCAAAATAGCCGATTATGAGTTATCGTTTTATATTCTTCCCCTGGGCAGCCACGTAGGACTCGGGTGGATTGCGCCGCCGGACCAACGGCGCTAGCGGCAGCGCCAAGCCAATCCCTACAACACCAGCCAACGCAAACACCGCGCCCCATCCCAGTCCCGCATCGATCAGCACACCCGCCAAAATCGGCGCGACGATTGTAGCCCCGAAACCCAGGAACGCTTGCAACGCCTGAGCCGACCCGAGCCGCGCCGGCGGGGCTAGCTCGGTAATCGCCGTCGAGTAAATGGCCGAGTCGGCGGAGATAATCAATTGGTAGCCACAACCGACAAGCAACAGCAAGAGCCAAGGGCTACTGCCCAGAAAGCCGAACGCCAACGAAGCAATGCCGCTGAACAGCGCGATCAACAGGGCGGTGCGGGCGCGACCCAAGTGGTCGGAGAGCCAGCCGCCCAGAAAGACCCCTGGCATGCCGAATGCCGACATGAGCGCCGCCCACTGGCTGCCCTGCGCCGTGGCGGTTGTAGTATCGCCGCCCTGCGTGATTAGGATAGCGGTAACGAATGCCGCCAACCAGCCGCGCGAGATATAGAGTTCCCAAGCGTGGCCAGTATACGCCAGGATCGTGCGCGTCACCGGGCCTTCGCGTAGCACGCTTGGATCCAAGCGCATCCGCCCGCCGGAAGATGCAGCGATGCCACTGGTGGCGACGATTGCCAGCGGCGCAGCGATGAGCGAAATAAGCCCGAGAACCAGCGCCGCGCCGCGCCATCCCAGGTCGAGGAGCAGCCATCCTGAAGCCCAGAGCGACAGCGCACCGCCCAGGTAGAACGCCGAGACATAGGCTCCAACCGCAAAGCCCCGGCGCTGCGACGGAGCGACCAGCGCGATGATCCGCGTACCAGGCATGTAGATCCCCGCCAGCCCTAACCCCGCTAGGAAGCGCAACGCCGCAGCGCTCCAGACACCCTGGGCCAGCAATGCAAAGAAGACAAACGAGAGCGAGGTGACAATCGCACAAGCGCTGATCACCCACCCGGCGGGGATGCGATCGGTGAGCGGCAGAATAAGCAGCACACTAACAACATAGCCAGCCTGGTAAGCCGCAAAAACCCAACCCAACTCGGTCGCACTCGCGATCCACTCGTCACGCAGCACCTGCACCGCAGCGGCGACAAAGCTCGATGGCAGCAACACCAGGGCCAACACTGGGCCAAGCAGATAGGCTCGATATGCGAAAAGCTTCGACATCGTCACATTACATCTGGGCGCCCTCACATTCCCATTATGTCAACAAAAAAATTACCTAATGAATTTTGACGACCAAAACCGGCAATGGAGAAAGGCATTCGTCGTGCCGCTTTCAGGCAGTTGTGTTGCCGTAAAACCGCCT
>JAKSDJ010000764.1 GCA_022360155.1 Chloroflexales bacterium | reverse complement strand
TCCGCGATGGAAGGCCATGCGGCAGGCGCGTTGATAGCCGCCCAAGCTGGCGGGACCGTCACGAATTACGATGGAACGCTCTGGGATCACAGCAGTCAAGGCGTCGTGGCGACGAACTCGCAGGTGCGCGACCTGCACATAACCTAGTCTTGCGGCTGCGTTCGGCGCTCGACAAAAGATGAGAAGAGGAGGAATGAATGATTCGGGTACGACCCTATCTGTCCGCTGATCGCGCGTTTGTGCTCGGCTTGGCCCCGCGTCTGACCATTGGGATGCCATCCTGGCGCGATCCACACATGTGCATCACAGCAGTTCAGGACTGGATTATTGGGAGTATTGACCAACACGGCCAGCAGACGATGGTCTTTGTTGCTGAAGACGACCACGATGAACGCCTTGGCTTTGCTACCGTGACGCACCAGAACCACTTTACCGGCGAACGTCAAGCTTACATTGGGGAACTCGCGACCAGCGAGGCGGCGGAAGGACGCGGGGTTGGGCAAATCTTGCTTCATGCCTGTGAACAATGGGCGCGCGACCAGGGCTATCGGATACTTGCGCTTACGACTGGTGCGGCCAATGATCGCGCCCTCGGCTTCTATCGCCATCTTGGCTATCGCGACGAGGATGTCAAGCTGGTCAAGATCCTGGCGGAGTCGGGCAGTCCCGCTGAGCGCAGCCAGCCGTAATACCAAATCGACGAAGACATTCCGCATCTTGTCACCCTGCGCCCTTTCCCGCATACGCGGGAACCAGCGCTCAGGACCGGCTCCGCGAAGGGTCTCAGCAGCAGTGAGCCGAGATGCTTCGCTCCACTCAGCATGACAGGCGTGGCATTCACGTTGAGTTAATATAATACAGCCGAAATGACAGTAATTGGCAGTACTGGCGATTGGACTGCACTTCTCTAAAGTGATTGGCTCTTGCTCCCAATCGCCCTATTTGGTAAGCTGACGCATCAGAACACGATTATGCATAGGAGTATACGATGCCAGACGCTACACGCTTGGGGCTGTTCATTGCTGCCGCGCTTCTTCTCGCCATTACGCCTGGCCCCGGCATCTTTTATGTTCTGACGCGGAGCTTGAAGGGCGGTCGGGCGGAGGGACTCGCTTCATCGTTCGGTACCGCGCTGGGCAGCTTTGCTCATGTGCTTGCCGCTGCGCTTGGGTTGTCCGCCCTGCTCGCTACATCCGCAACCGCTTTCGCGATCATCAAGTATGTTGGCGCTGCGTACCTCGTGTACCTGGGCTGGCGCACCCTCCGGCAGCCTGATACGCTCCTGCTGGACAGCGCTGCTCGCTCCCGGCAGACATGGCGCGCCTTTACCCAAGGTATCACGACTGAAATCCTAAATCCGAAAACGGCCCTCTTTTTCCTGGCCTTCATTCCGCAGTTTGTCGATCCCCAGCAGCCAATCGTGTCGCAATTCATCGTCCTCGGAAGCATTGCGGTCCTGTTGAATACGAGTGCTGATGTCGTAGTCGCCCTGGTGGCTGGCCCGATCGGGCACTGGCTCCATGCGAATGCACGCTTCCGTCGCAGACAACGCCGCGTCACCGGCTGGGCTTTAATCGGCTTGGGCGCATACGTCGCAGTGGCTGAGAACGGCAAGTAAACAGGGCTAGCATCACACCAAGTTGGGGCTGCTTTGAGATGCGAGGCTCGCCCTAAGGGCGACGCGGCTGCAGCGTTAGGCAATAGAAGCTCGCACGATGACAAACAAAAAAGGAAAAATTCTGCTGACGGGCGAACAGGAAACGCTGTTGATTCCTCTCTATTCTAAAGCTATCGAGAGCCAGCGCCCCGACTCGATCTTTGTCGATCAGAAAGCGCAAGCCATTCTCGAGCAAGTCGAATATGACTTTGTCAAGCTCAAAGTCCCGCGGAAAACGGCCATCATGCTCTGCACACGAGCGAAAAAAATCGATGCCTATACACGCGAATTCTTGGCGAGCTATCCCAGCAGTGTCGTGCTTCATCTCGGATGCGGCCTGGATAGCCGCTACACCCGAGTCGATAATGGGCGCGTTGAATGGTACGATCTGGATTTGCCAGATGTTATTGATCTCCGGCGAACGTTCTACACAGAAACAGAGACGTATCATATGATTCTGTCCTCGGTCACCGACCTGGGTTGGATCGATCGCATTTCACCGCGCGGTCGACCCATGCTGGCGATCGCGGAAGGGTTGCTGATGTATCTGCAAGAAGCAGAGGTAAAAGTGCTGATTTGCTCGTTGCAATCAGCTTTTCCTGGATGCGATCTGGTCTTCGACGCCTACAGTGTCTTGACGGCTAAAAGCGCCAAACAACATCCATCACTTCAAAAGACGGGAGCGGTTATTCATTGGGGCATCGATGATGCTGCCGAACTCGAACAATGGGCAGAGGGCATACGGTTGAAGGAAGAATGGTATTTTTCGCAGGCCGAGGACATAAACAAGCTGGGGTTGGGGTATCGCCTAGGATTTAGGCTAGCCGGTCTCTTCAAGACTGCCCAAAAAGCGCATCGGATTCTGTATTACAACCTGATGGGAAATAGCCGATAGCTAATAATTGAGCATTGAGGCTGTAATACCAATTCGATTGAGACATTCCGCATCGTGTCAC